>JBIIQM010000068.1:0-17622 GCA_044342075.1 Pirellulales bacterium
CCCCGATTACCCGCTCTGGACGGCGAGCGTGGTGATCCACGGCGCGAAGGCGGTGCACTATCCTTGCCGCCCCGAGCGGGGCTTCGTGCCCGATCCGGTCGAGGTGGAGCGGCTCATCACGCCGCGGACCCGCGCGCTCGTCGTGATCAATCCGAACAACCCCACGGGCGCGGTCTACCCGCGGCAGACGCTCGCGGCCCTGGCCGACATCGCGCGGCAGCGGCATCTGGTCTTCTGCGCCGACGAGATTTACGACGAGATGCTCTACGACGGCGCGGAGTTCGTGCCGGCGGCGAGCCTCGACGACTCGCTCCTCTGCCTCACGTTCGGCGGCCTGAGCAAGGTCTACCGGGCCTGCGGCCTCCGCGTCGGCTGGCTCGTGTTTTCCGGCGAGCGGGAGCATGCCCGCGACTACATCCAGGCGGTCGAGCTCTTGGCGAGCCTGCGGCTCTGCTCCAACGTGCCCGGGCAGTATGCCGTGCAGACGGCTCTCGGCGGGCATCAATCGATCCTCGACCTCACGAAGCCCGGTGGTCGGCTGCATGCCACGCGGGCCGCGATGCTCGATGCGGTGCGGAAGAGCAAGTATCTCTCCGTGGTTCCGCCGCAGGGGGCGATGTATGCCTTCGTGAAGGTGCATGCCGACCGGCTGCCCGGCGGCGTCAACGCCTTCGACGACCAGGCCTTCGCCCTCGATCTCCTCGAGCGGAAGCACGTGCTCGTGGCGCCGGGGTCGAGCTTCAACGTGCCCTACCGCGACCACTTCCGCGTCACGCTCCTGCCCGACGCCGAGCAGATGGCCGACGTCTTCGGGCGGATCGAGTCGCTGCTCGACGAATACGCCGCGCGGTAGGCCCGCGGGGCCGGCAGCCGTGGCCCGGCGGGAGCACGAATCAGACCGTGATCCGGCGGGTGCGGGCGGCGACGTGCCACCGCTCGGCGGCGCGGCCGTCGCGAACCACTACCGCATGCTCGTGGAGGGCCACCGACGGGCAGACGTGCCGCGGCAGGGCGTAGAGCACCGTGCCCACGGGAAACTCGTCGGCCCGCGGCGTCTCCACGACGACATGCTCCTCGCTGTGCATCGGAAACGTCGCATCCTCGAGGCCGAAGATCCTCACCCGCGGATGCGGCATCTCACTGGCGACGGCCTTGTGGCCGAGGTCGACGCAGAGCCGGCCCGGCGCGGGATGGCTCACCACCCGCGCGAGCAGCACGGCGGCATTGAGAAAATCGAGATATGGCGACGTGATCGGCTGGCCGAAGTCCCAGAGCACCGTCGTGCCCGCCCCAAGCTCGACGTCGCCGCGGGGGGCCAGGATCGGAAACGTGGGCGTGCCGCCGGCGACGACGAGCGGCACGGGGAGGCCGCTCGCGGCAAGATCGTCGCGAAGCTTCCAGACGGGGGCGAAGGCCGCCTCGACCTTGGCGACTAGCGCGGCGTGGTCGGCGTCGGTGAGGTGGCCGTCGTAGGCGTGGAGGCCGCCGAAGGAGAGGCTCGGCGATGCGGCGATCCGCCGCGCGAGCCGGACCGCCTCGGGGCCGGGGGCCACGCCCGTGCGGTTCATGCCCAGATTGAGATCGAGGAGCGCGTCGGCCTTCACGCCCGCTGCGGCGGCCGCCCGTTCGAGATCGTCGATGCCGCGGTCGCTGTCGACGACCGCGCGAAACCTGACTGATGGATAGTGCTTCGCGAGGGCCACGAGTCGCGCGGCCGCCGGCCCCACCACCGGATAGGCGAGCAGGATGTCGCGGCCCCCTGCCCCGGCGGTCATCTCTAGCTCGGCGATCGTCGAAGCCTTGAAGCGATCGATGCCCTGCGCGAGGCAGAGCCGGATCACCTCGGGCATCTTGTGGGTCTTCACGTGCGGACGCAGCCGGCTTGCGGCCCCGGCGATCGCGATCATCCGCCGGATGTTTTCCGCGATGCGGTCGGGGTAGATGAGGAGCGCGGGCGAAGGGATTTCAGCCTCGTTCGCGATTCGATACCAGTCGCTCATGGGGGCTTCCGGGGGCGGTTGATAACGGCGGAAGTATGTTAACGGATCCGTCAGGTGGCGGTGCGGAGGCCGATGGCGGCGAGGAATGCGTTCTGGGCGAGCCGCAGGCCGCGGCTGCGCACCTGCGGCCGGTCGGCATCGAGGCCGACGGCCTGCCGGAGCGTGTGCCGGTTCGAGAAGTAGATGAAGCACATGCCCATCATGAGCACGAGCAGGTGCCGCACGTCGCCGTCGCCCGCGAGTTCGCCCCGCGCTCGCCCGCGTTCGAGAATCTCCTTGAGCCGCTCGATGATCGGCGCCTTCGAGAGCAGCCCCGGGTGCTTCGCGAGCAGCCGCCCTTCGTTGAGGTTTTCCCAGAGCAGAAGCTTCACGAAGTCAGGATTGTCGGCCAGAAACTCGAAGTGCCGCGCGATCACCGCGCGGATCGCCTGCTCGGTCGTGCCGTCGGGCGGCAAGGGGGCCATCTCCGACGCCTCCATGCGGGAATAGACCGTCCGCAGCACCTCCACATACAAGCCCTCCTTGTCGCCGAAGTAGTGGTAGAGCATTCGCTTGTTGCAGCGGGCGGCGGCCACGATCTCGTCCACCGCGACGCCGTGATAGCCCCGGGCCGCGAAGAGCTTCACGCCCGCCGCGAGCAGTCGGCTCCGGGTGCGGGCGGGATTGCGGGGCTGGCTGGCGGTAGTGCGTGGGGAGCGGGTGGCGGGCATGGCGTGAAGACTTTCAGGGCCGCGGGATTGGCAAGGGGTCATCCATCCGCGATGATAACGTCTCGACATAACTAAGTAGTTACTCCATCGGAAAAACCGAGCCCATGACTGCGCCCCCCATCGACCCGGCCACGCTCCTGCGGCGGCGCCGCACGATCCGCGGCATGTCGGCGATCCTGCTCCCCTTTCGTTCCGACCTCTCGGTCGACTGGGATGCCTTCGCCGCCCACGTCGCCCGCACGCATGCCGCCGGCATCACGCCCGCCGTCAACATGGACACGGGCTACGTGCAGCTCATCGACGACGCCACCCGGCGGCAGGCTTTGGCCCTCGCCCGCGAGACGGTCGGCTCGGGTGAAATCGTGGCGGGCGCCTGCGTGGTCGACACGGCCGGCACGGCCTTCGACGAGGCGGCGTATGGCCGGCAACTCGACATGATCGCGGCGGTCGGTGCGATCCCCGTGATCTTTCCGTCGTTCGGCCTCACCACCGGCAGCGATGCCGACTTCATCGCCCGCGTCCGCCGGCTCGCGGCCCGCGTCGAGCGGTTCATCGGCTTCGAGCTCTCGACGGCGTTCGTGCCGAGCGGCCGCCTGCTCTCGATCGAGGCCTATGCCGATCTCCTCTTGATCCCCAACTGCATCGGGGCGAAGCATTCGTCGCTCTCCCGCCGGCTCGAATGGGAGCGGCTTGCCCTCCGCGACCGGCTGCGTCCGGAGTTTCACGTCTTCACGGGCAACGACCTCGCCATCGACATGGTCCGCTACGGCAGCGACTGGCTGCTCGGCCTCTCGACCGCCTATCCCGAAGCCTTCGCCCGTCGCGACGCCTGGTGGGCCGCCGGCGACTCGCGGTTCGACGAGCTCGACGACGCCCTGCAAGCCCTCGGTGACTTCGCCTTCCGCCATCCGGTGCCCGCCTACAAGCATTCGATGGCCCAGGCGCTCCATCTGCGGGGACTGCTGGCGACCGACGAGCCGCACCCGCAGAGCCCACGCCGGCCGGCATCCGACCGCGAGATCATCGCCACCATCCTCGGCCGCATCGATGCCGCGATGGAGGCCACGCCATGAGCACGGCCTCGTACCCCCGGATCGCGCGGTTTCGCACGGTCGCCGACCTGCGGGCCCACCTCGCCGCCCTCGCCGCGCCGATCCCGCTCGACGACGAGCCGCTCTCCGCCGCCGCGGGCTCGCCGCTGGCTTTGCCGCTCGCGCTCGGCGGCCGCACGCTGGGCAACCGCTGGTGCATCCATCCGATGGAAGGCTGGGACGCGGGCGAAGACGGCCGGCCCACCGACATCCTGCTGCGGCGGTGGCGCCGGTTCGGCGCGAGCGGCGCGAAGCTGATCTGGGGAGGCGAGGCCGTGTCCGTGTTGCCCGAGGGGCGGGCGAATCCCAATCAGCTCTGCGCGCCGGCGTGCGGCCGCGCGGGATTCGCGGCGCTCCTCGAGGCGGTGCGCGGCTGCCATCGCGAGCAGCATGGCCGCGACGACGACCTCGTCGTGGCGCTCCAGCTCACGCATTCGGGCCGGTTCAGCAAGCCGTCGGCCGCCGGGCGGCAGCCGCGGATCGCGTTTCATCATCCGCTGCTCGACGCGCGGCACGGTGTTTCGCCGCACGATGAGGCCTGCGTCGTGAGCGATGCCGACGTCGAGCGGCTCATCGAGGCGTATGTCGTCGCGGCGCGTGACGCCGAGGCGGCCGGCTTCGACATGGTCGATATCAAAGCCTGCCACGGCTACCTCGTGCACGAGTTTCTCTCGGCGCGACGGCGGCCGGGGAAATGGGGGGGCGACCTCGTTGGCCGCACGCGGCTGCTCTGCACGCTCATCGAGCGTGTCCGCGAGGCCTGCCCGCGGCTGTTGATCGGCGTGCGGCTGTCGCTCTTCGACACGGTTCCTTGGCACATGGTCGAGGGCCGAGGAGCGCCGTTTCCGTTCGCCGATTCGCTCCCCTACGACTGCGGCTTCGGCGTCGATGCCGATGATCCCGGGCTGATCGATCTGGCGGAACCGATCGCGCTCATGAAGATGCTCCGCGACCTCGGCGTGGTCGCCGTCAACCTCACGGCCGGCAGTCCCTACACCGTGCCACACATCTCGCGGCCGGCGGCGTTTCCACCCTCCGACGGCTATCCGCCGCCCGAGGATCCACTCGTCGGCTGCTGGCGGCAGATCGACGCCGCGCGGCAGGCGAAGGTGGCGGTGCCGGGCCTCGTGATGGTGGGCACGGCCTATACCTACCTGCAGGAGTATCTCGTGCATGCCGCGCAGGCGACGGTGCGGCAGGGCTGGATCGATGGAGTGGGCCTGGGGCGGATGGTGCTTTCGTATCCGGAACTGCCCGCCGATTCGCTCGCCGGCCGCACGCTCGTCCGCGGCCTGATCTGCCGCACGTTCTCCGACTGCACGACGGCGCCGCGCCATGGCCTTCGCAGCGGATGTTATCCGCTCGACGCCTATTACAAGGCTCTGCCCGAGGCCGCCGAGATGAAGGCGATCAAGGCGAAGTAGGTGCGGCGGCTGCCAATCGAAAAACGAGTCGATCTGCTTTCAGGCCGCCGCATCCACGAGGGATCCATCGCGCCAGACTCGCACGCCAGACCTGTGGGCGAAGGCCAGCGACTCCGGCGACATGGCATCGCACGCCACGAGCGGAATGGCAGCGAGTCCAGCCTTGCGAAGGACTCCGGCCCTTTTCTCGGCGCGGACGATGTCTTCGGTGTCGCCGGTCGAGGAAACCTCCACGACGACATACGTCTCCACGCCATCCACGAGGCCTTTCGCGACGATGTCTGCCCGTAGGAAATCGTCAGCCTCCCCAGCCGTAACGCGGGGCTCGATCGCGTCGAGCAACGTGTCGTTGGCCACCACCTTGCCCCGACGCAGAAACCTGCCGAGATAGGCCGAGAGTCGCTCACGAAACTCGATTTCGAAAGTGCGGCCGAGGACCGTGTCGGTGCGAATCGTGAGACGCTGCATCGCTTCGGCGAGCGTCCTGACCTCCTGCTCCGTGCGGGCCTGAGCGTCGGCCAGCTCGTTCATCCGATCTTCGGTGCGAGCCTGGGCCTGAGCCAACTCGTTCATCCGCACTTCGGTGCGAGCCTGCGCCTGAGCCAGTTCGTTCATCCGATCTTCGGTGCGAGCCTGCGCCTGAGCCAGCTCGTTCATCCGCACTTCCGTGCGAGCCTGGGCGTCGGCCAGCCGAGATTGGCCTTCTGCCAGTTCTGCGACCTTGACTTCGGTGCGGCCCTGAGCCTCCGCAAGCCGTGCCATCGCTGTGTCGAGCCGAGACACATTCGCGTCTATCGATTCACGCAGAATCCGGAAGTCTTCCTTCGTAACGGTGTCCTTGAGTTCATCGAACATCGTTCCCAGCGTCTGGGCGAGAGACTTGGCGGCCGCATCGCCGAGCGTCGCTTTCAAGTCTTCGTAGATGCGGTAGGTGTTCATGACCGGCTACTCTGGCGGCAGATGCTTGTGACCTGAACAAAGTGTACATGCGTATAAAGTAAGCGTCAAGAGGGGGGGCGGACCGAGTTTCGCAGAGTGCCACTCTGCGGTCACTTCTGGCGGAAGATGAAGACGCCGCGCTTGTTGGCCACGGCCACGTCGGGCTTGCCGTCGCGCGTCACGTCGCCCGCCGTCACCTGCGTGCCCACGCCGCTGTCGTCGTCGATCCGCTGCGGCTCGTAGGTCGCGCCCCCCTTCCCGTCCCGTGCGAGTCGAAACCAATAGAGCACCGGCGGCGCGTTGGGCTCCGGGTCGCCATTGATGCCATGCGCCCAGCGCCGCTTGCCGGTGAGGATGTCGAGCAGGCCGTCGCCGTCGAAATCGGCGAGCCGCAAGGCATGCACCTGGCTGAAGGCCACGCCGTGCGGATGGTCCGCCGCCGTCGATCCCATGATGCGATGCTCGGTGAAGCCGCCGTCGGGCCGCTGCTCGAACCAGCCGAGGCCGAAGCCGTGGCCGTTGTAACTGGCGATCACGTCGTTGCGGCCATCTCCGTTGACGTCATAGACATACATCTGCCCGCCACCGCCGGATCCCGGCGGGCAGAAGGGGCCCGGATGGAAGGGCCAAAGCGGGCTCGCCGCGTCGGCCGCCGGATGCTCGAACCAGCCTTCCTTCATGAGGAGGTCGATCCGGCCGTCACCATTCACGTCGCCCGCGCCCGAGCCGTGCGTGTAGCGGAAATATTTCTTGTCGTTTTCGGGAGTCTTCGGCGTGATCGCGCGAAACCGCGCCTTTTCAAGCGGCTTCGTCCAGTCGATCTCCGCGAAGCCGAGCTGGCCGCCCGAGTGCACGAGCAGCTCGGGCTTGCCGTCGCCAGTCACGTCGACGAGGTCGGGCGACTCGCCGTCGGCCGTGTCGAAGATCACGTGCTTCTGCCAATTGGCCGCATCCCCTGCGGGCCGCTTCTCCGCCGGATTCACATAGACGAGCGCGGGCTCCCCCGGCAGGCCGTAGACGAGGATGTCGCTCCAGCCGTCGCCCGTGAAATCGTGGGCGAAGGCGAGGAAGTAATCGGAATAGCCGCGGGCCGGATCGTAGGGCGTCTTCGTCATGCCAGTGGGGTTGTTGGCCGGCGGCGTGAAATCGATGCGACGGGTGAACTCGGGGCCATACCAGATCGAGTGGCCCGCCGTGAGATCGACATGGCCGTCGCGATCGAAGTCGGCGAGCGCACAGCCCTCCGCCACGAACCGCTCCGTGAGCACCTGCTTCTCGAAAGACCGCACCGCCCCGGCCGCCTTCGGCAGCTTTTGCTCGATCGCCGTGGCCGCCCCCTTCGCCTCCGCCTCGAGGCCGGGCATCGCCTCCGCCTCGCGGGCCACCCGCAGCATCGCCGGGCTCGGATACCGCGGCATGAATTCGAGCACCGCCTTGCGGTCGGCCGGATCCGTGGCCGCCTTCAGGATCATCCGGCAGAGATCGGCCCGATCATGATCAGTCAGCGCGAACTGCCGCGCGACCCGGATCGCGCCGCGAACGGCCCGCGTATGAAACTTGCCCGGCGGCAGCGTGCCGGCGAGCTCGACGAGCACGGCCCCGGCGTCGGGCGTCATCCATTTGCCGAGGAGCCGCGTCGCCGCGTCCTGCAATTCCGGCGTCGAGGATTTACCGGCCGCGGCCAAGGCGGCGAGCGCCCGCTTGCCGCCGACCTCGCCGAGCACGTCGTAGAGCGCAACCTTCGTGGGGATCGGCAGGCCGTCGGTGATGGCCGCCGCGAGCTTCTCGGCGCAGGCCTCGCGGTCGGCCATCCGCGTGCAGGCCTGCCGCAGGCTCTTTGCGGCGACCTCGGCCTCCGCCGGATCGCGGGGCTTCACGACGGCGTCGATCAGCACGCCCACATCGCCAAGCTCGATCACCGTGCCGAGCGATTCAATCGCCGCCTTCCGCACCGCCGCATCGCCATGCGCGACGAGCGGCAGCAATTCCCGGGCGGCCGGAATCCGCCGCGTTCCCACGAGCCCCACCACGACCGGCAGGAGCCGGGCATCCGCCGTGGCGAGCTTCGCGCGGATCGCGCGGTCGACCGCGTCGCCCGGCAGCGCGGCCGCGGCGAGCCGCGCGGCTTCCGCCACATCCGGATCGGTGGCCGTTGCCGCCACGAGCAGCGGATCGAGAGCCGACGCATCCCCGATCCGTCCCAGCGCCTCGAGCGACGCGATCCGGGCAGGCTTGTCATTGCCACTGGCGATCGAGAGCAGTTTCTTCACGATCACGTCGCCCGCGCCGCCGTCGGCATTGCGGTCGGCTACGGCCGCGATCACGACCGCCGCCCGCTCCCCGTCGAGTTTCGCCGCCTCGTCTACGAGCGCGAGATCGACGGCGCCTGCCTGTGGGGCGTCGTCGAGTTCGCGGCTCACGAAGAGGCCCATGTTGAAAAGCCGCTTGGAAGGAGACCGCAGTGTTTCCACGAGCAGCGGCAGGCCGGCCGGGCCCTTGGCAAGAATCGCGGTGCGGGTCGCCTGCGCCCGGCGATGCTCCGAGGCTTTGTCGCGGAGGCCAAGCACTGCGTCGCAGGCGGCGATCGCCGCGGCTTTGTCGCCCGCCAGTCGCAGTTGCTCCGCCGCATCGGCGCAGGCCTCGACCATGGGGTCGCCGCCGCTCGCGGCAGCCTTCTTGAGCGCACCAGCCGCTTCGGAGGATCCGATCCGCGCAAGCGCAGCCGCCGCGGCGCCAGCCACTTCGGCGTCGGCGTCGGCCAACCGGGGTTCGAGCAGGGCAACGGCACCAGCATCGCGGCGGACGCCGATCGTGTTGATCACGCCCACGAGCAGCCGGCCGGAAAGCGAGCCGGCTGCCTTGCGCAGCGCGGAATCGACCTCGGCGCCGGGAATCGCCTCCAGCGCGATCCGGGCCCACGAGGCGAGATGCTCATTGGAGAGAAGCGCGGCAAGATCGGCAGCCGATGCGGCCGTGCCGACCACGGCCAGCCGCTTGCAGGCGGCCGCCTTCTCTGCCTCGGCCGCATTCGACCGCAGTACGGCGAGTGCTTCCTGCTCCTTCGGCGCGGGCGCGGCGGCCGGCGCGGTCGCAGTGAACGCCAGAGCGGCCAAGAGCGCCGCCAAAAGCCGCGGAAGGATACCTGCGGATACCGGGCCCTTTGACGATCGTGTCACGAAATGATGCATGTCTTCCTTTTCCTCACATCCGCCAGGGCTCGCGCTGCGCTTCCGACCGGAGGCGGTTGGCCTCGTCGTCGCCGACGAACATATGTGTTTGGTTGTCGAGCTTCACGGGGCGGCCGAGGAAGATCGCCACGTTGGCGGCGTGGCAGGCGATGTGGGCATAGCAGGCGGCGTCGGCATTGCCCCTCGGCTTGCCGCGGGTCTTCACGCAGTCGAGGAAGTCGCGCACGTGAAACGTCGCCGGATAATTCTCGATCTCGGCGACGGTGCGGCCCGCAAGCAGCGCCGGCGAGCTCAGCGCGAGCTTGCCGCTGTCGCCCGTCTCCACCCAGCCCGTCTCCCCCTCGAACCGCACGGGGCAGGAGCCGAGCGGGATCCAGCCCTTCTCTCGGAAGACGAGCTCGATCCCGTTGGCATAGCGGGCGGTGAGCTGGCCGTCGCGGGGCGGGTTGTATTCCACCGGCGGGTCGGTATCGCCCACGGCCCACTGGCAGAGGTCGACGCAGTGCGACCCCCATTCGAGCACGCCGCCGCCCACGAGTCCGCCCCCCTTCTCGAAGTTGAAGCCGTCGAGAAGCTTGGCGTTGAACGGCCGCCAGGCCGCGGGGCCCAGATACATCTCCCAGTCGATCGCGGCCGGATCGGGGGGCGTTTCGGCTGGGAGCCAGCCGCTGCTGAAGGCCGTCATGCCCATCGGGTGCGCGAAGACCCGCTTGAGTTTTCCGAGCCGGCCGGTGCGGGCCAGTTCGCACGCGAAGGCGAAGTGCGGAAGGTTGCGCCGCTGCGTGCCCGCCTGGAAGACGGTGCCGGTCCGCCGCATCGTGTCGCGGAGCACGAGGCTCTCGTGAATGGTTTTCGTGCAGGGCTTCTCGCAATAGATGTCTTTGCCGGCGCGGGCCGCGTGCATCGCGACGGTGCCGTGCCAGTTCGGGCCGGTGGCGATGAGAACGGCGTCGATGTCTTTGCGGTCGAGCAGTTCGCGGAAATCGCGGTGGGTCTCGCAGCGGCCGTCACCGTGATGGGCATCGGCGATCTTCTTGACGGCCACGCGGCGGTCTTCCTTCACGTCGCAGACGGCTGCGAACCGCACGTCGGGCTGCGAGAGAAAACAGCTAAGGTCGTATTCGCCGCGGCGGCCGATGCCGATGCCGCCCACGACGATCCGCTCGCTCGGCGGCAGGGCGCCATCAAGGCCGAGAGCGGAAGACGGGATGATCGTTGGTGCGCCGGCAATGGCAGCGCCCGCGGTGAGCCCGCGGTGCAGGAGTCGGCGGCGGGAGAGGCGTGTAGAGAGTTTCATGACCATTGTTTACCAGAAACGCGATCAAAGTAGGGCAGATTGGCAATCTGCTGTACGGGCAAAAGCAGATTGCCAACCGGGCATTTGATCAACGCGCCGATGATGATCGCGATGCGTCATCCCGCCGGCTTCCACCGGGGGCTTTTGGTGGGACGGGGCGTTCCGAAAAGAGCTGCGTCCCCTTTTCACTCACACGGGGCCGCCTGGAGGCGGACGCCGTTCTTGCCGTTGGCCCAGACGCGGTAGAACCGCAGGTCGCTCACGTCACTGCCCGCGTTGGTGAGCGGCTGCGGCTTCACCTTGCGGAGCGGAACGAGCATCTCACGGATGAATTCCGGCGACGCCTTGCCGATCCCGTCGATCGAGTCGAGGCCGGTCCGCTCCTTGCGGAAGGCCTTCAGGTGTTCGGCCACCACCTGGCCCTTCGTGGCGTCGCCGCCGAAGTCGATCCGGCCGTCGTAGGTGAGGAAGCCAAGCAGGTAGAGCTTCGTGCCATTGCTCGGAGGCACGATCCGGAGATTGCCGCCGTTCGACGAGACGAGCGTGAACGCCAGCTTGCCCTTGAAGCCGTTGAACTGCAGGGCCGCCACGCTTTTGCGAACGTCCTTTTCCCATTCGTGCGTCCTGTCGATGTGATTGGGATCCGCGGGCGCGACGAACCCGCAGTGATAGGCAAATGCGCCGCTGCCGGTCAGGTTCATCAAGCTCCAGGCATCCCCCTCGTACCAGATGTCGCGAACGAAGAGCCGGCCGTCGTTCTGCACGTCGTAGAGATGAATCCCTGGCGCGTGGTGCCGGTGGCGGCTCGAGGCCCCCGAGAAGATCGCCACCCACGATTGCGTGTTTGGTCCACCACCGACCACCTGCATCCCGTTATGCCCCGCGTCGCGGAGCTCGACCTGCGATTGCGCCAGACCGTCGCTCACGAAGCCGTATTCAAACCCCGAGGCGTTGAGCTGTTCGCCGAAGACCCGGCCGCCGGGCTGATCGCAGTTCTCGGCGAGGATGCCGACGGCCCCATTGCCGGCGTTCACCAGGAAGCTGCGCAGGGTGGCCTGCGAGGGGCCCTGCACGCGGATCACCGGATCAATGCCGGAACCGGTCAACTGCGTGGCGTTTTCCGGGCCGTCGCCGACGAGCTGCAGGTCGCAGCCGGCCGGGATGACGAGCGTCTTCTTGACCGTGTAGTTGCCCTTGGGGAGGTGCACGACGGGCCGCTTCGCCTTGAGCGCCACGGCCTGGTCGATCGCCGCCTGGATCGCCGCCGCATCCGCGCCCACCGCCACCTCGATCACCGTCCGAGAAGCCGACTCCGCGAAGGGCACGGGCACCGGCTTGGCATCGGCAATCGTGCTGGCCGCCACGGTCTTGTTGTCGAGCTCCGTGAGTCGGCCCCGCACCTCGATCGGCCGGGCTGCGGTCCACGTGTTGCCGATCACGATCAGGTCGGCTTCATCCGACGGCGGCGTGTTCACCACCAGCGGGCCTTCGCGGGCGGCGCGGAACGTGTTGTCGAGGATCATGTTGGGCCCGTCGTTCTCGATGACGACCGGCGTGGGATCGGTCGGATCGAGGATGAGGTTGTCCTGCAGCGTCGCCTGCGACCCCCAAGGCCCAACCCACTTGGCGTGGAAGAACCGCCGCGAGCCGATCGACGTGTTGCCCTGAAATGAGAAATAGCCGGTGTTGCGGATGGTGATGTCGGCATCCTTCGACCGCAGAAACGTGCTCTGGTAGATGTGGAAGTTGCCAGCCTTGAACTCGTTCGTGACGCCGATCCCGCAGTCCTCGAACCAGCAGTCCCAGATGTACCAGTCGAGCGAGTTGAAGTCTTGAATGCTGATGGCGGCCTTGCCGCAGCGGAAAAACCGGCAGCGGAGCACGGCGGTCTCGGCGATGCCCGCGGCGATGCCCGCCTCGATGCCGAACTCGACATCCTTGAAGATCATGTCGGTGCATTCGTTGGCGGTGGCGAACTTCGGCCCGTGCTCGAGCGCCGTCTTCGCCTTGCCCGCGCCGTCGAGCGTGAACCGGCTGATGCTTGCGTACCAGGCGTCGTAGAAGAGCATGTTGCCCTCCGCGGGCCCGTCCCACGTGATGATCGTCTTCTCCGAATGTTCCCCGGTGATGCTCATCCCGAGCGGCTCGCTGTGCGAGATCCGTTCGAGCCGCAGGGTGGAGGTGATGCGGTAGGTGCCGGCCGGGAAATAGGGGACCTTCTTCGGCGAGCTGCTGCTCCGCACGCTCTCGAGCGCCTTCTGGATCGCGGCCGTGTCGTCGGCCTTGCCGTCGCCGACCGCGCCGAATTCGGTCTTCACGTTGGCCCAGCTCGGGAAGGGGCCGATGAATTCCGCGACGGTCGCGGCGGAGGCCGCGAGCGACGACAGGCAGGCGTATGCAAGGAAAAAGAGGCTGCGGAGGGGGATCATGCGAGAGGGATTCCTGTGGTTAGGTCACTCGCTGGGCGGGCTGGCCGTCGAGGCCGAGTGGTGAGCGGATTCGCCACCCGGGTGTGTCGTTGCGTATGATTCTGGCCTCTCCGTCTTGTCGGCAGCGGTTTTCACGCGTTTTCGAAACGCGATTGTTCAAGCACAGTTCAGCACATTCTGGAGCAGTTATCCATGGCCAAGTCGTCGCAGGTTTCGATGTCGTCTGGTTCGGGCGTGTCACTCAGTCGGCTGCGGAGCCTCTGCACGGCGTCAGAGCGGAAGTTGCTCGACATGAGCGAAAGCTCCGGTCTCTCCAAGGCCGCTCATGCCGAGGTGCAGGCGTTGCTGACACGGGCTCGGGCGACCCGCGACAAGTGGCGGGCGCTCGTGGGTCACCAGACCCGCGTCGTCAAGCGTTCGCCGAAGGCCGTGGCCGAGGCCAATGCTCGTAGCCATGCCAAGGCGGATCTGTTCGACGGCGCCGTGAAGCGGTTCGAGGCGCATCTCAAGACAGCTGCATCGGCGGTGACCTCTGGCACGAAGTCGGCCGTGAAGGCACTGACCGGCCGCACAAAGACGCCAAAGCGCAGCCGTATTGCCGACAACCGGAAGGCCCGCGCCGGCCTGCGTGCGGAGTTGGCCAGCAAGGTCGCCACGCTGAACCGTGTGGTCGCGAAACCTGCGGCCAAGCCGGTCGCGTCGAAGCCGGCGGCACCCGCAGTGGCCGCGAAGCAGGCCGTCGTGAAGGCAACCACCACGTCGAACGCCGCATCGAAGAAGCGAAAGCTGCCGCCGGCCAAGATTGCGGCTGCGGCCCAGGCGATCCGGTTCGACGGCACGAAGCAGCGGTCGGCGCTGACTTCGGCCAAGAAGGCCCGACTCAAGGTCGGCGGACTGGCCACCCGCAGGGGCAGCCACATCATCGCCGCCGGTAAGCGGTCGCAGGCCCGCCGCGACAAGCGGCGGTAGGCGGCAGTAGGCGGGAAAAGGTGCCAGCCACCAAATCTGGGTCTAGCCCCTCGCGCACATGCTCCTGAATCCGCCGGATGACGGCCGCGAGCCGGTGCTGCTCGCCACTGTCGCCCGACACCCAATAGGCCGGCGAACAGATCGGCTTCGCCCGCGCGTCGGCCGCCAGGCGGTCGAGGATCTCAATCAGCCCCAGCAGCCGCGGCAGCGCACGATTTCTCAGCGTGCCAATGCGGCCGTTTGCCCGGCCACTGCGTCGAGCGGCAACTGCCCGCGGTCGACATTGAGCGCGAGGATCGCCAGCGCCGTCGGGTAGCCGCGGCCCATCGCGAGACGAGCCTGGGCATGGCCCGGCGGAAACGGGAAGCCACCGTCGGCCTCCTGCCGCTCCCGCAGCAGCCGCACGAGCCGCGTGAAGTAGGCCGCATAGATGCCGTCGTCGGGCAGCGGACGGCTTCCGGCCAGCGCACGCACCGCGAAGAAGTTGGTCTCGTAGAAGTGCGGCCCCTGCCAACGGGGCGGATGGGCTGCGAGCCATTGGCGGGCAAGGGCGAGCCGTTCCGCGGCCGCCGGGTCATCCTGCACCATGAGCACCCAGGCGCCAGCCGACGTCACGCTCCGCACCGGCAGACCAGCCGCATCGACCGAAAATCCGCCGCGGCCGTCCCCCTTGCCCGTCGTGTTCTGACTGTGCGTCACGAACCCGCAGCCGCGGTCGAAACTGCCCTTCGGGATCGGCTCGTCGCGAAGCCGTGCCCCGTGCAGGTGGAGCAGGAACCATGCCGTGAGCAGGCGGTCGTTTGTCCGCGTGCGATCGTCCGGACGCCAGCCGCCGCCGGTCGCGGGGTTTGGCTGCTTGTCCTGCAGCTGCAGCGACACCTCGAGCGCGGCTTTGGCCTTGCGGTAGACCGCGAGGTTGCGGGCGGCATCGGTGTCGGTGCCAGCCAGTTCGCAGAGCGCGGTCGCGGCCAGCGCGTGGTCCTCGTTGGGCTCCTCGCTCCCCCCGAGAAACGACTGCGGGCTGTTGGCCAGGATCCAGTCGGCGGCCCGCCGCAGCGGCTCACCGAATACGGGATCGTCGGGCCCGTGTCCCGCCGCGAGGCAGGCCAGGATAAAGAGCGACGTCACCCCCTTCTGCCGCGTGTCGCCGAGTCCGCCATCCGTCCGCTGGATCGACGCGAGATAGGAAAGCCCCCGCGTCGTCATCTCCGCGCGGACCTGGCGGTCGCGCGTGGCCGCCGGCTCCGCGGCACGGCCGACACGGGCCGCGCATCCTGCCATCATCACCAGCGCAAGGGTCGATGTCACGAATCGTGTGCGAGTCATCGCGCCTTCTCCAAGATCGTGGACATGTACGTATGGCTGCGGTCACGGTAGAGCTCGGGGATCGTGCCCTCGCGGGCCCGCCGCAGCTCCTGGATGATGTGCTTGGGCAGCTTGAGCGCGGCGAGGTCGTCTTCCGCCCCAACCTGCAGGCTGCCGATGCCGACGTTGGCGGCCGCCGCCTCCCGCTTGCGACGCAGCCATTCGACGTCGGTGACGGCCCAGCTGAGAGGCCCGCGTGCCGTGGCATCGTCGGCCCGATCATCTGCCAAGCGGAACCGCTGCCGCCAGACCGCCTGCCACTGCTGCGCGAGCCGCAGTTCGGCGGGATAGACGGCCGGCGGCCGGGCAAGGGTCGCCAGTTCGGTCGCGATCTCGGCGAGCTCCTTGGCGGCGCGGGACTTGTCGGCAAGGCTGGTCTCCGGAGGCTGTGCGAGCCAGTCGGCCAGGCCGCGCGCCTGCTGCGGCGGCGTTGCCACGGCCTTCATCCGCGCTGCGACCGACTCGCGGGCCATGCTCGCCGCGGTCGCGTCTTCCCGTTCCACCGCCGCGCGGAGCTCGGCCACGCTGAAGAGCACCCGCTCCCAGAACATCGCCGCCCCGACGCCCTCAGCCGACGGCAGCCCGAGCAAGGCTGCGGCCGGCACCGGTGCAGCCGTCACGATCCCGATCGCCGCCCCCATCGCCTTCTGCTCCTTCTCGACGATGTGCCCGACCCCGAGCGACGCGAGCACCGCCTGCCTGGCCTCGGGCGTGGTGGCTGGATCGCACAGGCGGCGGACCTCCGCCACGAGGCCGCGGTGCTCGGTACAGACCTTCGCCTTGCCAAGCGCCAGCGTGCGAACCGCATCCTGCGGATTGACGGTGACGGACTTTGACGTCGCTTGTCCGAGCGAGGAGACCGCCCCCACGCGACTGCCGAGGTGCTCGCGGAGCTTGCCGACGGCGATCCTCGCGGTCGCGATCGCGTCGATGCCGACGTCGGGACCGACTCCCTGCAGCCGTGCCGCCTCCGCGACCGCGAGCCGCTCGAGCAGCGCCGCGGCGGTGACCGCCAGCCGGGCGTCGAACTGCGGCAGCCGACGGTAAAGATCGTCTGAGGTGAGCCCTGCTTCGAGCGCGGCGACGAGGGCGTCGATGTCGCGGCCGTAGGCATCGAGCGACGATGCATCCGCGGCGGGCCAGGTGGCGATCTCGCTGGCGACATTCGCCAGCCGTTGCCGCGCAGGCTCCATGAATCCGGCCGAGAGGCCGCGGGCCCGGGTCTCCCACGCCGTCAGCGTGGGCACGAGCGCCGCGAGCGCGTCGGGCGCCGGCAGCCAGGGCCGCGCGGGCTCGAGGCTGGCGAGAAACTCGGGCGGCAGCCCGCCTCCCACCGAGGACTCACGTGCGAGCATGAAGGCGAGCTCCCGCAGCCTCACCCACGACGCTTCGCGCAGCGTGGGATCTTCGCTGGCGCCGCTCACGATCGCGCCGCGAACCACCGCGGCCTGATCGGCGAACCGCGACAGGCAGGTTGCCATCCGCAGGCCGATGGCCGCGGGATCGTCGGCGGTGGCGGGCAGCGAGGCAAAGGCTCCGCCGGCGACGAGTCGCTCGAGGGCCGCCGCGTGGGCGAGCAGGCGAGTCTCGTCGATGTCGGTGTCATCGGTCTGCAGGTCGATCCAGAGAGCGTAGATGTCGCGGCGGCCCTGCTGCTCGGGCCCGGGCCCCAGATCTGCGACCGCCGCGTCCAACCCGATCTCCTGAATCGCAGGATCGACGGCGAGCCGCGCGGCCTCCGCCTCGAACACCCGCACGAGCGCCGCGCAGGGCGGAACGGCCGCATCGAGCGCGGCCCGCTGGTCGGCGGCCCCCATGACGGCAGCGAGAGCCTTGGCCTGCTCGGCCGGCACTACCGGCGACTGTCCCTCTGGAGCGGCAGACAGGGGCCCCGTGACGAGGCGGACGAGTTCCTCGAGCTGCGCGGTCGTCGCCACGATCTGATCGCGGTCGGCCTCCGCTGGAAGGCCACGTGAGAGCCGCGTGGCGAGCAGGCCGGCCAGTTCCACCTGCGTCATGCGGGCAAAGTCGTCGAGCCTGGTCACCACGGCCTCCTGCCGCGTGACGAGCCCGCCCATCGCATTGGCGAAGCCTTCGAGCGCCGCGGGCCGATCGGCTGCCGTGAGCGCGGCCTCGAAGGCGGGCTGGATCGTGGTGAGTGGCACGGCGATTTCGGCTCCGCAGGTGGCGTCGCGCACGATCGCCTGCAG
>JBIIQM010000019.1:0-48368 GCA_044342075.1 Pirellulales bacterium
CGCCGTCCTTGAGGACGCGGATCGTGGCGTAGTAGGTGTGCTCCTTGAGCTCGCTGATCACCACGTCCTGAAACTCGCCGCCGAGCTGCTCGACGGCCGCCACGAGCAGGTCGTGCGTGAGCGGGCGCGGCGACTGGTGGTGCTTCACGCGGCGGTCGATGCTCGTCGCCTCGAAGAGCCCGATCAGGATCGGAAACGTGCGGTCGCCCTCGACTTCCTTCAGGTAGACCACCTGCTGGTCGTTGATCTCGCTGATGATGATCCGCGAGAGTTCCATCTGGACGCTCATGATTTGCTCCGGCCTGAAGTGATCCACCTGGGCTCCATGCTACCCGATGGCGGGGAGCAATTCACGGGCCAGTAGGACAGGCTTTAGCCTGTCCTACAATAGACAGGCTGAAGCCTGTCCTACTTGTTTTCGTGACAGGCAGAGACGCCTGTCCTACTTCTGACAGGCTGAAGCCTGTCCTACTTGCGGGCACGGAGTTCGGCGAGCGTGGCCTGGCCCTTGGCGAGCTTTTCTTCGAGCTCCGCCAGCTGGGCCCGCTCCTTCTCCACGACGGCCGGCGGGGCCTTCGCCGCGAACGTGCCGTCGGCGAGCTTCGCCTGCTTGGCGGCGATGAACCCGGCGAGCTTCTCGTTTTCCTTCGTCAGCCGCGCGATCTCCGCGCCCACGTCGATCAGATCGGCGAGATCGACGAAGACGTCGCAGCCGAGCACGTTTGCCGTCGCCGCGCCGGGGGCCCCAGCCGCCTCGGGCCCCGCCCCCGTGATCTCCGCCACGGCCATCGAGGCGATCGCGGCCTGCATCGGGTCGAGCAGCGCGGCCGTCTCGCGGGGCGCGCGGATCGCCACCTTCACGCGGGTCTTCGGCGGCACGTTTTGCCGGGAGCGAATCTCGCGGATCGCCCCGACCACGGCGAGGAACGTGCCGAACTGTGTCTCGGTGCGGTCGTCCACCCACGAGGCCGGCGGTGCGGGCCACGCCGACACCATGATCGACTTCGCCGGCGCCGCGCCGTCCCAGGGCATCCGCCGTCCGCCGGCCGCGCCGGCGAGGTGCTGCCAGATCTCCTCCGTCACGAACGGCATGATCGGGTGGAGCAGCCGCAGGATCGTGTCGAGGCCGAGCAGCAGCATCGATTGCGCCTGCTTCCGCGTCGCCGGATCGGCGAGACGGGCCTTGCAGAGCTCGAGATACGCGCTGCAGTATTCGTCCCAGGCGAAGGCATAGAGGATTCGCGCCGCCTCGGCGAAGCGGTATTCGTCGATCGCCTTCGTGGCGTCGCGGGTCACGCTCGCCAGCCGGCTCAGGAGCCAGCGATCCTCGAGCGCCTCGACCGCCGGGCCGCGGCCGGACTGCCAGCCGGAGAGATCCTCGCCCGCGAAGCCCTCGAGGTTCATGAGGACAAACCGCGTGGCGTTCCAGAGCTTGTTGGAGAAATTCCGCCCCGACTCAAACCGCTCGGAGAGCGCCGGGCCGCGGGGCAGGGCGACATCCTCCGGCTTTGCCGCCCACTGCGTGCGGAAGGCCTTCTTGCACTTGGGGCACTCGATTCGCGGCAGCATCCGGTTTTGCACGGTCTGCTCGATCCGCGCCTCGCAGTGCGGGCATTGAAACTCGACCGGCATCCGCACGTCCTGCGTCTCGGTCGCCATGCTCACCATGCCAAACCGCAGCGCGTCGGCCCCGAGCGCCTCGATCACGTCCACGGGATCGACGCCATTGCCCTTGCTCTTGCTCATCGTCTCGCCGTAGCGATCGAGGATCTTGGGGTGGATGGCGACATCGGTGAACGGGATCTTGCCCGTGTCGAAGATGCCCATGATCACCATCCGCGCCACCCAGAGCGTGATGATGTCGCGGCTGGTGACGAGCGTGGTCGTGGGATAGAAGCAGGCGAGCTCCGGCGTCGCCGCCGGCCAGCCGAGCGTGGAGTGGGGCCAGAGCGCCGACGAGAACCAGGTGTCGAGCACGTCGGCATCCCGCACGAGCGGCTTGCCGTTCACGCTGTCGACGCCGAGCGATTCGTCCGACGAGCAGATGTGCCAGCCGCCGGCGCCGTCGGTCTTCCAGGCGACGGTCGCCCGGCCCGCGAAGGCCTTCGCGAGATCGGCCTCGGCCACGCCCTCCACGTGCCAGATCGGGATCCGGTGCCCCCACCAGAGCTGCCGGCTCACGGGCCAATCCCGCTTCTCGCCAAGCCAGTCGAGGTAGCTCTTCGCATACCGCTCCGGCACGATCCGCACGTCGCCCTTCGTCACGGCGTCGAGCGCCGGCTGGGCGAGCTCGTCCATCCGGATGAACCACTGGTCGGCGAGGTAGGGCTCGATCGGCGTCTTCGAGCGGTCGGAGTGGGCGAGGTCGATGACGCGATCCTCCACCTGCACGAGCTGGCCGGCCGCCTCGAGGTCGGCCACCACCTTCGTGCGGGCCTTCTGGATCGTGAGCCCGGCGTAGGGGCCGGCCTCCGCGTTGAGCGTGCCGTCGGGCTTGAGGATGTTGACCATCGGCAGGTTCTGCCGCAGGCCGACGTCGTAATCGTTGGGATCGTGGGCGGGCGTGATCTTCACGCAGCCGGAGCCCATCTCCGGCTTCGCCCATTCGTCGGCGACGAGCGGGATCGCCCGGCCGAGGAGCGGCAGCTTCACCTTCCGCCCGGCGCGGGCCATCGCGGCCAGCCGTTCGAGGCCGGGCAGCAGCTGCACGCGCCGCGCGGCAAGTTCCTCGAGCGCCTTGTCGATCTCGGCGTGTTCCTTGGCCGCGGCGGCCGCCCGCTTCTCGCGGAGCGCCTGCTCGGCCGCGTCGAGCGCGGCCGCGGGCGCGGGATGCACCGCCACGGCCGTGTCACCGAGGAGCGTCTCGGGCCGCGTGGTCGCCACGACCACGCTCGCAGGCTCGCCCGGCTGGGGAGCGATCACGTCGTAGCGGATGTGCCAGAAGTGGCCCTTCACGGTCTCGTGAAAGACTTCGTCATCGCTGACGGCCGTCTGCAGAAACGTGTCCCAGTTCACGAGCCGCTTGCCGCGGCGGACGAGCCCCTTCTGGAAGAGCCGGAAGAAGGCCTCGCGGACGGCGGCGGCGCACTGTTCGTCGAGCGTGAAGCGGGTGCGATCCCAATCGCAACTTGCCCCGAGGTCGCGAAGCTGCCCGAGAATCCGCTTCTCATACTGCTCCTTCCAGGCCCAGATCCGCTCCACGAGCTTCTCGCGGCCGAGGTCGTGCCGCGAGAGTTTTTCCTCCTCGAGCAGCCGCCGCTCGACGACCGCCTGCGTGGCGATGCCGGCGTGATCGGTGCCGGGCATCCAGAGCGTAAGGAAGCCCTGCATCCGCCGCGTGCGAACGAGCACGTCCTGCAGCGTGTTATTGAGGGCGTGGCCGAGGTGGAGGGCGCCGGTGACGTTCGGCGGCGGGATCACGATCGAGAAGACCTCGCGGCCGGCCTCCGGCTCGGCATGCCAGTAGCGGCCGGCGTCCCAGAGACCGCGGCAGCGGCCCTGCGCGGCCTTGTGATCGTATTGCTTCGGCAATTCGGGCATGAAGACTCCTTGGCAGCAATTAACGGGGGCCGTGGCGGGCTCTTGCCGCGGTCAGCTAGAGCTCGTCTCGGCTGCGCGGCTCGACGCGCCACGGGGGCGACTCGTCGGCGGCCGCTGCGATTCTTTTCTTCGCCAGTTCGGCCTCGACCGGATCAGAGAGTTTGCCGAGAATCCGCTCGTAGATGCCTGCGGCGTGGTTCTTCACGATCGCAGCGGCTCCCGCCGGCATGTCGCTCGACCGCCTCGGCGCGTCGGCGACGGCCCACCAGTCGCCGGCCAATTCAAAGACCTTGGCCGGATCCGCCCCGCTATCCAAGAGCAGCGCCAGCTCCCGCTCGGCGAGCGATCGCAAACCGCCTTCGTGGCCGTCGGCCAGTGCCCGCAGGCCGTCCTTCCAGTCTCCCTTCACGAAGCAGAGATACTTGCCGACGATCTCGAGCGATTTCTCGTCACCGGGCGTTTTTTCGAGCTCCGCGCGGGCCTGCTCGTATTTCGAATGCAGTTTCTTGCACTCTGATACGGCGAGTTTTAGCTGCTTGGCCGACTCTGATTTGCGCGGGATGTCCGCCGCCCCAGCAGCCTTTGCCGGCGGCGCCGACTGCCCCGGCCCACCGGCATTCGGACTGAACGGGCTCCGGACCGCCTTCGCCAGCGACTGCTGGTCGAGCATTGCGGCCACATGTCCGGCGAGGCCGGCGGCCTTCGTCGCCACCTCGAACCGCTCGGCTTCAATCGCGTCTGCCGCCACCTTCACGGTGAGGTCGTAGATCTCGTCATTGGCGTCAGCGGCAGTCTTCGACGACTCGCGCAGCATGTCGAGCCTTCCCTGCAGGGCATCGACCTCGAACATCTCAGCCCGCGCGTCGATCACGTCGATCGCCTCGTCAAAATCCCCCGCCTGCACGGCCTTCTGCTCCGCCGCCACGAGCAGGGCGTATTTGCTGGCGGGCTTCGCCGACTTCCGCGCCGCCGAGAGCAGCTTCGCAAGCGTCGGCCCGAGCGCCCGCGAATCGGCGAGGTCTTCTGCGTAGACCTCCTTGATGTTCTCGAGCGCCGCCGCGACATCGGCCTCGTCGGGCACTGCGAGCCTTTTGGCCACGGCGCTCTGGGAGTCGTCGCTCTTGGAATCGCCGTCCTCACTCTTGGCATTATCGCTCTGGGAGTCTTCGCGCGATTCGTCCTTTTCATCAACTGGATTGTCGGGCTTCTCTCGGCGCCGATCCTTTTTTGACAGGCTCTCCTCGAGGAGATCGGAGAACTTCCGCTCCGGCTCGGTGGATTCTGCGGCGTCTGTCGAGTCGGCGAAATCTTGGTCGTCCGGCGTCGATTTTGCCGGTCGCCCGGAGCCGCGCACGGCCTGCGGCCTCTCCGTGGAGCGTGGCTTCGGCGGCGTGTCATCAGCGAGCAGCGGATCGCCATCCGCATCCGCATCTCCGTCCGCCAGATCGGTCTCTTCCGAAGCGACGGGATCGGGCTCGCGCTCCGGCCGGGATTCAGACTGCTCCTCGGCTGCGGCAACTTCGCGCTCGCCCCCTTCTGGCTCAGGCTCGCTCCGCTTGACCGCCGCGGCTTTCGCCTTGCTTGTCGGCCTGGCCACCGCCACAGACGGCTCCGTCCTGGGGCGGCGCGACCACACCGTCCATATGAAAAAGGTAGACGCGACGAGCAACGCTGCCGTCAGCGCGGAAGCGACCTGTAAAAATGGCGTGGACTGCGCCCACCTGCCAAGAAGCCCTTGGGGCGCGGCTTGTGCGGCCGGCGCGGCGGGCAAGGCGGGGGTGGCATATGGCTCGTAAGGTTGGGAAGGCCCGGCGGCCATACTCGCTGCTGGCGTTGGAATGGCGACCGGCTCCGCCTCGTCGTCGATCTCGAATCGCATCCGAGTTCCACCCAACTGGACGACGTCGCCGGCGATGAGATCGACCTCGCCGGCGACGCGTTCTCCGTTGACGAGCAAGCCATTGGTGCTGCCGAGATCCCGCAGCACGAAGGCTTCGCCGACGCGGCTGATCTCCATGTGCCTGCGGGAGCACCGCTGGTCGTCGAGGACCACGTCACACTCCTCGCCCCGGCCGAAGACCGTCACGACACGGGTGAGCGGGACGGATCCGCCCGCCGGGCCGCCGACCTCGAACCACAATGCCGCCTCGGGCAGATCGGCGGGCATGGCGACCACCGGCTGGCCGCGGACCGTCTCATCGTCCACGCCCGCCACGGCGGTGTTTTGTGCAAGAAAGAGGATCGTGAAGCCGCCGATCCGGATGCTTTCCCCGCCGCGGAGCGTCTTCTTGTCGGCGGCCTCACCGTCGATCCAGACCGGCTGCGCCGACTTGTGCCGCACGATCGTCCAATCGCCGTCTGCCTGCCGCGTGAGCGCCGCATGGAGCCGGCTCACCGTCGGATCATTGAGCTGCACTGTGCACTTCGGCGAGCGGCCGATGTAGACGACCTTCCCCTCGACGCGCATGACGCGATCCGGACTGGTCGCATCCGCACTCTGAATGATGAGCGTCGCCATGGCTGGGTTCTCGGCCGACCGTCATTCGGGCTTCAGTTCGCGGATCTTCAGGTCGCGAAACCAGACCTTGTCGCCGTGATCCTGGAGACAGATCATTCCCTGCGGCGCTCCCGCAAATTGCTTCCAGTCCTTGAACTTGCTGCCGGCGATCATCGCCCGCCAGGCATCGGTGCCGAGGTCGGTCTCGACTACCTTCCGGCCGTTGAGCCAGTGCTCGATGTGGTTGCCCGCGACAACAATCTTGCCGGTATTCCACTCGCCCACGGGCTTGAGCTCTTTGTCGGCGCCGGCGATCAGGCCGTAGAGGGCGGCCGCCGACGTCTTCGGGTTGCCGCCGTCTCGATGCACGGCGTCGTCGAGCACCTGGTATTCCGGACCGCTGAAGTAGGGCGCATGGTCGCCGGAGCGGACCCGATACATCACGCCGCTATTGGCGCCCGGGGCCACCTTCCACTGAAACTGGAACTCGAAGTTGCGAAACTCCTTCTCGGTGACGATATCGCCGCCGCCGCCCGCGGAGAGATGGAGCGCCCCATCCTCCACCACCCATTGGCTGCCGATCGGCTTGCCCGTGTAGCTCTTCCAGCCGGCGAGCGTCTTGCCGTCGAACAGGCTCGTCCATCCGGCCTCCTCGGCGCACGCGGAGGTGGCGAGGAACAGGCCGCAGAGGAGCAGGGCAGCGGGGCATCGCATCGTGTCGCCTCGGATCTGGAAAACGGCGGGAGGGAAGTGGAAGGGGGATAGCGGAAACGTAATTTAGCGGGATCGCACAAACTTGTCCCCCCTCCACGAAAACCCTGCAACTCCCGCGGCCTGAGTAGGACAGGCTTCAGCCTGTCTTGAGTAGGACGGGCTTTAGCCTGTCTTGAGTAGGACGGGCTTTAGCCTGTCTTGAGTAGGACGGGCTTCAGCCTGTCGGCACTTCCTGACAGGCTTCAGCCTGTCCTACTTCGTGAGGAAGTAGTGAAACGAGTCGGCCAGCGCCAGCCAGCTGGCCTCGATCACGTTTTCGCTCACGCCCACCGTGCCCCAGACGCTTTCGCCGTCGGTGCTCTCGATCGACACGCGGACCTTCGCCGCCGTGCCCTCCTGGGCGTTGATGACGCGCACCTTATAGTCGAGCAGGTGCATCCGCGAGAGGGCGGGGTAGGTCGATTCGAGGGCCTTGCGGATCGCGGCGTCGAGGGCGTTCACCGGGCCATCCCCCTCGGCCACCTCGTGCCGCTGCGTGCCGTCCACGAGCAGCTTCACGGTCGCCTCCGTCCGCACGTCCTGCCCGTCGCGGCTCTCCACGGCGACGTTGTAGCTCTGCTTCTCGAAGCGGGGCCTGAACGTGCCGGCGCAGCGGTCGACGAGCAGGTCGAACGACGCCCCGGCCGCTTCGAACTGCCAGCCCTCGTTCTCGAGGCGGCAGACCTCGGCGAGCACCCGGTCGAGCAGGGCCCGGTCGTTCTTGACGTCGGGCCGCGTGACGAGGGCGGCGATGTTGGACCGGCCCGAAAGCTCGCTGACGAGGATTCGCCGCGAGTTGCCGACGGCCTCGGGCGGGATGTGCTCGTACGACTCGGTCGCCTTCGCGACGGCGTGCACGTGCATGCCGCCCTTGTGGGCGAAGGCGCTCGCGCCGACGAACGGCTGCCCGGGACGGTAGCTCATGTTCGCCGTCTCGTAGACGAATCGCGAGAGCTCCGTGAGGTGGGCCGTGCCGGAGCCGTCGCCGCCGCCGAGCACCCGGTAGTCGGGCAGCTTGAGGGCGAGGTTCGCGATGACGGAGATCAGGTCGGCGTTGCCGCACCGCTCGCCGATGCCGTTGACGGTGCCTTGCACCTGCACGGCGCCGGCCGCCACGGCCGCGAGTGAATTGGCGACGGCGAGGTCGCAGTCGTTGTGGCAGTGGATCGCCAGCGGCCGCTCGCAGCCGGCGGCCTTCAGCGCCGCTGCGGCCTCGCCGAGGATGCGGGCGATCTCGTCGGGGAGCGTGCCGCCGTTGGTGTCGCAGCAGACGATCCGCGTGGCGCCGGCCTTGGCGGCGGCCGCGATCGTGGCGGCGGAATAGTCGCGGTCGAGCTTCCAGCCGTCGAAGAAGTGCTCGGCGTCGTAGAAGACCTCGCGGCCCGACTGCGTGAGATGGGCGATCGTGTCGGCGATCATCGCGAGGTTTTCCTCGCGGGAGACGCCGAGCACCTCGGCCACGTGGAAGGCGGAGGTCTTGCCGACGATCGTCACCACGCTCGTGCCGGCGTCGAGGAGGGCCTTCATGCCCGGATCCTCGGCGGCCGTCATCCCGCGGCGGCGGGTCATGCCGAAGGCGCAGACCTTCGAGTGGCGGAGCTTCAGGCCGCGGGCCCGCTCGAAATACTGAGCGTCTTTCGGATTCGAGAGCGGATAGCCCCCCTCGATGTAATCGACGCCCGCCTCGTCGAGCCGCTTCGTGATCGCGAGCTTGTCTTCGAGCGAGAAGTTCACCCCTTCGCCCTGGGAGCCGTCGCGGAGGGTGGTGTCGTAGATTTCGATCGTGCGCATCCTGCTAGCCTAGTCGGAATCGGCGGGCAGGAAAGGTGTCAGGACTCTTTTGCGGCCCGATGATGAACGCCACGCGTCACCCCACCGGCTTCCGCCGGGGGCTTTCGGGGGAACAGGCCATCCTCCGGCGGGGCTTCTTGAATGCGAAAGAGAGTTGCGGGTCAGACGAACGGTTCGCAGGAATCGATCCGGCCTTCGCGGATGTCCTGTGCCTTCCAGTCGGGCATGAGTCCGCTCGTTCCCCGGGGAACGGCCTCCCAGCCGTAGTACGCGCGAAAGGTGTGATACGCCGGTGAATTGGGCAGGGGAAACCGGTCGAAAACATCCTTCCATTTCGAGAATCGATCCCAATCCGACTGCTCTGGAAAGACGCCGAAATCGAAGGCGCTGCAGATGCGGTGCACGTACTCAGCCCGGTCGGCCTCCGTGGGCAGCTCGTCGGGCGCCGGGCGGACGTCAGGATAGACCGAGTGATCGAGCATCATGTCTCGAGTGTAACACCGTGGATCAGTCGCCGCCCGGATGGCAGAACACCTCTCGATACCACGAACGGAGCCGGGCAGCTTGATCACGGGCGGTGCTGTCGGAAATCGTATCCAGCGGCCGCTGGAGTTCGAGTCGCTCCAAGGCGAATAGCACCTTGGCAGCCCCAGCGGTGGCGGTCTGGCCAGGATTCTTGCGGCTGTAGAGCGACCAGCACGCTTCAACGGAGACGAAGCCGCGACTGCAGAGCTCGTAGATGTCACGAAGATCCCGAGGCGCACCCCGCTCGACAAGCGCCGTCATTTTCGATGCCACATTGTCTTGCAGCGTCTCGATCATGACGGGAGGCCATGCGGCGGGCAGTGCTTCCTCCAGAAAGAGGCCTCGCTTGGCGATCTGCAAAGAAAATACTTTTCGGCCCTCTTGCAGCAGTTCGAAACTCTGCGTTTCCCCCCAGGCGCGTTGCTTGAATTCAAGCCCGTGCCGGTCGGCAATTGCCCGCATCGACCCCGCCATGAGCCGTTCGGCCGCCTCAACGGGGGCAGTTCTCCACCACGCGTCGAGGTCGACCGTGTCGCGGTAATCCAGGTAGTGCGCGAGCGCAACACCTCCGCCAATGACGATTTCGGCAGCCTCCGGGTGCCCCGCCAGGAGATCGAGAAGCTCCTTCGCAAAGGCATTGAGAGAGAGCGGCGGATGGGGCTTCATGGTGGCAACTGGAGGCCAGGCGGCAGGGCGTCCTCAAATCCTACCGGTCTTTCGTTGCGGATGTCGATCGCTGAAAGAAGAGCAGGCGGCGTGCTGCGGGGCGACGGCATCGAGACGGCCGCCCGCGGAAGCGAGTGGGATGACGCTGGCCATCGCCATCCGGGCATTGAATCAAACACGTCGTCCGTGTTCGCGACGCGTCACCCCGCCGGCTTCCGCCGGGGGCTTGTGGGGGAGGCACGCACGCGAAGCCTAGAGATGCCGTCGGAACCAGCCGCGGGTCCGCTCCCACATCGCAGGGGAAAGCACGTGGCCGACGCCCGGTTCGATGAACGCGGAGAAAGCCTCGGGCCGGCCCGCCGCGCGGTAGGCCGCGGCGATCGTCTCCACGCCAGTCCGCACTTCGGCGATCGGGCTGCCCGTGTCGAGTTCGCCAAAGTTCAACAATAGCGGCCGCGGGGCGATGAGCGCGGCAATGTCGGGCGTGTCGCCGTGGGCGTGGATGCCGGGAATGAAGTTGGGAAAGCAGTGGAGCAGGTGCGTCCGCTCAATCGCGGCATAAGTAGGCAGGCAGCAGTTGCCGACGAGGCATTTCAGCCGCTCGTCCCACGGGCCCACGAGCCAGGTGTGCGTCGAGCCCATCGAGTGGCCGTAGCAGCCGATCCGGCCCGGGATCACCTCCGGCCGCGAGGCGAGGCAGTCGATCGCCCGCCGCATGTCGAGAATGTTTTTCCAGGCGAGGCTGCGGCCGGCGACCACGTGCCTGAGAAACTCGAACCGCTCGAACTTGTCGTTTTTCAGATGCGGGCTCTGCCGCTCCTCGAAGCAGACGGCGTCGGGGCAAAGCACGACGTAGCCCTCCTTCGCGAGGGCCACTCCCGTGTGGTGCATGGGATTGCCCGCGAGGCCGGCCGGCTCGCTCTTGCCGAGGTGCCATTCGCCGTTGTGCTGGTGCCAGACGGCAACGGCCGGCGCCGGATGCGCTGCGCTGACGCCGTCAGGCACGAGCAGCAGCGCCGGCACGCGTTCGCCGGGCTCCACCTGGTAGTCGAGCGACTCGATCCGGTAGCCGTCGTGGCGGCCGCTCTCGATCCGGCGGCCGTCCACCTCGACCGGCTCGCGGGGCCTGACGTCGAGCGGGCAAGGCTCCGGCCACGGGCCGCCGAGGCAGGCGAGCAGGTGGTCGCGGAACGATGGCTCGGACGCGGCGGCCTGCGCCGGTGCACCCGCCACCTGCGCGGCAAGCGTGGCGGCGGTGGTCACGACGAAATCACGGCGACTGGGATTCGGGAAGTTCATGGCGCTTTCTACAGACTACCAACGAGCCCGGGCGGAGGGGAATCTTTGACGGTCCAAAAGCCCCTCGCGAAAGCGAGTGGGATGACGCCGGCCATCACTATCCGGGCATTGGATTGAACGCGCGGCCGTGGAAATTCCGGCTTCGAACTCGACCGCTCCCGGCCGTTGCTTCTCCGGTTGCTTCCCGACCTGCCGATGCCAGTCGAGGTGCCGTTGGCCGACTTGGCTTTTCCCTTGTCCGCAGACGGCAGGGGGGATACGATCGAATCATGACGTCGCTCCTCGAAATCAAGGCCGCGATCGATCGGCTCTCGCCGCGGGAATACTGTGAATTGATGGCCATGCTTCATCCGTCAGCCGATGACGGATGGGACCGCCAGATCGCTGCGGATCTGGCCGTTGGACGGCTCGATGGGCTCATTGCGAGAGCCCGAGCCGATAGCGAGACTGGCGGCACTGTTCCGCTCGAAACGATCCTCGATGAAGATGAGCGGGCCGAGGAACGGCAGTGAGGATTCCGAGCGTCGCGAGCCAGGAGTTTTGGCGGGCATACCGCCGGCTGCCACGTGACGTTCGCAAGGCTGCGACGCGGGCCTACCGGATCTGGCAGCAGGATGCGTTTCATCCTTCGCTGCACTTCAAGAAAGTGGGAGGCGATCTCTGGTCGGTTCGCGTCGGTATCCACCACCGGGCTCTCGGCGCCTTTCACGGCGACCGGCTCGTGTGGAGTTGGATCGGCACCCACGCTGACTACGACACGCTCCTCGGTTGATGCGGGGGACATCCCGGCGCTCAGATCGGCACTTGGTACAACCACGCGTCACCCCACCGGCTTCCGCCGGGGGCTTGTGGTGGAGCGTTAAAAGAGCAGGGCCCCCTTTTCGGCTTCGAGCATGCCCCGACGGCTCTTCATCGCGATCGACCTGCCGAAGCCCGTCTGCTGGCGGCTCGGGCAGCTGCTCCTTCAGCCGCCGCGGGGCGTGCGACCGGTGCGGCCCGTGCAGCTGCATCTCACGCTCCATTTTCTCGGCGATGTCGAGGACGCCGCGTGTGCCGGCCTGCCGGAAGCGCTCGCGGGAGTGACGCACGACGCCTTTTCGATCGCGATCCAGGGCACGGGGGTGTTTCCACCGCGTGGGCGGCCGAGCGTGCTCTGGGCGGGCGTGGCCGAGTCGGCTGCTCTTGCCGAACTGCATGCCGCCATCGGCGCATCGCTCGTGGCGCATGGCCTCGAGATCGAACGGCGGCCGTATGTGCCGCACGTCAC
Source organism: Pirellulales bacterium (assembly GCA_044342075.1). Classification (GTDB taxonomy): domain Bacteria; phylum Planctomycetota; class Planctomycetia; order Pirellulales; family UBA1268; genus RGVT01. The sequence goes on from JBIIQM010000019.1 coordinate 12,339, forward strand.
GCTCGCCCGGTTCACGCCGGCCGTGACGCGGTCCTGGACGGCCACATTCCTGAGCGAGACGGCTGGCCTCGCGATCGACGACATCCCCGTCGATCGATTCCACCTCCATCGCAGCCGCAAGCTCGACGGCGCGACCGAACACTCCGTCGAGGCGACGTTTCCGTTGGGCATCCATCCGTCGGAGCCGCCCGCAACCACTGCTTGACACATTTGTGTACGGGCGTATATCGTAATGACACCCGGATCAGGAGGTTCGCATGTCACCCGATGGCATTCGCAAGTTGCTGCGGCAGCAGCCGTTCAAGCCCTTTCGGCTCGTGATGTCGAGCGGCAAGGAATATGAGATTCGCCACCCGGAGATGGCAATGCTGCTCCAGAACGACATCCTCGTAGGAGTCGACATCACCGACAACGGCATGCCGGCAGAGTTTGACATCTGCCCGCTTCTGCACGTCGCCTCGATCGAGCCGTTCAATCTTCAGGACTCGAATCCGACGCCGTGACCGAAAGGTCGGGCCAAAAGCCCCTCGCGGAAGCGAGGGGGATGACGCGGGCCATTCCCGTCCGGGCATTGAATCGAACGCGCCGATGGTGATCGCAGCGCGTCACCCCACCGGCTTCCGCCGGGGGCTTTGGGGGAGCAGGAAAAGAGCTGCGTCCCCTTTTGGCGAACTGACGCATTTCCCCTTGCCTCCCCAATCGCCGCTGGACGATGAATACTCGTAGCGGAGAGCCGTCAGGGGGAGCGGGCTGATGAGAATCTGGAACCAAAGCCGGCAGCGCGTTCGCCTGGTCGTCTTTGGCAGGCATTCTCCCGACTGGATGGAGGCCTTGGCGCCACAGTCTCCCTTGTGGAAAGAGCTTCCGGACGTGCAGGAGGTGGTTCAGGTCGCTGACGCGGGGCACCGAATTCCCTACCAATGGCGCTGGGGAAGGCCAACGGTGGTGCTGCCACTGATGGAGGATCATGTCGCGACCTGTCCGCGACAGTATCGGGCGCTCGTTCCCAGCGCGGAGGCGCTCCGCATCCTGCGCGACAAGGCTGGCTTTGCCCGGTATGCCCGGCAGAACGGGCTTGCCAGTTACACCCCCACCGTCTTCCGGTCACTCGAAGAAGCGACCTTTCCCTGCGTGGTCAAACGCACCGACCTGAATTCGGGACAGGGCGTCGAAATCGCACGGTCACGGGCGCACGCCGAATCATTGCTGGCACGGCATCCGTTCGCCGGAAAGCCATACATCGTTCAATCGCTCGTCGTCCATTCGGGCGAATACGTGGCGCACTGCGTCTGCAAGGATGGAAACATCGTCTGGCATCGCGTCATGGCGTATCCCCATGACGGCGTGGCCGCGATCCGCCGCACCGGGGCCCCGCGGCGTGAGCTATCGCCGTTGCCGCAGATCGCGGAACTGCAGGCGTTTCTGAAGCCACTTGCCTATTCCGGACCGTGCAACATCGATTTCACGATCGGGGACGACGGCCACGTTGTCGTGTTCGAGATCAACCCGCGGCTCGGCGGATCGTTAATGCGCCCGGAACACGTTGCAGATCTCAGGGACTGCCTGTCGTGCATCGTCCGACACGCGGCATGAAATAGGTCCAAAAGCCCCTCGCGGAAGCGAGTGGGATGACGCCGGCCATCCCCATCCGGGCATTGGATCGAACACGCGTATGATGATCGCGACGCGTCACCCCGCCGGCTTCCGCCGGGGGCTTTTGGGGGAACGCCCCAAAAGCCCGTCGCGGACGCGGCCTACTCGTCGTCGGCGTCGTCGTACGAGTCGTCATCCTCGTACTCGGCGTCGTCATCTGAGTCTTCGTCTGCGTCTTCGTCCGAGTCGAAGTCAGCGAACGCCTCTTCGCGGTCGATCTCTTCGTCGGGATCGAGCAAGGCCGGTGTGGCCGCGGCCGCCGGAGCTGCGTGGGGCTGGATCTTCAGCTTGCGGGGCGCGGGATCGGGGGGCAGGGGAGCCGAACCGTTGCGCTCGGCCCACTGTTCCATCGTGATCAAAACCTCGCGGGCCTGCGAGCCGGCGTATTGGCCGACGACGCCATCCTCCGCCATGAAGTCGATGAGCCGGGCGCCGCGGCCGTAGCCCACGCCCAGGGCCCGCTGGAGGAGCGACACGCTGCCGCGGCCCTCGCGGATCACCACCTCGACGGCGGCCTCGTAGAGCTCGTCCTTGTCTTTCGGGTTGGCCCCACCCTTGGCCGCGTCGCCCGAGGGCGCCGGCTGGAGGTTCACGAGCTCGGCGGCATACTGCGGCTCGGTCGTGCCGATCGCCGCCATCACGCGGTTGATCTCGTCGTCGGAGAGGAACGTGCCCTGGCCGCGCAGGATCTGGCTCGTGCCCGGCGAGAGGAAGAGCATGTCGCCGTTGCCGAGGAGCCGCTCGGCCCCCATCTCGTCAAGCACCACGCGGCTGTCGGTGCGGCTGGCAACCTGGAAGGCGATTCGCGCCGGCAGGTTGCTCTTGATGAGTCCGGTGATCACGTCCACCGTCGGCTTCTGCGTGGCGAGGATCAGGTGGATGCCCACGGCCCGGCTCTTTTGGGCGAGCCGGATGATGTGGGCCTCGATCTCCTTGCCCGCCGTCATCATCATGTCGGCGATCTCGTCGGCGATCATCACGATGAAGGGCATCGTCGTGGGGATCGCGGCCGCCTCTTCCTCGGTCTCGGGATTCATCCGCTTGAGGATCTCCTCGCGGCCGAGCGCGTTGTATTGCGTCAGGTGGCGGACGCCCACCTTCGCCAGGAGCGTATACCGCTCCTCCATCTTGTCGACGGCCCAGGCGAGGATCGCCTCGGCCTTCTTCATGTCGGTGACCACCGGATGCATGAGGTGGGGCAGCGACTTGTAGGGCGTGAGCTCGACCATCTTCGGGTCGATCATCAGCATCCGCACCTCGTCGGGCCGGCGGGTCATGAGCATCGAGACGATGATCGAGTTCAAGCAGACCGACTTGCCCGTGCCGGTGCGGCCGGCGATCAGCAGGTGGGGCATGCTCGCCATGTCGACCACCATCGGGTTGCCGGCCACGTCTTTGCCGAGGAAGATCGGAATCTTCATCGTGCGGCTCTTGGCCTGCGTCTCCTCGATCACCTCGCGGAGGCGGACCATCTGCCGGGTGGTGTTTGGCACCTCGATGCCGACCGAGTTTTTGCCCGGGATCGGGGCCACGATGCGGACGCTCGGCACGCGGAGCGCGATCGCGAGGTCGTCGGCGAGGTTCGTGATCTTCGAGAGCCGCAGGCCCGCCTCCAGCTCGATCTCGTATTGCGAGATCACCGGGCCCGTCTCGATTTCGACCACCTTCACCTTGAAGCCAAACTCGGCGAACGTCTTCTCGAGCACTCGCGCCCGGTCGCGGACCTCCTGCTCCTGCTGCTCGCTCTCGAGGTATTCGGTCGGCAGGAGGAGGTCGAGGCTCGGCAGTTCGTATTCGGCGGCCGGATCGGGCGCGATATCGAGCAGCTCGGGCTTCTTGCGACGCATGGCGAGCGACTTGATCGGCACCGCCGGCGCCGGCTCGGCCTCGCTCTCCGCGTCGTCTTCGAGAGACTCGTCGGCATCCTCGACGTCCTCGGCACGCTGGGCATCCTCGGCGGCGGCCTCGAATTCCTCGCCGTCGGCCGGCTTCTCGCGGCGGCGGACGCGGATCGTCGGCTCGCCGTCTTCGTCGTCGCCCTCTTCTCCCTCCGCATCGCCGTCCTGCGGCGCGAGCCGTGCCCGCAGACCGGGGAACCTCGCCAGCGGATCGGCCTCGCCGGCATCAGTGGCCTCCGCGGACCGGGCAGAGATCCTGCGGCCGAGCGAACCGGCGGCTGCCCCCACGATCGCCGCGAGGCCCGCGGCCCCGGCGGCTGCCTTGAGCAGAACCGCGTCGCAGGCGAGGAAGAGGCCGGCGGCGGTGATCGCCGTCACGATGATGGCGGCGCCGGCGGTGGCGAAATAGGCCTCGGCAAAGAGCCGACCCGTTGCGCCCGTGGCCCCGCCCGGCCCCCAGATCGGCCGCGCGATCCAGGCCGGACAAAACATCGCCAGGAGCGTGCAGATGCCGATGGTGGCCAGCACGGCGCCGACGGCGCGCAGCGGCAGATCGGGAAGCGCGCGGCGGCGCAAGAGCGCGACGTCGAGCCCGGCGAGGAGCGCGACCACGAACCATGCACCAAGGCCGAAGCTCTCCGTGAGGGCCGTCGCGACCGTCGAGCCGAGCAGGCCGCAGGCGTTCGTCGCGCGGGCGTGGGGCGGAAACTCCCGCGATGCCGGCGGGTCGGCCGGATCGAACGTCGCCAGGGCCGCGATCAGAAAGGCACACACGGCGAGGAGCACGAGCGCCGTCAGATCGCGGACGCGGTCGCGCGGGGCGGCCTCCGGAATCTCGAGGGCGGGGGCCTTGGCGGCGCCAAAGCGGCCTCCAAAGGGGCTGCTCGGCGAGAGCGACGCGGGCAGAGAACGATCGATGGTTGCCATATGGGGAGTCCTTTCCATCCAAACTCTACAGGCCAATTCCGGCCGCGGCGGCGGCCCGCGGCGCATCCCGCGCGGTCGACGGTTCCGGTTGTGCCGAATGCAGCGGCTGTCCTACTCCCGATCGCTTACAATCCACCGCATGCCCCCCCACCGACATCCCAGCCAGTTCTCCCGCCAGGTCGTCGAGACCGTCGTCATCCTGCTCTTGGCGGCGGGCGTGCATGAAGCTTGGCGGGCGGGGATCGTCTCGCCTGCGGCCATCTGCTGGATCGTGACGGCGCTGGCCCTGGCGAAAACCGTCTTCTTCTTCGTCGAAAACCTGCAGCACATCCTGCTCGCGACGTCGCACGAGATTCCCTACCACCGCTTCCTCGCGCTCATGGGCGTCAACATGGCGCAGATCACGGTCTCGTTCGCGCTCGACTTCTTCCTGCTCGAGGCGGCGGAGCCGGAGAGCTTCGCGGGGTTTGCGGCGGGGCTCGGCGAGCCGCGGATTCTCTTCGACTGCTTCTTCTACAGCCTCCTGAACTTCACCTTCTTCGGCTTCGGCGACATCACGCCGCAGTCGATTCCCGCGAAGCTCGTCACGCTGATGGAGGTGACGCTCGCCTTCTTCACCGTGATCTTTCTGCTCTCGGATTTCATCAGCCTGAAGGATTCGCTGCGAGGCGGGCGGTAGGTAGCCCAATCGCCAGGCGTCACCACACCGGCTCCCGACGGGGGCTTTTTGGAACGCGGGTTATGCCAGCCGGTGCGTCAGGACGGAATGATGACCAGCCGCAGGTTCATCTGCGAGCAGAGATACCGAAGTTCCTCGACGGTCGCGGCGGCCGGGGGCTGCGGGAGCGCCCAGATGAAGTTCACCGTGCGACGGGCGGTGGCGCGGCAGCGGTGCCGCCGCACCAGGATCGCGACCATGCCGGAGAGCACCTCGTCGGCGGCGGTTCCGCCGCCCGCGACCACAAACGCCCCGCGGCCGAACCACGCCGACTCAAAGACGATCTCCGCGAGTTTCGGATCGGCCTGCAGCTCGGCCGCGTTGAACGTCCGTTTCGGCAGGTCCCAGGTCAGCGGCCCGATCGCGCATCGGGGCAGGGCATCCCGCCCCGGCAGCGGATCGCTCTCGGCGAAGAGAATGAACGATTCCCCCTTGCGCACCGACCGCGCGAGAAAATCGGGCAAGAGATTCGGAGTGGCCTCGTCCACCACATGCGCCTTGGGAAACGAGCCGTCGACCCACGTGCCGGCCAGTGGCAGCGGCCAGACCGCGTCGAACGTGCTGTTGAATCGTTTCAGGTATTCGATGCCAACGAGGCCAAGCGCGATCGAGAGCAGACTCCAGGCCACGCCGCGATTGATCCGGTCGTAGCGGTCGGCGACGATAAGCTGCGACTCCGGCAGCATGCGGACGGCCGGCTTCTTCTCCGGTTCGGCCGGTTCGCCAGAGTCGCTCGAGTCGCCAGCGTCACCCGGGTCGCCCGGCAATTCGGCGTCTGACGTGGCGGCAGACGCGGCGCCGCCCTTCGTCGATCGCCGCTGCTTTCCGCGGCCGCGATACGCGGGAATCTTCGCGAGCCGTTCCTCGACCGCCCGCTCGTAGGCCCCTTGTTCCTCCGCGACCGAAACCCCCGCGATGTCGGCCTGGTCGGCCGCGGTGTCTTCGGCAAACCGAATGTCTGCCGCGCGGCTGCGGAGTTTTTCCCGGGCCGCCTTCGCCCCCGCCGCCTCGGCCGCCTGCACCTCGGCCGAGCGGTCAATCTCGATCGTGCGGATGCTCGCCGAGATCACGGTCGCCAGGATCACCCCCGCCAAGGCAAACGCCGCAGCCTTGAGCCAGGCCGCGAAGCGATCGCGGGCCACAAACCCGACGGCCAGCAGGCACGCGGCCGCCGCCCATGCCAGGCAGGAGGCCAGCCCGATCAGCCCGAACGTGTTCCAGAGGATGTTCATGCCGTGGATCGCCTGTCTACTTTCGATACTTGCGGGTCATGTCGAGGTAGTTGGTGAAGGCGTGGTAGACCACGTTGACGCCGAGGTTGTACGACTGCTCCGCGAGGGCGCGGCCCATGCCCGAATAGCCGGTCTTCCAGGCGTCGTTCACGTCGCCCGGATGGTAGAAGACGGCCCAGCGCTTCTGGTGCTTCACGCCGAGCGCCTTGTTGCCGCCGTGGTGCCACAGCGGCGGCGCGCCATTCGCAAACACGAACGGCGTCTGGAAGATCGGGTCGTCGTCGGCGATCGTCACCAGCTGTCGGTCCGGGAAGACCGCCTTCATCAGACTGCGGAAGCTCGCATCGAACGCCGGGCTTCCGGCGTCGGCGAAGAGCATGCCGCCCCGCAGCAGGTATTCCCGCAGGATCTTCACGTCGTTGGCGGTCACCGGGATCGGGCCCGATCCCGTGAGGTACATGAACGGCGGCTCGTAGCCCTTGTCGAAGTTTTTCAGCTGCGCGATCGTGCGGGCCTCGGGCGTGCGGGCGATCTTGAAGCCCGTCACCTTCTTGAATTCGTCGAGGAAGTTCAGGTCGGCACGGCTGACCTCGTCCATGCCGTCATCCCAGCCGGGGCCGCCGTGCTTGATCCGCAGGAATCGCACCGGCGCGTCTCCCGCGCCGTCGGGCCAGCCGCCCTGCGTGCCGCCCCCCTTGCCGAGCTTGCCCCGCGCCCGCGCCTGGGCCGACGTCGCGTCGGCCACATACGTGACCTCCGAAGCCTTCTCGACGTTCTCCTCGACGTCGGAATCCTTGTCGAGGTCGGGCTTCGACATGATGATCGCCGAATTGAGATTGAGCACGTAGCGACGCTTCTTCTTCTTGACCGGCTTGGCGACCTTCACCGCCGCGAGCACCGCCTCCTCGCCCGAGCCGTGGGGCACGTTGTATTGCTCCCGGCAGCCGATGTAGCCGAGCAGCCAGGGCAGGATGACGATCAGGAGCATGTGGCCCCAGAAGCTGGTGAGCCAGCTGCGGCGGAAGAGCGGATCGCTGCCGCTGGTGCGGATGTTTTCGAGGATCTGGTCGCCGATGGCGGGCGGATCCACGGCCGGATTCGCAGCGGCCCCCGCGCCCGAAAACATCCGAATCGTCGAGGCCCGCCAGCTCGACACATGCCCCAGCATTGCCATCGCCAGCGGCAGGAGCGCCGGCAGGGCGAGGCTCCAGAAGAGCTTGAAGAGCGTGACGGTGTCTTGCGGCAGTTCGTCGATCGTGAGCTTGCGGTCGCCGATCACGCCGACGCCACGATAGACCAGGAGCAGGTAGGCCCCGACGACCACGTAGGCCGCAATGAACCCGAGCCGCACGATCTTTAGCGGCAGCCGGCCCGGAAGCCATGCGGCCAGCCCGCCGACCGCGGCCACCACCGCCCCCACGGCCGCGATCGCCGCGACGGTGTAGATCGTCCAGCCCATCCCCGCGGCGGCAAACGCCTCCCCGAAGTTCGGGTATCGCTCCGCGATCATCCCGGGCAACGCCGAGAGCCGCCAGGCGAGGCCGCCGCCGATCGCGGCCAGCGCCGCCAGGGGCGCCGCCAGGGCGAGTCGCGCGAGGATGGGAGAGGCGAATTTCATGGGGTGCGACGACGCGGTGCGATCGAGCCGGCGGCGGACGGGCGGGTCACTGGGGGTTCGTGTCGTCGATGCCGATCCCCAGATCGTCGGGGGCGGTGGGAATCTCGTCGGGCTTGGCCACCTCGCTCGTCGCCCGTTCGATCGGCGTCTGCGGGGCGGCCTCTGTGGCTGCTGCCGGCTGGGCGGCGGACTGCGCAGCCGTGGCCTCCGTCTTCGCCTCGGCGGCGGGCGGTTCGGCTGCCGCGGCCGGTGCCGAGGCAGCCTTCGCCGCGGCGAGCGCCTCGGCCTTGCGGGCGGCAGCCCCCTCGGGATCGAGCATGTCGCGGATCGTGCCGATCGAAAATGCGCCGATCAGCAGCAGGTGGGCCGCCAGCGCCACGAGAAACCAGCGGAGCAGGTGGCTCCGGGAAAACGACTCCACCAGCGCCTCGGGAGAGAGGCGGTCGATCCGCTGGTCGGCGGGCGTTGATTCGGACGGGGCACCGCTACTCATCTCGTTCACCTCCGGGGTTGTGCCGGTTGCGACGCATCACCCACGGCGGCGATCACGCCGCCAGCCTTGGAGATCGCCGCCAGCACGGGTTCGAACACTTTCTTGTCGACGGTCTTGTCGCAGCGAAACAGCACCATGCGGTCGCGCGGGTCCTTCTTGCCGGCGAGGAAGCCGGCCACGCCCGCCTCCACCACCTCCGGGCTGCCCACCGGACGCCCGTTGAAGAAGACGCCGCCGTCGGCGTCGATCGAGACCGACACGTTCTGCTGTTCGAGTTCGACGAGCTGGGCCGCCGTCGGCGGCGTGATGTTTCGCGTGTCGTCCTTGGCGAAATTGCTCGTCAGGATGAAGAAGATCGTGAGCAGGAATGCGATGTCGCCCATGCTGGCCAGCGGCAGGCTCGGCGGGGCGCGGCGGGTCTTGTGCAGCTTCATCGTGGCCTACTCCTCCTCCACGATGGCCACCACGCCGCCGGCGGCGCTGATCGCGGCCATCGCCTCGAAGTAGGACTGGTAGTCCACCTTGCCGGCGGCCTCCAGCATCACGATCTTCTCCTCACCCTGCTTCTTGGAGAGCTGCAGGTCGAGGAGCCGCTCGCGGAGCGCCGGCCCCGACACCTCCTGCTCGTTGAAGAGGATCTTGCCGCTGGTGAGCTGCACCGTGGGCGTCTTCACGTCGGTCTTGGCAGCCTGCTTCTGCGAGGGATCGGCCGAGGGAAGCTCCGCCGAGAAGCCGGAGAGCTTCGAGAGCGTCGTCGTGAGGATGAAGAAGATGATGAGGAGAAACGCGATGTCCGACACCGAATCGGTGGGAATCTCCGTCTCCTTGTTCTCCTTGCGTCGGGACAACGCCATGGGGCTGCTCGTGGGTGCGCGGATTGCCGGCGAGTGAAGCGGTTGGCCGGTGTCAGCCGCCGGTGGGGCCAGCGCCGGGCATCGGGCCTGCGGCCGGACGTGGCGCGGCGGCGGGCCGCGCCGCGGCGGCAGCGGGGCGGGCCTGCGCCGGGGAGACTCCCTGTCGCAGCGTGACGAAGTCGAGGAGTTCCGAAGCCGATTCGACCATCTCCGATTCGATCGCGCCGGCGCGGGCCGTGAAGTAGTGGTAGGGCACCACGGCGATCAGGGCGATGATCAGCCCGGCGGCCGTCGTGATCAGGGCCTCCGCGATGCCGAGCGACACCGTCTCGTTCGACACGCCGCCGGCCGCCATGCCCGCGAACGCGCTGATCATGCCGGTGACCGTGCCGAGCATTCCCAAAAGCGGCGCCGAACTCGACACGAACGACAGCAGCCCGAGCCGCTTGTTGACGGCCCCGACGGCGACCTGCGACGTGTTTTCCATCGCATCCTCGACGAGCGCGCGGCAGACCTCGGGCCGGCCCGCCGTGACGCCGCGGAATTTCGCGTAGGCCTGCAACCCTGCGAGCATCACCGCGGAGACGGGGCCCGGCGTGTTGCCGCAGAGCACGGCCGCCTCGGTCACCTTGCCGGCGGCGAGCAGCTCGAGCACCTTCGACCGCAGCGAGCGGGTGTCGACCTTGTCGTTGCGCCGAAACGCAAACCAGCGGTCGATCGCCACGGCGAGGGCGATCACGCTCTCCAGCATCAGCGGCGCCATCACGGAGCCGCCCTTGATGATCGTTTCAAGCATTCGTTCGTTCTCCTTGGTGGGCCAGGTCGAGCAGTGATCGCGCGAGCAGCGGATCGAGTTTGAGCGACGGGATGGCGGGGCCGGCGGTGACCGCCGGAAACGCGAGTTCGCCCGTCACGTGGTTGTAGACGGCGCGGCCGAGGGCGGCGGCGGGCAAGACCCGCACGAACGGCCGGGGCCCCGCGGCGACGAGCGCGAAGCGGTCGCCGACGACGGCGGCGAAGACCGGCGCGCGGCGCAACCAGCTCCCGGTGTCGAGCGCCGTGCCGGTCTTGGCCGACCAGCGGACGGCCGCCTCGGCAGGCCAGGATGGATCGTGGGCCAGCAGCGCCTTGCGGACGTCGGCGGGCAGCGGAGCGGCGGCGATCATTTGCCCTCCTTCTCCATGGCCGCCTCGGCCTTCACCATCGCGTCTTCGGTGAGCCGGCCGCGGGCGAACTTGGCCCACTTGCTCTCGGGGTAATCCCAGGTGAGCTTCTTGAAGGCCCGGTAGGCGCTCTTCATGTCCTCCTTCTGCAAGGAGACGTCGCCCGCCCAATACATCGCCTCGGCCGCGAGGTCCTTGTCGGTCTTCGTGTCTTTGTAGATCGCCTCGAAGACGTCGAGCGACTTGTCGTAATCCTTGGCCCGCAGGTAGCACTGCGCCGAGAGCATCTTCGTCTTGCTCGCCAAGGCATGCGCCGGAAACCGCTCGCCCAGCCGGCCGAAGACCTGCGCGGCGGTGGTAAACATCTCGCGGCCCTTGATGGCGATCTTCTCCTTCTCCACCGGGTCGGTCTGGTTCGACGCGGCGTCGTCGAATTCCTTCCCCTTCGAGAGGAAATACTGGCCGAGCCGCGCGATCGTTTCCGCCACCAACTCGTTGTCGGGATAGCGGTAGGAGAGCTTTACATACTCCTCGCAGGCCTGGTCGATCTGGCCGAGCTTCTCGAGCACGAGCGCCTTCTTGTATTGACTCTTCGGTGCATACTCGCTGTCGGGGTAGCTCGACACGATGTCGCTGAACCGCGTCACCGCGTCGATCGCGTGCTGTCGGGCGATCTCCTCGTTGGTCGAATCCTTCGAGAACTCGAACGAGAGGTTCGCCAGCAGATAGTCGGCCTGGGCCCGCGACTCGGTGTTGGGATAGTCGCGGATCGCCTCCTCGAGGAGCTTCTTGCCTTGGGCGATCTCGCGGCGGGCGAGGCTCTCCTGGCCGAGTTCGCGGTGCCGCTTGGCCAGTTCGAACCAGGCCTCGGCCACGGTGAACTGCGTCTGCACGGCGATCTCCGGCTCCTTGAACTGCTTCGTGAAGGGCACGAGCTGCGCATCGCCCCCCTTGAAGATCGCGACGGTCCGGTCGATCGGCTCGCCCGAGGCGGGCGCGTAGCGGATCGTCACGGTTTCGCCGTAGGCCACCGGCAGCGTGCGACCGTCGCCGGCAGACGCGGCTTGTTCGCCGGCGGCGTCGCGGTAGGCGAGCTTCACGGCCCCCTTGAAGATCCCGGAGTGGCCGAAGGTCTCGGTCAGCGGCAACTCCATCTCGCCGCCGCCGGAGGCGGTGAGCTTCACGGTGACGGAATCCTTATCGTCGGAGACGTCGAGCGCCGGATGCATCAACCGGAGGTTGAGGCTGTCGCCCACATGCGTGCCGGTGATCTCGTCCTGGTAGCGGCGGTCCATGACGTCGAAGATGATGTCGGAGGTGAGCGTGACAGGCTGGATCGTCCAGCGTTCCTGCCCCGCGGCGTCGGTATAGCGGCAGCCGACGTAGACCGTGTCGTTGCCACGGACCTGGACCGACGGCGGCGGTTCGCGGCCGCTCGGGTCGTATTCGACGTCGGCGAGCGACTCCGCCGGCACCGGGCCGAGTTCCTTGCCGACGAGAAACGTGAATCGTCCCTCGCCGAGCGCGTCGGCCGCGTAGCGGTTGCCGCGGACGACCACCTGGCTCACGCCCGGCGGAGTTTCGATCGCACGCTGATCGCCGGGATAGCGGCGCAGCCGAACCGTGCCCGGAACGTCCAGCGGGAATTCACCCTCGGCCACGGGACGGCCGAGCTTCTCGCGGCCCGACTCCGTCTGCACGAAGAGCTCCGCCAGGCTCTTTGGGCTCTGGGCGAGCCGCGGAGCGAGCACCTCAACGAGCAGCGGCCCGTCGACGAGCACCTTCGCCGGCTCGCCGTTCGCCGCCGGCTTCTCCGGCCGCACGGCCACGATCTCGCGCGTGATCGGGATGCGTTCCTCGAGCTTCCGTGCGATCTGCTGCTTCGCCGCCGCGGCCACCTGCTCCTTGGCGTCGAGCGGCCGGCTGGCGACGTCGTAGACCCGCACTTCAGGGTCGTCGGAGCCGGTCTGTTCGACGAAACTCGTCCGCTCCCAGGGAATGCCCGGGTCGGTGTTCTCCCGGTCGAGGTAGGAGAGCGTGAGGTCGTCGTTCGCGGCCACGGTGAGTTCGCTCGGCCGCTCGGGCTTCCCCGCCACCGGAAACACGGTGCCGAGGAAGATGCCCGAATGCCCCTCCGTCTCGAGCGATTCGATCGTGATCGGCTCGCCGCGGCCGGCCTTGACGGCGAGCGAGACGCGGTCGGGCTCGTCGGAGACGTCCATGTCGGGGTCGTTCACGAAGAGCTTCACGGTGTCGCCCGGCTTGAAACGCTGCATCGGAATGTATTCCGCCCGCCGCTCGCCGCCGACCTCCTTGAATTCCACGAAGGCCGCGGAGACCTGGGCATTGGTGAAGGTCGCGGTGAGAAACTGCTCCTGCGTCTGCTTCGCTGGCGTGATCACGGCCGCGTCGTCGTAGGCGACGGTGATGCGATCGCCCGGAATGATCTCCAGGACGTCGTTCTTGGCGAGGTCTTGGAAACTCTCTTGGGTGGGCAGCACCTGCTTGCCCTCCGCATCCACCAGCGCGATCGAGTTGATCGCCGGGGCGTCGGTCTCGTAGTCGGCGATGAGCAGGCGGACCACCCGCGCCCTCGTGTCCTTGGCGAAGCCAACCGTCAGCTTCGTGTTGTCTGCGGCCGACTCGATCGTGGCCGGGGGCACCGCAAAGGCGTCGGCGAGCGCCGGCCGCTCCACCGGGCTCAAGGCCTTCTCGGGAATCGACGCGGTGAAGGGGGGCTCCGCCGCGTCGATGAGCACCTCGAAGTTCAGCCCCGCATGCCGGTAGGCATAGGCATAGACGTCGATCCGATGCCCGCCCTTCTGGAGCGGCCGCGTGATCGTCAGCGGCTTGTCGCGCTGCGGCGAAATCTCGCCGTCGATCGCGAAGACGTAGAAGACGTTCTGCGTCTTGCCCTTGGGTTCGAGGGTGAACGTGCGGGTCTGGTTCTTCGGCACCTCGAACCCGGCGTACCAGTGGCCCACGTACCACTCGGTCACGCCGTCGAGCCCGAGCGGACCCGATCGGCCGCCGAGGTTGCCGTCGAGAGGGCCGAAGGCGAGCGTCTTGATGGTCTCCGAGAGGAGCGGCGAACCGTTGGCGAACCGGCCGCGGCCGAGATAGTCCTCGAACTCAGCAACCTTTGCGAAAGGGCGGGGCTGCGGCGCGATCCGCACGAGATCCATCCGCGGGCTGGCGTCCCAGGGCTTGAACGTGGCCTTGCCGTCGGCCCGCCACTGCCCCAGCGTGCGGAAGTCACGACCGTTCAGGGAAGTCTGCACGTAGACGTCCTTGAGCTTCCGCCCCGGCACGCCGGCCGTCACGGTCATCGAGCCGATCGCGACGTTGTCGTTCAGGTCGACGGAAAACGTCTTCGGACGCTTATTGTCGGCCAAGGCGATCCACGGCGTGGCGGCGCCCGGGCTGATCGTGTTGTTGGGGTCGTTGCCGTCGGTGGAGTCGGTGGCATAGGCCGTGGCCTGACTGGAGCCGGTGGGCACGCTCCCCTCGAAGACGCCCGAATACGCGTCGGTCTCGGTGAGCGTGACGAGCAGGCTGTCACCGCTGGCCGTCGCGGCCCGCACCTGCAGCGTGTCTTTCGCGGCCGACGTGCTGCGATCCGGATCGACGACGCGCACGTTGATCCGGTTGCCGGGCTTGATCTGATCCTCGCTGCGGGTCGCCGCGAGGGCCATCTCCCGCTCCATTCCCTCGTTGAGCCTGAGCTTGTCGCGGATCAGCTTTTCGAGCTTGCGGTTCTCGAGTTCCTCCTTCGAGAGGATCGCACCGCTCGACACGAAGAAGTCGGAGTCGGTCACCACGGTCATCGCGGCGGGCTCGTCGGCGAGGCCCCCCTTGGAGCCGCCGAACGACTCGGCGAACGTGTAGCGGACGGTGTCGCCGCCGACCACCTGGAGCGTGTGGTCGCCCTTCACGGGCGCGGCGAGCTGCGTGGGAATCTGGCCGGTGAACCGGGTCTTCGAGTCGCCGAACGGGAAGAGGTTGAACCGCTCCTCGTCGCCGCTCGCGGTCCAGGCCTTGATCTCGATCTGCGTGGACTTGCCGACCACGGCCAGGTTCTTGTCTTCGAGATCGACCTCCAGCGGCTTGCCCGGAATGAGAAACTTCTTGTCGCCGAGCACGCCGAGTTTCACCTTCGACGCCACGTCGTACTTCCGGCGGAGCAGGTTGAGCTTGCCCTCGAGAATGCGGCCGCCCACGTGGTTGGGTACGAGCGTGAACACCTTCTCGAGATAGCCGGCCGCCTCCTCGATCTCCTCCTGGTCGGCCTTGAGGAGCGCGAGCTGGTAGTTGGCCTCCGTCTGGAGAATCCTGTCGGGCCGCCGGGTGAGCCGGTCGAGCCGCTCCTTGGCGGCGTCGAACTGCCGAGCCAGCCGGTCGGCCTCGGCGACGCGGAGTTCCGCGTCACGCTTGCCGGCCGTGCCGTCGAATTCCTTCGCGGCCGCGATTCGCTCGTAGAGCGCGCGGGCCTGCGGATAATCGCGGCGGGCGAGGGCGATGTCGGCATAGGCCACGAGCAGACCGGCCTGGGCCTCGGCGTCGACCGCGCCCGGCGTGGCGTCCACCCAGGCCAGCATCAGCTGGCCGAGTTCGCGGCCTCGGTCGTAGTTGCCGGTCTGCGTGTTTTCGCGGATGAGCCAGGTGGTGAAGGCCGGATCGAGTTCCTTGTACATCTGGGCGACGATCGCCGGGCTCGACGCATAGCGATCCCAGGCGGTCTGCAGCTTGCCGGCGGTGAATGCCAGCTGCGCGTCGTAGATCGGCCAGCGCGGGTCGCTCCGCGGCACGGGGTTGGTACCGCCGAGCGCGAGGATCGCGTCAGTCCGCAGCGCCGTCAGCTGCGTGCGGGCGGCCTCGGGCAATTCCGCGCCGAGCATGTCGAGGCCCGCGTCAGCGAAGGCGGCGGCGACGTCGGGCTGACCCGCCTTCGCCACCGCGGCGGCTGCGGCCGCGAGGCGCGCGAGGTAGTCGGCGTTTCGCGTGTCGCGGCCGATCCGCCAGAGTTCGGGGGCGATCCGCGCAACGTCGCCGAGCCGCTCTTGGGCGGGAAGCGCCTGCGCGAGCACGAGGCCCAAGTGCTCGTAGCCAGAGCCACCGGACCATGTTGCGGGCGTGTTGCCGTCGAAGATCGAGAGCAGCAGGTTCAGCTCGTCGGGGGAGAAGCCGTTGGCCGGAATCTGGGTGATGGCGTTCAGGGAGGGCGGGCCGGTTCGGCCGCGGGAGGCCTTGCCGCGTTCGAGATAGGCGGCGAGCTTCTGGAAGAAGTCGGCACGCTTGGCCTTGTCCTGCATGATGGCCGGATCACCCGGAATCGAGGCGCGGCCCATGGCCCAGGCGTCGAACCGGGTCTTGGCCCAGCCGGCCTCGGCCGTTTCCACGACCTTGTCGCGGAGCGGCTTGTCGGCGGAGAGGGCGCGATCGCTCCACTGCCAGACCTCCCACGGAATCCTGGCGGTGTACACGTCGCGGCGGTCGCCCGCGACGAGCAACTGTGGCAGCTGGTCATAGCCCAGCGGATTGCCCGGCCCGGTGGCCATCGACGCATACGTGGCGAACCGCTCCGCCGCGGCGTTGGCGGCCTTCTTCTTCTCGTCGCGGCTGTACTGCGTGAACGACCAGTCGAACCAGCCGCTGGCCTTCGAATCCTCGACGAACATGTCGTCGAAGAAGGTCTCCACCGGAAACTGCTTGACAAGTCCGTGGAACTCGTTGCGGATCAGCCACTGGTAATCGCAGGTGGCGCTTGCGTGGGCTCCGACCCGCGACTTGTGCGTTTGAAACGCCTTCGTTTCGATCAGCTTGGCGAGCACCTCGTTGCCGATCTGCTGCTCCTGCCAGCCACTGCCACGGCGGGTGGAGCGGAAACGCGCAAAAAATTCATTTGAATAAACACTCCGGGCCAGCTGCGCGAGAATCCCCTCGCCGATCGTCTTGTTGAAGGCAAGCGCCTGGTCGCGGTCTTTCTTCGGGATGTTGTTCCAGCTCCAGCCCGGTCGGCCATTCACAATCGCCGTGTCAATCGCGAGCAACGCGGCAGTGGGGCTGTTCGGCTTCCACTGGGCCATCTGGTCGGCGATCACCTCTCGCTGGAAGTCGATCGTGTCGAAGGCGGCCGGCCGGTTGGTGAGCAGCCAGGTGAGTGTCGGCTGGCCGAAGGGCGTTTTCTTGTCGGGATAGTCGCGGATGAGCTTGTAGGCCTCGCGGGCGGCGGCCAGATAGTCGTCGAGTTTCTTCGCCTTGATGGCGGTCACGCAGCGGGCGAGCTGGCCGGCGAGCGGATCGGCCTGCTTGGCGAGATCGGCCGAGGCCGACACGTTCACGTCGAATGCCTTCTTGAACTCCTCCTCCAAGGGCGCGATCGCCGCGGCGGCCTTCGCCCACTTCGCCTTCTCCGGCCCTGCGGCCTGCTTACGGACCTGGTCGGCCCACTGCTTGAAGGCGGCATGGGCAGGCTGGATCACCTCGCGGCGGGTCTTCTCGTCCCACGGCACCCAGTCAAGGCTGCGCAGCGCCGCGACGAAGGCCGACTTGTCGGCCGGATCGGGCGTGCCATGGGCGAAGGCGGCGTTCAGGTAGCCTTGAGCGGCAGCCGGCTGGAAGATCGCGATCGGCGAACGGACGATCGCCTCCGGAGCCCAGGCGAGAAACGCCTTGTACCAGTCGGCGTCGGTGGCGGCGGGCTGCCGCGGAAAAGACCTCCAGATCGGCCAGACGTTGCTCGCGGCCGCGTTGTATGTGCTCTCGAACGTGCCGTGCCATGCCTCCTGCTGCGAGAGGTGCTTGAGACCGGCGAGCAGGTCGGTGCCCTTCGTGGCGGCGAGCGCATTGGCCATCTTTGCGCCGTCGGATGCCACGCCCGTGAGGAACGGGACTTGAGCGGTATAGACCGCCGGGTCGGGCTTGTTCACGAGGAAGGGGAGCCCGGCGGTGGCGGGGGCCTTCTTGAACACCTCGGGAAACTTCGTGCCCAGTTCGATCCATTGGTCGGGGGAAGCCTGGTAGGCATACCATCCCTGCCAATTGATCGCCTTCGGCTTCTCTTCGTCGGAAAGCTTGGCGAACGACGCGGTCCACCAGCCGCGGGTCGGGTCGCCCAGCGTACTCCAGTGATTATGGTTGTTCTCGGGGCAGACGAAGACGTTGATCACGTCGGCCAGCGTGGCGGCGGTGGGTACCGCATCGACATAGGCGGTGGCGGCCGCGACGACCGGCTCGAACGACTTGGCGAGCGCCGCCGGATCCTTGCCGGCCGCGCCGGCTCGGTATTCGAGCCAGGACACGATGAAGCCATACCGTGCCGCCCGCGCCGGGCTCTCCCGCACGAGGCCGACGATCTTCCTGGCATCGGCCGCCGCCGGAAAATAGTTGGGCGTGGCCCGGGCGAGTTCGCCCATCAGTCCGTCGAGCCGGTCCCAGCAGGTGATCCGCTCCAGCTCCAGCGGCAGCTGCTCGGCCATGATGGCGGCGAGACGAGAAGCCATCGACACCGCGTCGCGACGGTTCTGGGCCTGCTCCAGGAACCAGAAGTCGTACTTCCGCGCTTCGGCCGACTGTCGCAGGTCGGCACCCTGCCGCGTCATGAACGTATAGGCGTCGTCGGCATTTCCCAAGTCGTCGATGAGGAGGGTGTAGAGCCGGGCGGCGGCCCGCGAGCGGGTTTCATCGGCTGGGGCGGCCGCGAGGTAGAGCTTGTATCGCGAGGCGGCCGTCTTCAGGTCGCCGGAGAGCGCGGCGTTTTCCGCGGCCGCGAGCATGGCGGCGGGGGTGGGGTTTTGTGTGCGGGCCAGCCAGGTCTTGATCGCGATGTTGGCGGCGTAGGGGCGGCCGAGGTCGCGGGCCGCGGTCGCGAGCTCCACGATCTGCTGCTCGCCGGCGGCGGCCGGATTCTGCGTGACGGCCTGAGCCAGCGCCTCGAACTGCGCCACCTTCGGGTCGGCCTTCGCAGCCGCCGGATCAGCGGCGACGAGCAGGCCCGGAGAAACCGCGAAAGAAAACGCGATCAATGCGCGTGCAATCGTGCAACGTGTCCAGTGCATATCCGTCTCCGGTCGTGATTAACTTCCGCCCGCGGCCGCTTCGCCGGCGGGCTTCACCTTTTGCTCGATCTTCGGAAGGATCGCGCGGGCCTTTTCGGCGTAGGCGCTCGAGGGATACTCGAAGAGCAGTTGGTTGCACTTGTCGTACGCCTTCTGGAAGTCGCCCGTGCGGTAGGCCACCATCACCCACTTGAGCAACATCGCATCGAGGAACTGCGCGTCGGGGTAGTCCTGGAAGATCTGCTCCAGGAGATCGTTGGCCGCCGTGTTGTCCTTCTTCTCGATGTGGTAATCCACGAGCTTGCCGAGCGACTCGCCGGCGAACGGGCTTTCGGGATACCGCTCGGCGCAGAGCTTGTATTGCACGATCGCCTGCTCGGCGGCCGCGGCGGTCGGCAGCTTTTCGGTGGCCTGCGCGATCCGGTATTGGGCCTCCGGCTTGATCTGCGAGGCGGGCAGCGCGAGGATCCGCTGATAGACGCGGATCGCCTCGTCGGGAAGTTTCCGCTCCTCCTTGATCTGCCCGATCTGCATCAGCGCCCGGTCGACGAACGGCGACTCGGGGTAGAGCCGGCTGAAGAGCTCGCAGGTCTGGATCGCCGCGTTGAAGTCGTCGGCGACGATGTGCAATTCCCACTTCGTGCGGAAGGCCTCTTCGGTGAGCGAGGCGGGAATGGCCCCCGACTGCCGGATGATCGGATCGATCCGGGTGAGCCCGTCGCCCACCTTCTCGATCGCGCCCTTCATGAGGCCCATCGCCTTGAAGATGCGGCCGAGTTCCAGGAAGGCCGCGCTCTCGACAAGGCTCTTCTTCGCGGCGACCACGGGATCGCCCACCTCGTACTGCACGGCCCGCGGCTTGCTGTCGATCTCGCTGGCCACCGTCGTGACGGCGGTGACCGTGCGGGGAGTCGTGCCACCCACGTGCAGCTCGTCGGCGAACGTGGCCACGATCTCGTCCCCCACGGCGGCGGTGAGCGCGGCGTCACCGCGGTCGACGGGCTGGTCCTCCACGAACGGCACGAGCGAAAACTGGCCGCCGAACCGGCCCGTGTGGACGACGTCGCCGGTGGCCGCTGCCGCCTTCAGTTCGGCGAGCGTGACGGTGATCTCGTCGCGGGTGCGCCACTGATCCTCCTCGCTGCGGAGGATCTTTTCGATGTCGACGCCGGTGCTGCTGCCGCCATCCTCGTCGGCCTCCTCCTTGAAGCGGGAGAGCACGCGCAGCGTCGCCGCGTCGGCCTTGGGAGAGACGTCGAGGTCGGCGTCGGAGAGCAGCACGAAGACCGGCTGCCCGAGAAACGCGGCCACCGCCTGCGATTCGTAGTCGCCCCGCGTGAAGAGCAGCGAGGCCGAGGAGACCACCTTCACGTCCCGCGTGCGGGCGACGTCCTTCTTGCCTTCGAGCGTGTTGTTGTCGACGTAGGCGGTGCGGAGCGTGTCGCCGCCGATCACCTGCAGCACGTCGTCGCCCGGCTTCGCCTGGCCCAGCGCCGTGGCGATCGAGCCGATCGAGGCGTTTTCGTCCCCTGGGAGCGGCACGAGCGACACCATCTCCGAGTCGCCGCTGGCGGAGGTGACCTTCACCTTCACCTCCTCGCCGAGCTTCTCCAGCACCGGGAGGTCGGTGTCATGGATCTTCACGTAGAACCGCCGGCCGGCCTCGGCGTATTCCACGGCGCCGCTCTTCTCGTCGACGAACGTGCCCACGAGGCCGAGCGCCTCGATCGCCTTGTTCCAGTTGCCCTGCGCGAAGTGGCACATGCCGATATAGTAGTAGGACTGGTTGGCCCAGATCGTGTTGGGGAAGTCGTTGGTGATCCGCCGCAGGAGCGGGAACGCCTGGGCATATTGCCGGGTCTGGAAGTAGGCGATGCCCTGCAGGTAAAGGCCCTCGAGAAAGAGGTCGCGGGTCTCCGCGTCCATCTCAACTCCCGGCTGCTCGAGCGATTTGAGGTTCCGCAGGTAGCCGATCGCCTCCATCTGCTCGCTGCGGGAGAGGGCGTGCTTCCCGAGGGCGAGATAGGCCTTGAAGCGGATCGGATCGGCCGGATATTGCTCGACGATCGTCTCGAGGATCTTTTGGCCGCGGTCGTGCTCGCCCGAGTCGAGCAGTTCTTGCCCCTTCCGCAGGAGCTGGAAGGCCGCGTAGTTGCCCGACTCGCCTTTCTTCTCCCCTTGCGCCGCCTCGCCGCGGCTGCGTCGCGGACGCTGCGCCTCCGCCGCCTGCGGCAGGACCAATGTCGCCGCGATGGCCAGCATCGCGCAACGCCACACGAGATCGCCACGCGTCACCCCCCGGCTTCCGCCGGGGGCTTCTGGAAATTCATTCCTCCGCATCGACGCCGCCTCCGATCGGGAGCCCCATTTCCTCGAGCCGCTGGTGCGCCTCGCTGGATTGGCCGCTCTTGGGATACTTCTTGAGCACGCCGCGGAGCGAGCGGACGTATTTCTCCTTGATGCCGGCGTCGCGGTAGAGGTAGGCGGCCCGCAGCGCCGCATCGGGCGCCGCGTCCGCGAAGAAGTTTTCCACCTCGCGGAGCTGGGCGACGGCAGGATCGAGTTTGCCGAGCTTCGCGAGGCACTCGGACGTCCAGAGGAGCGTCTGCGGCGGGCTGTCGGCCTGCTGATAATCCTTGATCGCGTCTTCGTACTTGCCCGACCACTGCAGGAGGTTGCCGCCGAGCGAGAACGCCTCCTTGGCATGCGCCGGCACCTTCTGCATGTCGGCCGCCAGGGCGAGCCCCTCGGGGAAATCCTTTTCCATGCGGACATGCCCGTGGTGCGGATGGCACCGCCAGTGCAGGTATCGCAGGGCCTGCATCCGCCCCGCGTCGGCATTGGCAAATGACTGGCAGGTTCGCAGGGCCAGGTCGCGGCTGCCGGGCAGCGGCCAGCGATCGCGAAACCAGTTGAACATGCTCATCTTGGCGTCGTCTGGAACCTCGGCCATCCGCAGCTTCTCGAAGGCCGCCTTGGCCCGGTCGGGATCGCGGTTGGTTTCCAGGAGCGTGCAGACGAGGTTTTGGATGTCGGCGTTCGACATCTTGGCGAAGTCGAGCTTCTGGTAATACTCCTCGACCTTTTCCTTCTTGGGAGCAAACGCGCCGATCCACCGCACCACGCGGGCGTAGTCGCCATCCTTCTGGCGGTCGGCGAACTGCTTGTCGAGCCGCTGCGCCCAGGCGGCGTCGTCGCGATCGGAGGCGCGGATGTAGTTGGCCAGGTCGATCTGAAAACTGTCGTCGGTCGGCATCTGGCCCTGCATCTTGCCGGCCCAGTAGCGGTAGAAGGCGTCGCGCTGGTCCTTCTGGAGGTCGGTGAATTCGCTGTGGGCTTTGATGTTGTCGCGGACACGCTGCCAATAGAGACCGTCGGTGGCGACGTCGGCTTCGGGTTCACGCGGGCCGTACTCGAAGGTCTTGGCGGCCACGTAGAAGGCACGGAGTTTTTCGGCGTCGGGCTTGGTGCGGATGTAGTACGGCACCACCCGCCCGATGGCGCCGCGGGCCGCGTCGGGGCTCGACTTCCTGAAGTCGACGGCCACCTGTTCGAACCGCTTGATCCCCTCGTCGGCCTTGCCCTGCTTGATGAGATTGTCGGCCAAGGCATTGAGCGCGTCGGCGCCGAGCGGCTCCTTCGCGTAGTCGGCGTCGTCGGCGAGCGCGAGCCAGGCCTTCATCGCCTTCTCGACGTCGCCGCTTTCCGCATGCGATTGGCCGATGCGGTATTGCGCCGCGGCGGCATACTTCACGTCGTCCGGGAAGAAGTCGAGCACCTCCTGGTAGACCTTGATCGCCTCGAACCGCTTGTCGAGCAGCTGGAGCGAACGGCCCTTCTGGAGGATCGCATACGGGATCGCCTTCGACTCGGGAAACTGCACGATGAAGGCGTCGTATTCGGCGAGCGACCGGCGGTAGTCCTTGCCGGCGAAGACCTTGTCGGCCTTGTCGATGGTGACCCCTTCGAAGGTGTCGAGCTTCGAACGCTCGTCGGGGGTGAGTGCCGTTTCTTGACCGTGGGCATCCGCAAGGGGCAGCCCAATCGCGGCCAGGGCCAAAAAGAGTGCCAGGATGAGGAGTCGCATGGTGCGAAAAAAGGCGGGAGCGGCGGGGGTGTGGACCTTGATTCTACGTCGGGCTGCGGCCGGGCCGAAATAATCTCATGATGTTATGACCAAAGCCGCGTTTTCGTTACGCCGGACGCGGCCCGGGGGGAACCCCTGGGATGACGCGCCCCATCACCATCCGTCCCCGGCCCTGTTAAAACGGCCAAAAACGGGCTCCCTTTTCTTTCCCTTTTCGGCCCCACGCGCATGCAAGACCTCCCCGCCAACTCG
The DNA here is from genome assembly GCA_044342075.1 of Pirellulales bacterium. Classification (GTDB taxonomy): domain Bacteria; phylum Planctomycetota; class Planctomycetia; order Pirellulales; family UBA1268; genus RGVT01. The sequence goes on from JBIIQM010000019.1 coordinate 35,291, forward strand.
GACAACTCCGTCGCTCCTCCACCCCGAATCGGTTTCGTGGGCACCGGCATCATGGGGTCGAGCATGGCCGGCCACCTGCTCTCGGCCGGCCACGAGCTCCACGTGCACAGCCGCACGCGGGCCAAGGCGCTGCCGCTCGTCGAACGCGGCGCCGTCTGGCACGACACGCCCGCCGATCTGGCGGCGGCGAGCGACGTGGTGATCACGATGCTCGGCCTGCCGAGCGACGTCGAGGAGGTCTACTTCGGCGGGGCAGGGGGGCGGCCGACGGAGGCCTCGCTGCTCGGTCGCTCGCGTCCGGGAACGCTCCTCATCGATATGACCACCTCGAGCCCCGCGCTCGCCGCCCGGATCGCCGAGGCGGCGGCGGCCCGCGGCCTGGCCGCGATCGACGCGCCCGTGTCGGGGGGCGACGTCGGGGCTCGCAACGCCACGCTCGTCATCATGGTCGGCGGCGATGAAGAAGCCTTCGCGCGGGCCCGGCCGATCCTCGGGCGACTCGGCTCGTCGGTCACGCGCCTGGGTCCGGCAGGAGCCGGCCAACGGTGCAAGCTCGCCAACCAGGTGGCGGTGGCGGTGGGGATGGTTGCCTGGTGCGAGGCGCTCGCCCATGCCGGCGCCGGCGGGCTCGATCCGGCCGCGGTGCAGCGGGTGATCGCCGGGGGCGCGGCGGGGAGCTGGGCCCTCACCAACCTTGCGCCCCGGGCACTCGCCGGAGATTTCGCGCCGGGATTCCTCGTTCGCCACCTGCTCAAAGACATTCGGATCGCGCGGGAGTCGGCCGCCGAGGCCGGCCTCGATCTGCCGGGGCTCGCGACCGCCGAGCGGCTGTATGAGCTCGTCGCGGCCCGCGGACATGCCGACTCAGGGACGCAGGCGCTGCTCACCGTTTACGCCACGCCAGATAGGTAAGTGGCGTCTTCTTTTGTCGCGACGCGTCATCCCGCCGGCTTCCGCCGGGGGCTTTTGGGGGGGAAGAGCCGGGCCGTCAGGCGAGGATGCCCTTCACGATCTTGCCGTGCACGTCGGTGAGCCGGTAGCGGCGGCCCTGAAACTTATACGTGAGCCGCTCGTGGTCGATGCCGAGGAGGTGGAGCATCGTGGCGTGGAAGTCGTGCACGTGCACGCCGTCCTTCACGATGTTGTAGCCGTATTCATCGGTCTCGCCGTAGGTCGTGCCCGGCTTGATGCCGCCGCCGGCCATCCAGATCGTGAAGCAGCGCGGATGGTGGTCGCGGCCGAAATCCATGCCCGGCCTGTAGAGGCCCTGGCAGTAGTTCGTGCGGCCAAACTCTCCGCCCCAGACGACGAGCGTGTCGTCGAGCATGCCGCGCTGGGCGAGATCCTGCACGAGCGCGGCCGCCGGCTGGTCGGTCTGCTTGCACTCCGACCGGATGCCCCCCTTGAGCCCACCGTGATGGTCCCAGTCTTGATGGTAGAGCTGGATGAATCGCACGCCCCGCTCGGCGAGCCGGCGGGCGAGCACGCAGTTGGCCGCAAACGTGCCGGGGTCCCGCGCGTCGGGGCCGTAGGCGTCGAGCACGCTCGCAGGCTCGTCGGAGAAGTCGGTCACCTCCGGCACGCTCGACTGCATGCGGAAGGCCATTTCGTAGTTGGCGATCCGCGCCGTGATCTCGGCGTCCGGCGTGCCGGCGAACTGGTGCTCGTGGAGCTCGCGGAGGCCGTCGAGCAGCTGGCGGCGGTTTTCCGGCGACACGCCGGGCGGATTGTTGACGTAGAGCACCGGGTCGCCGCCGGAGCGAAACCGCACGGCCTGGTGCTTCGTCGGCAGAAAGCCCGCGCCCCAGAGGTGGCTCATCAGCGGCTGGCCGCCCTTGTTTTTCGTGATCAGCACGACGAACGAGGGGAGATCCTCGTGAGCGTTGCCGAGGCCATAGTCGAGCCAGGCGCCGATGCTCGGCCGGCCCGGAATCTGCGAGCCGCTCTGCATGAACGTCACGCCCGGCCCGTGGTTGATGCTCTCGGTGTGCATCGTGCGAATGAAGCAGAGTCGGTCGGCGATCTTCGCCGTGTGGGGCAGGAGCTCCGAGAGCCAGGCACCGCTGTCGCCATACTGCGCGAACTTGAACGGCGAGCCCACGAGCGGAATCGAGCTCTGGTTGCCCGACATGCCCGTGAGCCGCTGCCCGCCGCGGACGCTCTCCGGCAGCTGCATGCCGGTCTTCTCGACGAGCAATGGCTTGTGGTCGTAGAGATCGATCTGCGAGGGACCGCCCGACTGGAAGAGGTAGATCACCCGCTTCGCCTTGGGCGGAAAGTGAAACCCGCCGAGCACGCCGCCGGCCCCATCCCGCGCGGGCTCCCCGGCCGCGGCCGCCTTCGCGAGCATCTCCGCGAGCGCGAAGCCACCGAGCCCCATGCCAAACGAGCCCAGCCATTGGCGGCGATTGAAAGGCAGCTGCGTCATCGTTTCACCACGCATCCGTCGTAGTTCAAGAGTGCGTTGATCACGCCGGCCGCGGCGGCCACGTCGATGGCCTCAAGCGCCTTGTTCGGCTTCGTGTCGCCCACCGCGACGAGTTTGGCGGCGTCGTCGGGGTGGCTGCGGTACCAGTCGAGCTGACCGGCGTGCATCCGCCGCACGATCTGCCGTTCTTCATCGTCCGGCTGCCGGGTGGTGAGCAGGTAAAAGGCCCTGTCGAGCACCTGATCGACCTGACCGTCATAGTCGGCCAGCAGCCGTTCGGCGAGCACGCGGGCCGCCTCGACGAACTGCGGCCCGTTCATCAGCACGAACGCGTGGAGCGGGGTGTTCGTCGCGTCGCGCTTGGCCGAGCAGACCACCCGCTTCGGCACATCGAAACTCTCGAGCACAGGGGCCGGGCCGGTTCGCCGCCAGAAGGTATAGAGGCTGCGGCGGTAGAGCGCCTCGCCGGTGTCGGCGGCCGACGGCTTGAACGATTCCTGGATGTCGTAGGTCTTCACGGGCGGTCCGCCGGTCTTTTCCACGAGGAGGCCGCAGGCGGCGAGCGCTCCGTCGCGGATCATCTCGGCCGGCAGGCGATGCCGCGGGCCCCGCGCGAGCCAGAGATTGAGCGGATCGTCGGCCATCGTCTTCTCGTCGGCGATGCTCCGCTGCCGGTAGGTCTTCGACATCATGATCGCCTTGACGAGTGCCTTCATGCTCCACGCCAGACCACCGTCGGCCGCCGGATGCGAAAACTTCCAGGCGAGCGAATCGAGCACCTCGGGATATTCGGGCCGCGTCGACTGGCTGCCGAGGTCCTCCGGGCTCTTCACGAGGCCGAGACCGAAGAGCGATTGCCAGAGCCGATTGACGGTCACCCGCGCGAGGAGCGGGTGGTCGGGATCGACGAGCCACCGCGCGAGGCCGAGCCGGTTCTTCGGCTGATCGCCGGGGAAGGGGGGCAGCACAGCGGGCGTGCCGGGCTCGACGGGCTCGCCGCGCTTGTCGTAGTCGCCGCGATTGAGCACGTAGGCCATCTTCGGCTGCGGCAATTCCCGCATCACCATGATCTCGAGCGGCTTCTCGGCCAGGTCGTCGCGGGCCCGCCGCGCCTCTTCGACCGCCATGCGCTTCGTCGCGGTGGCGGCGTCGAATGCGGCCGCGAAGTACTCGCCAAGTGGCTCCGCCGCCTGCTGCGCCGCGATCGCGGCCACGATCGCGCCCGGCTCGAAAGTCTCCCGCACCTCGAGTGGCGAGAGCGCCCGGTCAAAGACGCGGAAGTCGTCGACGAGGCCATCCTTGAAGCCGCTGTCCCGCATCCGCTCGCCGATCCGAATCGTTCGACCGGCCGCGATCGTCTTTTCGAATCCGTCGCCGACGTCATTGCGGCCGTCATTGAGGATCTCGCGACTGAGAGAGTCGCGCACGATCTCCGTCGCCGCCGGGTGGCCGTTGACGAAGATCTTCAGCCCCGCGGCGCGGCCCGAGCCATCGCTCGACACGGCCACGTGCACCCACTCGTCCACGGGCAGCGGCTCCGCACACCGCACGCTCGCGGCATCCCCCGGCCAGAAATGGACGAGCGACCAGCGGAGATGGCCATCGGCGATGAGCAGTTCGTAGCCGCGGCTGCCGGCATCGGTCCAGGCGGTGGAGCGGTGAAACACCACTGCCCGCTCCTTCACGTCGGGGGATTTGAGCCAGAGCGACACGGTGAAGGGATGGCTCTTGCGGAAGTTGCCGACCGGCGTGGCGACGGGATGGTCGCCGGTGAGCCGGATCGCGCTGCCAAACCTTCCCTCGACGAGCGTGTTTTCTTCGGGAGACGTCGCCGGCTCGAGGCTGCCCAGGCTGCTGGCAAAATTGCCATCCGCGCCGCGGGCGTCGAACGGATAGCGCACGATCTCACCCGGAATCGTGCCGCCGGCCGCGTCGAGCGCGATCGGCTTCCCGGCCTTGCCCGCGATCCAGTCGGCCACGGCCTTTCGCGCCGCCCCCTCGGCGATCCCGAGCTCGGCCACGGCCTCGCCGCAGGCTTCGTCGGCCTTCGCAAGCGCGAGCGCGGTCTTGTCGTCGAGCAGGCGCATCTTCGGCGTCGGCACGGCCTGCGTGAAGAAGGAGTAGAGCCCCGCCTCGTCGACGTCGTCGAAGAAGGCGAAGAACTGGTAAAATTCCTTCTGCGAGAGCGGGTCGAACTTGTGGTCGTGGCAGCGGCAGCATTCGAGCGTGAGCCCGAGAAACGCCGTGCCAAACGTGGTCACGCGGTCGTTGATCGAGTTGACCCGATATTCCTCCTCCACCGAGCCGCCCTCGCATTCCTGCTGGTGGAGCCGATTGAAAGCCGTGGCGAGCAGCTGCTCGTCGGAGGCATTGGGCAAGAGGTCGCCCGCCAGCTGCCAGAGCGTGAACTGGTCCCAGGGCAGGTTTTCATTGAAGGCCTTGATCACCCAGTCGCGCCACGGCCACATCGTGGGGCGCTCGCGATCGACCTGAAAGCCGTAGCTGTCGGAATAGCGGGCGAGGTCCATCCAGTCGGCCGCCATCCGCTCGCCGTATCGCGGGCTCGCCAGGAGGCGGTCGAGGAGTTTTTCATAGGCATCGGGGGAGGTGTCGGCGACGAAGGCCTCCACCTCGGCCGGAGTCGGCGGCAGGCCGGTGATGTCGAACGCGGCGCGGCGGATGAGCGTGGGGCGGTCGGCCTCCGGCTGTTGCGCGAGCCCGCGCTTCGCGAGCCTGGCAGCCACAGCTTCGTCGATGGAGGCCGTGGTGTCGTTGGCCGCCGGCTTCACGGGGGCGACGAATGCCCAGTGCGGCTCATACTGTGCCCCTTCGGCGATCCACCGCTTGACGAGCTCGACCTGCTCGTCGGTCAGCCGGCCGATCTTGGCTTCGGGCGGCGGCATCACGCTGTCGGGATCGTCGGAGATGATCCGGGCGACGAGTTCGCTGGCGGCCACGTCTTCCGGCACGATCGCGCGGGAGCCGCTTTCGAGTTCGGCCGTCGCGTGCTCGGCGGTATCGAGCCGGAGCCCGGCCTGCCGGTTGGCGTTGTCGGGTCCGTGGCAGGCGAAGCAGTTGTCGGAAAGGATCGGCCGGATGTCGTTGTTGAACGAGATCCGAGCTTGGGGCTTGGCGGGCGCGGCCGCGAACGCGGGGGCGGCGGTCATGAGGGCCACTGCCGCGAGACGAATCAGCCACGGAATTCGCTTGGCGTTCGAGCAACCCATGCGACGCAGATCCTGTCAGGGGTTACCCGCGTCGCCGATCCAGGGCGGAGGCCCCGAATCGCGGACCGGCAAGGGTCGATCGGCGGGAAACCCATTTTACACGCGTTGAAGCAAGCCCGCCAAAAGCCCCGGCGGGAGCCGGGGGATGCCGGGTCGGCCTCGTCGATCCACGGTGGTGCAACTACTATATACATCGGTGCATTCCATCTTGACCTGCAGGGACCGCTCGATGACCCGGCTTGCCGTGTTCTCAAATCCCCTCCGCGCCCTCGCAGCCGTGCTCTCCCTCGCGGCCGGGATCGCGGGCTGCTCCGGTGGCCGGACCGCCGCGCCGCCGCCGGTCGCCGCCGTCCCCGCCGTCCCGGCCGTCGCCTGCCGGTTTACCGAAGATCCGATCGCGATCGACGGCACGCTCGACGACGCCGCCTGGAAGACCGCCGCCACGATCGAAAACTTCTCGATGCCCTGGCTCGGCAAAGACAACAAGCCCGCCGCCAAGGCCACCCGCGCGAAGATCCTCTGGGACCGCGAGCATCTCTATATCGCCGCCGACCTCGACGACGCCGATCTCTACGCCGACGTCACCGAGCACGACGGCCAGATCTGGGACAACGACGTCTTCGAGGTCTTCGTGAAGCCGGCCGTCGACAAGCCGGCGTATTACGAGTTTCAGGTCAACGCCCTCAACACGCAGTTCGATTGCTTCATCCCCCGCCGCGGCCACGTGGGCCGGTTCAAGAAGCTGCACGACTTCGGCATCGAGTCGGCCGTGAACCTTCGCGGCACGCTCGACAATTGGACCGACACCGACAAGGGCTGGTCTGTCGAGATGCGAATCCCGTGGTCGGATTTCATGCCCACCGGCGGCCGCCCCGAGCCGGGCGACGAGTGGCGGTTTGCGCTCTGCCGCTACGACCACGACACGAGCAGCGAACGGCCTGAGCTTTCGACATCGGCGCCACTCTCCAAGCTGAATTTCCATCAGCACGAGGACTACTCGCCGCTGAAGTTCATCGGCCCGGCGACCACGGCTGCGAGGCCCTACGGTATTTCGAAGATCGTGCCCGTGTCGACGTCGAAGGTGGCCGGTTCGCCAGATCCGCCGCTGCCCTACACGACGGCCCGGGCCTTTCCGAAGGCGACGATGTCGGGCCCGATCGCCGTGGCCCACCAGCCCGGCAGCGACCGGCTGATCTACGTGACGGAGCCCTGGGCCTACCGGCCGTCCACCGTCATGCGGATGCGGGAAGACGAGGGGGTGTACGAGTCGGAGGTGCTCATTCCCGCCGACGACACGACCGTGCACTACGCGATCACTTTTCACCCGAAGTTCGCCGAGAACGGCTTCGTCTACATCGGCTCCAACGGCTTCAAGAGCCCCGACGGCCGCGTGCCGGAGGACGGCCGCAAGCGGACCCGGATCACCCGCTACGTGATCGACCGCGAGCCGCCATATGCATTCCACCGCGACTCGGCCACCGTGATCATCGAGTGGGATTCCAACGGCCACAACGGCGGCGACATGGCGTTCGGCAATGACGGTATGATGTTCGTCGGCAGCGGCGACGGCACGAGCGACTCCGATGAAGACCGCGTCGGCCAGAATCTCACCACGCTCCGCTCAAAAATCCTGCGGATCGACGTCGATCACCCCGACGAAGACGTGCCCAACGACGGCCGGCACTATTCCGTGCCGAAGGACAACCCGATCTTCGACAAGGGCAGCCCGATCGCCACGGTGAAGGGCGCCCGGCCCGAGACCTGGGCGTACGGAATGCGGCAGCCGTGGCGGCTCTCCTACGACCGCGTTACCGGCCAACTCTGGGTGGGCAACCAGGGGCAGGACCTCTGGGAGCAGATCTATTTGATCGAGCGGGGCGCCAACTACGGCTGGAGCATCGTCGAGGGCACCCACAAATTCAACGACGAGCAGAAGCCGGGCCCGACGCCGATCTCGAAGCCGGTCGCCGAGCACTCGCATGCGGAAGCCCGCGCGATGACCGGCGGCCTGGTCTACACCGGCTCCGCGCTGCCGGAGCTCGAGGGTGCCTATCTCTACGCCGACTATTCGACCGGCCGCATCTGGGGAATCCGTCACGACGGCACGAAGGTCACGTGGCACCAGCTCATCGCCGACACGCCGTTCAACATCACGGGCTTCGGCACCGACTCGAAGGGTGAGGTCCTGATCTGCGACCACCAGCCGGGCGAGAAGGGGGGCTTCTACCGGCTCGTGCCCACGCCGCCGGTCTCCAAGGACCAGCCGCCATTCCCGACAAAGCTCTCCGAGAGCGGCCTCTTCGCCGACGTCGCCAAGCACCGGATGGTGGATGGCGTCGTGCCCTATCAGCCGGTCTCGCCGCTCTGGAGCGATGGCACGCACAAGGCCCGGTTCTTCGCGCTGCCCAAGACGATGAAGCAGGAGGCGAAGATCGTGCCCGCGAAGATCGGCGTCACCAATGCCCGCGGCTGGAACTTCCCCGACGGCACGGTGCTCGTGAAGTCGTTCGCGATCGATGAAGTGGAAGGCGATCCCTCCACCCGCCGCTGGATCGAGACCCGCTTCATGCTCAAGGAGCAGGGGGAGTGGGCCGGCTACAGCTACGAGTGGAACGACGAGCAGACCGACGCCGTGCTCGTGGCCGCCGAGGGCAAGGATCGCGACTTTCAGATTCGCACGGCCGATCTTCAGAAGCACGCCGACGGCGTGAAGAAGCAGCAGTGGCATTACCCCTCGCGGACGGAGTGCATGGTCTGCCACAGCCGGGCGAGCAACTACGTGCTGGGCTTGTGCACCGTGCAGCTCAACCACGACTTCGACTACAAGGCCGTGCTCGGCGAGGGTCACGCCACCGACAACCAGCTCCGCACGCTCGAGCACCTCGGCCTCTTGGAGGTGAACTGGTGGGGCGACGGGGCCGGCGCCTGGTATGGCAAGGCCATCAAGGCCGGCGTCGAGGAGAAGGATCGCTGGGCGTGGGTGGGCCAAAAGACGTCGTCGGCCGACCCCGACGCACGGACCTTCAGCCAACGGAAGTCATCGCTGCTCTCGACGGCACCCGACCGGACGAACCGGCTCGTGAATCCCTACGACGCCTCGCACCCGCTCGAGGCCCGGGCCCGCTCCTATCTGCATTCGAATTGCTCGAGCTGCCACGTCTTCGCCGGGGGTGGCAACGCGCAGATCGACCTCGAATACATGACTGCCTACGAGAAGCGGCCGGTCGACGCGATGAAGGCGATCGGCATCACGCCGCTGCACTCGACGTTCGGCATTCCCGACGCGAAGCTGATCGCGGCGGGCCATCCCGAGCGGTCGGTGATCTACGAACGCATGACCCGCCGCGGGCCGGGCCAGATGCCGCAGCTCGCGACGTCAATCGTCGACGAGAAGGCCGTGGCCGTGGTCCGCGAGTGGATCGAGTCGCTCGCGCCCAAGCCCGACGACGTCTCGGCGCGCTAGCCGTTTGCTTCCAGGGTCCCGAAAGCCCCTCGCGGCAGCGAGCGGGATGACGCCACCCATCACCATCCGGGCATTTTGATGGCAAAGACCGCGAATGCCGAATACAATACACATTGATTTGGACTTCCCGCCGATCGACCTGCCGCAGGGTCCGCGATCTGGCCTCTAGGCTGGATCGGCGACGCGGGCGACCTCACGAACCGTTTTCCGACGGAGACCGTGCCATGGGTTGCAGCGTAGGAGCCGTGTTTTTTCGCGCGACGGCCTTGGCCTCGATGGGCCTGGTCGCCCCGGTCGCACTTGTCGCATGGTTCCTTTCCACCGCGGCGGCCGCGGAGTCGCCCCTCCGGTTCGACCGCGACATCCGGCCGCTGCTCTCCGAAAACTGCTACGCCTGCCACGGGCCGGGGCAGGCGGAGGCGGGCCTGCGGCTCGACTCGGCCGAGGAGGCCACCCGCGAACTTGATAGCGGCTCGCGGGCGATCGTGGCCGGCGATCCGGCGGCGAGCGAGCTTGTCGCCCGGATCAACGCGACCGATCACGACGTGATCATGCCGCCGCCCCACTCGAGGAAGACGCTCTCGGCCGAGCAGAAAGACCTGCTCACGCGGTGGATCCAGGCCGGCGCCCCATACGAAAAGCACTGGTCGTATCGGGCAATTCATCGGCCGGACGTACCGGCCGGCGCCGCGGCCAACCCGATCGACCGCTTTCTCGACGCCGAGATCGCGGCCGCGAAGCTCCCGCGCAACGCCGAGGCCGACCGCCCCACGCTCATCCGCCGGCTCACGTTTGCGCTCACCGGTCTGCCGCCCACGCCCGAGCAGGTGACCGCGTTCGTCGCCGACACGTCGCCTGATGCATACCAAAGGCTCATCGACACATTGCTCGCGAGCCCGCACCACGGCGAGGAGATGGCCCGCCACTGGCTCGACCAAGCCCGCTATGCCGACACCCACGGCCTCCACCTCGACAACGAGCGCGAGATGTGGCTCTACCGCGACTGGGTCGTGAAGGCCTTCAACGAGAATCTGCCCTTCGATCAGTTCACGATTCATCAGCTCGCCGGTGACCTGCTGCCAAATGCCACGAGCGATCAGAGGATCGCCACCGGCTTCTCCCGGTGCAACGTGACGACGAGCGAAGGGGGCTCGATCAACGAGGAGCTGCTCTTCCGCTATGCGGTCGACCGCGCGGCCACGATGACGAATGCCTGGATGGGCCTCACCGGCCAATGTGCCGTCTGCCACTCGCACAAATTCGACCCGATCTCGCACAAGGAGTTTTATTCGCTCTACGCCTTCTTCAATTCCGCGGCCGATCCCGGCTTCGACGGCAACACGCGGCGGACGGCCCCCGCGCTGCAGGTGAAGACGCCCTCGCAGGACGAATTGCTCGCGGCGATCGACCGCGAGATGGCCCCCTACGAAAAGGCCCTCGACGACGCGATCGCGGCCAGTGGCTACGTCGATCCGGCCGACGATGCCTCGCCCGCTGGCAAGCGCGACCTGCCCTGGCTGGCCGATGGCTGGCCCGAGGCCGCGGTCGTGCGGTCGAGCCCCGGCGGAACGGTCAACTGGATCGACGGCACGGCCGAGGCGTCGGCCCACGCCGGCAGCCGCTGCCTCGACATCGTGGCCACCGGGCCCGTGCAGGTGGTGGCGACCGATGGCAATCAGACGTTCACGGTTCCCGAGAAGGGCGAACTCGTCATCCACGTCTGGCTCGACCCGGCCGATCCGCCGGATGCCGTGATGCTGCAACTGCGAAGCAAAACGTGGCGGCACGGCGTCGTCTGGGGCGACTGGTCCGACGTGCCGTTCACCGACACGCGGAAGACCGACCACGGCCTCGTGCACGCCGGCCCGCTGCCCGAAGCCGGAACCTGGGCCCGGCTGGCGATCGATCCCGGCCGTATGAACCTCATGCCCGGCATGCGGGTGACGGCGGTCGGGCTCGCGCAGGCCCGCGGCCATGCCCGCTGGGATTCGATCGGCGTGTCGGTGCCCGACGCGGCGTCCAAGGATCCGACCCGGTCGTTCATCGCGTGGTGGAAGCAGAAATCGGCGAAGCAGGATGCGGACCTGCAAGACCTCCCCGTCACGCTCCGGTCGATCGCCCAGCAGGGCCCCGACAAGACGACCGACCAGGCCGATGTCGCCCGGCTCAAGCGGCATTGGATGACACAGGTGTGGGCGAGCCCGCCTGAAAAACTCATCGCCGCGGCTGCCGACTACGACGCGCTCGCGAAGATTCGCGATGGGATCGACGACCTCATCCCGCGAACCCTCGTCTTCAACGACCTGCCAAAAATGCGCGAAAGCTTCGTGATGCTCCGCGGCGCCTACGACAAGCCGGGAGACAAGGTCGATCGTGGCACGCCTGCGTTCCTGCCGCCGCTCGAGGTCGAGGAGGGCAAGACGCCCTCGCGGCTCGATCTCGCTCGGTGGCTCGCGTCGAAGGAGCATCCGCTCACGGCTCGCGTGGCGGCCAACCGGCTCTGGCAGCAGTTCTTCGGCACCGGCCTCGTGAAGACCCACGAAGACTTCGGCCTTCAGGGGGAGCCGCCGAGCCATCCCGAATTGCTCGACTGGCTGGCGGCGGAATACCGCGACGGCGGCTGGGACACGCGGAAGATCGTACGGCTGATCGTCACGAGCGACGCCTTCAAGCGGTCGGGCGTGGTGCTGCCGCAGCAGTTGGCCCGCGACCCGGAGAACCGGCTCTTGTCGCGGGGCCCGCGAATCCGGCTCGACGCCGAGCAGGTCCGCGATCAGGCGCTCTTCGTCTCGGGGTTGCTCGTGCCCACGATGGGCGGCCGCGGCGTGAAGCCCTACCAGCCCGACAACATCTGGGAGCCCGTGGGCTTCGCCGGCTCGAACACGCGGACGTATTACCGTGATTCCGGCGATTCGCTCTACCGCCGCAGTCTCTATACGTTCTTGAAGCGGACGGCCCCGCCGCCGTTCATGTCGAACTTCGACGCGCCCAACCGCGAGCAGTTTTGCGCCCGCCGCGAGCGCAGCAACACGCCGCTGCAGGCCTTGCAACTCATGAACGACGTGCAGCACGTCGAGGCGGCGCGGGCGCTGGCCGCTCAGGCCCTCGCCGCGAGCGTCGTCGATGACGCCGGCCGGATCGGCTGGCTCTTCGCGACGGTGCTCGCCCGCGCTCCCGAGCCGGGCGAGGCGAAGCTCGTAGCAGAATCACTGGCCGCGCACCGCGAGCGTTACAAGGCCGACGCGGCCGCCGCCGGGAAGCTCATCCGCATCGGCGACTCGGAGCCGCCGGCCCACGTGGAGCCGGCGGAACTGGCCGCCTGGACGCTTCTGACCAACACGCTTTTGAATCTCGACGAAGCCCTGACGAGGAACTAACGCCATGCACGGAATGAATCCCGCCTTCGATGCGTTTCGCACGGCGATGGCCCGGCGGGCGTTTCTCCGCAACTCGGGCGTGGGCGTGGGGGCAGCGGCCCTCTCGCTGCTCGAATCGCGGGCCTTTGGCGAGGCGGCCACCGCCCCGGTCGCAGCCAAGACCTCCGGCCGCGTCCACCCGCCGCTGCCCGGGTTTCCGCACCATGCCCCGAAGGCGAAGAGCATCATCTACATCCATCTCAATGGCGGCCCTTCGCAGATAGACCTCTGGGACTACAAGCCCAAGCTCGCCGACTACTTCGACAAGGACATCCCGCCGAGTGTCCGCGGCGATCAGCGAATCACGACGATGACGAGCGGCCAGGCCAGGTTTCCGATCGCCCCCTCGAAATTCAAGTTCGAGCAGGTGGGGAAGTGCGGCCGCTGGATCTGCACCGAACTTTTGCCCCACACGGCGAAGATCGTCGACGAGATCGCGCTCGTGAAGACGGTGCATACGAATGCGATCAACCACGACCCGGCCTGCACGTTCGTGATGACCGGCAGCGAGGTGCCCGGCAAGGCGAGCCTCGGCAGCTGGCTC
>JBIIQM010000132.1:0-5233 GCA_044342075.1 Pirellulales bacterium
CTTCGGGCGCGTTGATACTCAGCGGGAAACTAGTTCACGCTCGTGCGGGAGCCGGCGTCGCCGCCTTCGAAGTGCTGCCGCAGGTAGCGGGCGCGTTCGATGTTGCGGTCGTTGGTGTCGAGCTCCACGCCCCGCAGCTTCTGCAGGTGGGCGGGCTGCGTGCGGACGAGCAGGGAATTGATGTCGGCAATCTTCACGTCGCCGATGAGGCCGAGCAGCACGCCCATGCGCACCCGCGAGAGGAGCTGCATCGTCTCCTCGGCGCTGATCGTCTGGGCCGTCCGCAGGATGCCGAAGGCGCGGCTCACCTGGTCGTGCACGTTTTGCTGCGTCTCCCGAACCAGAAATTCGCGGGCCCGCCGCTCGTAGTCGATGAGCACGGGCACGACGTCGCCCACCTGCTCGACGAGTTCCTCCTCGGTGCGGCCGAGCGTGGTCTGATTCGAGATCTGGTAGAAGTCGCCCATGGCCTGGGAGCCCTCGCCGTAGAGGCCGCGGACCGCCAGCGAGATCTTGTGGAGGCTGCGAAACACCTTGTCGATCTGGCGGGTGATCACGAGCGCCGGCAGGTGGAGCATCACGCTCACGCGGATGCCGGTGCCCACGTTCGTCGGGCAGGCCGTGAGGTAGCCCCAGCGGGGGTGAAATGCGTAGGGCACGACCTTCTCGATCTGGTCGTCCACCACCTTGATCTGCTCCCAGGCGCCCTTGAGATCCAGCCCGCTGTGCATGCACTGGATCCGCAGATGATCCTCCTCGTTGATCATGAGGCTGACCTGCTCCATGCGGTCGATCGCCACGCTGCGGGCGCCCTGGGCGTCGGCGTGCTCGCGGCTGATCAGCTGCCGCTCGACGAGAAACTGTCGGTCGATCTCCTCGAGGTGGCCCACGTCGATGTATTCGAGCCCCTTGCCCACGGGCACCGTCGCGATCCGCTCGCGGAGAAACCGCTCGATGTCGGCGCGATCCTGCTCGGTGGCACGGCTCACGAAGGGATAGTGCGCGACGTTGCGGGCGAGCCGCACGCGGCTGCTCATCACGATGTCGGACTCCGGACCGGTGCCGCGAAGCCACTCCCCGATCGATTGCGTGAGCGAGTCGAGTTTCATTCGGGTTTCTTCTCCGTTTCGCCGGACGGCGGCGACGCCGCGATCCAGCGGTCCTCCAGCGTCCGGATGGCGTCCCTGTTTTCGCGGGCCTTCTCGTAGTCTTCCAGCGCGATCGCCTCCTTCATCTCGCGGCGCAGGCCGATCACGCGCGTGAGCTCCTCGGTGCTCTCCGGGAGCGGCGCGGCCCGCGACGGGCGTCGGCCGGTGTGCTCGGTGGCGCCGTGGATGTTGGCGATCAGCGGTTCGAGCTCCTTCTCGAACTGCACGTAATCGTGCGGGCAGCCGAGGCGGCCCTGATTGCGAAACTCGAAGAACGTGATCCCGCACATGTCGCAGGCCCGCTGGTCGAGCAGCGCCAATTCGTCGGCCGTCTGCCCGACGCCGAGCGGACCGGCCAGCGCGCCGCCGCCGGCGCCCTCCTCAGCCTCCTCCGCCGACGCGGGCTCCGGCTCCGACTGGTTCAGGTAGCTGCGGGCGTGGTCCTCGCAGAGGTGCAGCTCTCGCACGCCCCCCTCCTCGAGTTCCGTGATGTGAAACACGGCCTGTTTGTCGCAGTGCTGGCACTTCATGGTCGCCCTCGTCGCAACGGGCAATCGCACGCGGCGATGGCCCAAGATCGTCTTCCGTCGGCTCTCGTGGGAATCATAGCGGGTCTGTGCTTTCAGGTCGCCCTGACATCTGCGGAAGCGGGCTTCCGTGGCAATCGCCGCGGGGAATGCCTTCCTTTTCCCAAGTTTGTTAGTCTCTGAGGGCTTTTGTGCCGCCAGAGAATCCTTCGAACGCCGCCGCCCCGATGACCCATTTGCCCGATCCACGCCGCTTCGAGGAACTGGCGCGTTCATTCCGGCTCGTGCCCGTCTACCGACGGCTGTTCGCCGACGGCCTCACGCCGCTGTCGGCCTTCGCCCGCATCGACGCCGGAGACTGCGGCTGCCTCTTCGAGAGCGTGGTCGGCGGCGAGAAGGTGGGCCGCTACAGCTTTCTCGGCGCCGATCCCTTCATGCGGCTCGAGGCTTTCGGCAACTCCGTCCAGATCACCCGCAACGGTCAGGTCGAGTCGTTTCAATCGCCTGATCCGCTCGACGAGCTCAAGCGGCGGATGGAGCCGTTTCGACCGGCCCGGCTGCCCGAGCTGCCGCCCTTCACGAGCGGCGTGGTGGGCTATGCATCGTACGACTCCGTCCGCTATGCCGAGGATCTTCCCGACGCCCCGCGAGACGACCTGCGGCTTCCTGACCTGAGCTTCGCCTTTTACGACCGGCTGCTCGTCTTCGACAACGTCACGAAGTCGCTCGATGTCGTCGTGCTCGCGCACGTGGAGGATGATTCGCCCGCCGGGATCGCCGCGGCCCGCGAGGCCGCCTGCCGCCGGATCGACGCCACGCTCGAACAGCTTTCCCGCGACCAGGGTTGGCCGCCTGCCGCCGACATCGGCCCGCGCGGTGAGCCACGGCTGCTCGGCGATGGGAGCGTGCGTTCCACGTTTACGCCCGAGCAGTTCAAGGCCGCGGTCGAGCAGGCGATCGAATACATCCGTGCCGGCGACATCTTCCAGGTGGTGCTCAGCCGTCGGCTCGAGATCCCGTTCGCACTGCCGCCGCTCGAGCTGTACCGCACGCTGCGGGTCGTGAACCCGAGCCCGTTCATGTTTTTCCTCCGCACGCCGGAGGCGACGCTCGTCGGCAGTTCGCCAGAGATCATGGTGCGGGTCGTCGATGGCACGATCACGGTGCGGCCGCTGGCCGGCACGCGGCCGCGCGGGGCGACTCCCGAGGAGGACCGGGCGCTGGCCGAGGGGCTCCTCGCCGACCCGAAGGAGCGGGCCGAGCACGTGATGCTGATCGACCTCGGTCGCAACGACGTTGGCCGGGTCGCGGAAATAGGCTCCGTCGTCTTGAGCGACGTGATGTCGATCGAGCGCTACAGCCACGTGATGCACATCACGAGCAACGTGACCGGCCGCCTCGCCCCCGACACCACCGCTTTCGACGCCCTGCGGGCCTGCCTGCCGGCGGGCACCGTGTCGGGAGCGCCGAAGATCCGGGCCATGGAAATCATCGACGAATTGGAGCCGGTCCGCCGCGGCCCCTATGCCGGCGCCGTCGGCTACATCGACTTCGGCGGCTCGATGGACACCTGCATCGCGCTGCGCACGATGGTGCTCACGGGGGGCAAGGCCTACGTGCAGTCCGGCGCCGGGATCGTGGCCGACAGCGACCCGGAGAGCGAGTATCAGGAGACGGTCAACAAGGCCAAGGGCATGCTCGTGTCGCTCGAGATGACGGCCGATCGGCTCAGGCGGCCCGTGACGTGATGGCATGATCCGCTGCGAACGACTCTCGGTCGAACGGTCGGGCCAGATCGTGGTCGATCGGCTGTCGCTCGAGGTGCCGTCGGGCCGGACGCTCGGCGTGATCGGCCGCACCGGCGCCGGCAAGTCGTCGCTCTTGGCTGCGCTCGCCGCCGCGCTTCCGGTCCACGGCGGCGACTTCTTCGTCAACGAGCTTTCCGCCGGCCGCGAGCCGGAGCGGGTGAGGCGCCTGGTCGGCTACGCGCCCGCGAGGCTGGAAGCCTGGCCCGCCGCACGGGCCGTCGACGTGCTCGAGCTCTTCGCCGTCGCCTCCGGGCTGTCGAGCGATTCGGCCACGCGCGCGATCAAGCGAGCCCTCGCCTTTGCCCGCGTTGCCTCCGGCGACCGTGTCGATCGGCTCGCCGACGGCGCGGCGAAGCGGCTCCTGGTAGCGCGGGCGCTCCTCAACGACCCGGAGGTTTTGCTCCTCGACGATCCGTTCTCGGGCCTCGATCCATTCGACCGCGGCGAGGTGGAGCGGACCATCGGCGATGCCACGCTCCTGGGCCGCACCGTCGTGGCGGCCCTCGATGACGCCCACGTGCCCGACTGTTTCACGCACCTGGCCGTGCTCGCCGGCGGGAGGATCGCGGCCGAGGGGGAAGCCTTGCCGGCCGCCTTCTCCGCCGGCCGCACCTGGCGATACCGGTTCGTCTGCCGCGGCCGTGCGGCGGAGGCGGTCCTCGTGCTGCGGCCGCTCACGGCCGAAGCCACCGCCACCGACGCCGACACGGTCGACTGCCGCATCGATCCAGCGCGATCGGCCGTGCCGCGGCTCGTCGAGGCGCTCGTGCAGGCGGGCCTGTCGCCGGAGTCGGCGGCATTCCACCCGCCCTGGACGGCGCAGCTTCTCGGCAATTGTTGAGAGGCGACCATTGTTGAGCAGCGACCTGCGGGCGTATAACGCCGCGAAGAACATGTGGATGGGAGCGTGTTCCGGCCCAGGGAGGCTGCCCGACCATGTATTCCGCCCGTGATCCTGACGACATCGGCCGCTTCTTCCGCGGCCTCACCGAGCATGCCTTCCATGCCCGGCCGGGCATCGTCGATCCGCCGCTCGTCGACTACGTGTCGCTCTTGCTCGTGCGGTTCATCCGCAACGACGAGATCCGCTCGCTGCCTAACCGCCGGCAAGAAGGCCTACTGGATCGCGAGCACCCTCGAGCCCGCCGACGCTGCCGAAGAGCGTGAGGGGCTGCCCATGCCCCGGGAGCCGGCGTTGCTGACAAGCGCAGGCAGGATGCCGTAGCGCAGGCAGCATCGAGTGAGCGAAGGACAGGATGTCCGCAGCGAACGTCCGGCGATGGGGCGTGGGCAGCCCCGAGCCATTCGTTTCAGTTCAGACAATCATCGCCGCCGCGAGCCGGCCGACGTAGTCCTCGACGCCGCGGATCATTTCGTCGCGGGACTTCGAGGCCGCTTCGGCGAGATGCCTGACGAGGGCCGAGCCCACGATCACGCCGTCGGCCACTTCCGCCACGGCCTTCGCCTGCTCCGGCGTCGAGATGCCGAAGCCGACGAGGATCGGCACGTCGGTCTTCGTCCGCAGCCACTTCACACGGTCGATCAGGCCGGACGGAAGATCGGTGCGGGCGCCCGTGACACCGGCCACCGACACGCAGTAGAGAAATCCCGTCGAGCGCCGGGCGATCTCCTCGGCCCGCTCGGGGGGCGTGGTCGGGGTCACGAGCCGCACGAGCGCGAGGCCGGCGTCGCGGCAGGCGGCCTCGAGTTCGCCCGATTCCTCGACGGGCAGATCCGGCACCACGAAGCC
>JBIIQM010000133.1:0-5149 GCA_044342075.1 Pirellulales bacterium
ATCTCGCAGTTCGAGCCCTGCCGGATCTGGCGGATCACGCTGCGGATCGCCTCGACGTCGAAGCCGTGGCTGATGCCCGCGATCATCACGAGGTCGGGCTTGTAGTCGAGCACGTAGGGCTTCACGCGGCCCTCGTCCTTGTAATACCAGCAGCCGGTGCCGCCGCGCACACTCGTCACGATCTCGATCTTCGCCTTCGGATAGATGCGGGCGAGGAGCGTCTCGTAGAGCGAGTTCGACGTGTCGTTGCAGATACTGTCGCCGAGCATCACGACCCGCAGCGGGCCGCCCGTGGCCAGCCGCTGCATGGTCCGCGGCAGAAACTGCCAGCGGTCGGCCGCCGGCTCGAACTGGACGACCGGGCACTGCGCGGCGAGCCCCGCGGCCCAGGCGGCCGCCTCGTCGGCAGTGATCTTTTCGACCCGCAGGTTTTTCACCGATAGCGGCCCGGCGTTGGCCTGTAGCCGGATCCGCGCCTTGCGGGCGTCGGCATGGCCGCGGAAGCAGAGCGCATACGGCCGCCAGTCGGTGGAGGTGTCGATGCTGTCGTGGTCGTCGGCCACGATCTCCTTGCCTTCTTGATCGAAAAACACCGCCGCACAGAGCGGCTTCTCCGCCGCCTGGGCGAGGAACCGGAGCCGGTAGAAGGCGAAGGGCTCGACAGGGAAGGACTTGCTCATGAGCTGCCCCTTGCGGATGCGGATGCCGTGCTCGTCGGGATCGCCCGCCTGCCGGATCGTGTCGCCTTCAAAGGGCACCGGCGCCTTCGAGGGCTCCCAGCCCTCGGCCGCCGGCGCGAGGCGGAAATCGGAGGCCAGGAGCGGCGGAAATTCATCGATCCGGATGTTGCGGTAGCGGATCGTGCCCACCATCTTGCCGTGGATCTGCAGGGCGATCACGCCCTCCTGCGGGATCGTGGCGTCGGTCTCGGTGTAGTCAACAGTCTGGACGCCGTTGATCGAGAGCCGGATCCGCCGCCCCTCGCAGCGGATGACGTATTCGTTCCAGCCGTCCTTCGCCTTGGCGAGCGCCTGGGCAACGGCCTCCTTCGACGCCGTCGCGAGGATGGCGTTGCGCCGGCTCTCGTCATAGAGGCAGCCATCGAAGCCGGGGCCAATGTCGGCCTGGTAGCCGATCACCTCGTGGTGGTTCGGAATGCGGACGGTGCGAATCTGGATGCCCGCATTGCAGTCCTGCACGCAGTCGAGCCGGTATTCGAGCCGCAGTTCGAAATTGCCGAACGTGCGGTTGGTGGCGAGGAATTCATTCTGCGGTGCGGGGGCCGTGGGGCTGCCCGCGACGATCGCGCCATCCTCGATCCGCCAGGTGTTTTTCGTGTCGCCGTTCCAGCCGGCGAAGCTCGTGCCGTCGAAGAGCGACTGCACCGGCGCGGCCGGCGGCTGGTCGGCCGAGGCCCACGGGCAGGCGAGGATGACGATCGCTGCCAACAGGAGCGGCCGGAGGGCGGGGCGACGGGCGGATGACAAACGCATGCGTGCGATCCTTGAGGGGCAGTCTGTGGTTCGGCTTGCGAACGCGGTTTTTAAGCAGGGGGATTATGGCGCGGGCGGGAAAATTGTCACGGGGTCCGCACACCCTAAAGCCCCCGGCGGGAGCCGGTGGGATGACGCGCTGCGATCATGGACGTGACAGGCTGGAAGCCTGCCCCACCGGCGACAGGCTGGAAGCCTGCCCCACCGGCGACAGGCTGAAGCCTGTCCTACACGTGACAGGCTGAAGCCTGTCCTACGGTGGCGGCCGGACCGCGGCGGATGCTATTATTTATCGGTCATTCGTGCGGCTTTTGCCGATATTGACCGTGCCGAGGGTGTCGCCATGCATGCATTCAAAAGCCCAGTCACCCGCAGCTTGGCCTCGCTGGCCGGCCTGATCGCCCTCCCGGTCCTGGCCGCCGGCCCCGACTTCGAGCGGGAGATCCAGCCGCTGCTCGCCGAGCACTGCGCCCATTGCCACGGGATCGACGAATCGACGCGTCAGGGCGGCCTGCGGCTCGACATCCGCCAAAACGCCCTCGAAGGGGGCGACTCTAGGACGCCGGCGATCGTGCCAGGCAAGCCCGACGAGAGCGAGATCGTGGCCCGCATCCGGTCCACCGATCCCGACGTGATCATGCCGCCGCCGCACGAGAAGAAGCCGCTCAAGCCTGAGCAGATGCGGCTCCTCGAGGAATGGATCGCCGCGGGGGCCGGCTACGACCCGCACTGGGCGTTCGTCGCGCCGAAGAAGGCCGTCGTGCCCGCCGCGGCCGGTGCCGCCGCCCCGATCGACGCCTTCGTGCGCGACCACCTGTCGAAGAAGCAGATGCAGCCCGCGGCGCCTGCCGACTCGGCCACGCTCTGCCGTCGGCTCTACCTCGACCTGGTCGGCCTGCCGCCCTCGCCCGACGACCTCGCCGCTTTCGAGCGCGACGGCTACGAGAAGACGGTCGAGAAACTCCTCGCGAGCCCGCGCTACGGCGAGAAGTGGGCCCGCCACTGGCTCGACCTCGCCCGCTATGCCGACTCCAACGGCTATGAGAAAGACCTGCCCCGCGACATGTGGGCCTGGCGCGACTGGGTGATCAATGCCTTCAATCGCGATCTGCCGTTCGACCAGTTTGTGATCGAGCAGATTGCCGGCGACCTGCTGCCGAATGCTACGCAGGACCAGATCGTGGCGACCGGCTTCCTCCGCAACAGCATGCTCAACGAGGAAGGGGCGATCATCCCGGAAGAATTCCGGATGGCGGAGATGTTTGACCGGATCGACTGCGTGGGCAAGTCGGTGCTCGGTCTCACGACGCAGTGCGCCCAGTGCCACACGCACAAGTTCGACCCGATCACGCACGACGAATACTTCGGCCTGTTCGCGTTCTTGAACGACACCTACGAGGCCCGGTCTTACGTCTACACGCCCGAACAACTGAAGGATCTCGCCGCGATGCGGGCGGAGATCTCCGCTGCGGAGGACGCGATCCGCCGCCAGCGGCCGCAGTGGCAGGCCGAGATGGAGGCCTGGGCGGCTGACGTGGCGGCGAAGGTTCCGGCGTGGAAGACCATCCATATGGAGGAGATGCATAGCGGCAACCTGCTCACGCATCCGACTCAGCGGGCCGACGGCTCGATCCTCATGATCGGCCACCGCGACAATGAGCTCTTCTTCGAGAGCGAGCCCGACCTCGCCGGGGCAACGGGCTTGCAGCTCGAAGCGCTCACCGACGGCGACCTCTTCATGCAAGGGCCCGGCCGCGACAACGCTTGGGCGATCGGGCGGCTGCAGGTAAAGGTGAAGAAGCCCGGCGACGAGAAGTGGGAGGACGTGAAGCTCGTGAATGCCACGGCCGACTTCTCTGCGCCGGAGCAGATGAAGCCGCGGCCGGCCGACACCGCGAAGAAGACCGACGACAAAGACAAGAAAGACTCCACGCCGGCGGATGTATCGACCGGCCCCGTGGCCAACATGATCGACGACGATGAACTGTCGGCGTGGAGCGCCGACCGCGGCCAGCTGATTCGGCACCAGCCGTCGGCGGCGGTCGTGCAGTTTGAGCAACCGCTCGATCTGCCGGCGGGCACGAAGCTCAGAATCGCTCTCAAGTGGTCGGGCGTGAAGCCGTACGCCGGCGACGGCACGATGCTCGGCTGCTGCCGTTTCAGCCTCACGAAGGCGCCGGCACCCGCCGCGCTGCCGATCGACTACGGCGCGATCCTCGCCGCGCGAAAGCCGCAGGCCGAGCGGAGCGACGCCGATCGCGCCGCGCTCTTCGTCGCCTGGCGGAAGACGGTTCCCGACGCGGCGGCCCTCAACGAAAAGATCGCGGCCGCCTGGGCGAAGGCGCCGCAGGCCGCCACGACCGTGATGCACGCCGCGTCGCGTTCTGTTGCCCAGCATCGGCCGACGCATCTCCTCGACCGCGGCACCTGGAACCAGCCAAAGCACGAGGTGAAGCCGCATGTGCCGGCCGGCCTCCATCCGCTCGCCGAGTCGAACGACCCGCCACGGCTGGCCTTTGCGAAGTGGCTCGTCGATCCGCGTTCGCCGCTCTCGGCCCGCGTGGCAGTGAACCGGATCTGGCAGACGCTCTTCGGAGCGGGCCTCGTGGAGACGCCCGACGACTTCGGCACGCGGGCGCCGGTGCCCGAGTATCGCGACCTGCTCGATTGGCTCGCCGTTGACTTCATGGAGAAGGGCTGGAGCCAGAAGGAGGCGATCCGGCAGATCGTGATGAGCGACACGTATCGGCAGTCGTCATCGGTTGCGGCCGAGTCGCTCGCCCGCGATCCAAATAACCGGCTGCTGGCCCGGGGCCCGAGGTTCCGCCCCGATGCGGAGGTCGTGCGCGATGTCGTTCTCGCGGTGTCGGGCCTGCTCACGGAGAAGGTGGGCGGCCCGAGCGTCTATCCGCCCGTGCCCAAGAACGTGCTCGAGTTCAACTACACGCAGATCAACTGGCCGGAGGCGACGGACGCCGACCGCTACCGCCGCTCGCTTTACACGTTTCGCCGCCGGTCGATGCCCGACCCGGCACTCGGCAATTTCGACGCCCCGACGGGTGATCTCTCCTGCGCCCGCCGGCTGCGGAGCAACACGCCCTTGGCGGCGCTCACCGGCTTGAACGAGCCGATCTTCGTGGAGGCCGCGCAGGGCCTCGCCCTCCGCACGCTGCAGGAGGGGGGCGCTGACGACGAAGCCAGAGTGGAGCGGGCCTTCTTCCTCTGCACGTCGCGCCAGCCCACGGCCGACGAAAAGCGTGAACTGCTCGCCTTCCTCTCCGACCAGCGAAAGCGGCTCGCCGACGGCTGGCTCGACGCCCGCTCGATCGCCGCCGGCGATCCCGAAAAGCTCCCCGCGCTGCCCGCCGGCACGACCCCGCAAGACGCCGCCGCCTGGACGCTCGTCTCGCGGGTGCTCCTGAACCTCGACGAAACCGTCACGAAGAATTGAGGTGCCCCATGTTCGATCGCCATCTCCATGACGCCCGGGCCCGGCTGCTCTCGCGCCGCTGGTTCTTCGGCGACTGCGGAGTCGGGCTGGCCGGCATCGCAGCCGGTGCGCTCGCCGCGCGTGAAACGACGGCGGGCATCGCGCCCCCATCCCCCCTGGCCGTGAAGCAGCCCCACTACGCGCCGAAGGCGAAGCGGGTGGTCTA
>JBIIQM010000069.1:0-16970 GCA_044342075.1 Pirellulales bacterium
CGGCCAAGGAGCCACTGGCGGCTTTGCCCGGTCACACCGGGATGACCGCCGCGGCCTTCAGCCCGGACGGACGGCAGCTCGCAATCGCGCCACTGGGAGGCAGCGGCATCGAACTCTGGAACCCGCTGACGGTCGAGCGGCTGCACGCGCTCGAGGGCAAGGCAGGCATCGTCGCACAGATCACCTTCAGCCCTGATGGCGCGCTCGTGGCGGCCGCATTCAAAACACCCGCAATGGCGGGGAAAGTTCGCGTGTGGAGAAGCGACAACGGCGAACTGCTCTCCACGCTGGGAGAGATGGGGCGGGGCGCGGAGCGGATCGCCTTCAACCCGGATGGATCGCGGCTGCTGACGACGTCTGGCGATGCGGTGGTAGCGGTGTGGAATCCGCGCACGGGCCAACGGCTCATGTCGGTGGCTGTCGATTACAACGGGGAGTTTGTCGATGTCGGCGCCGTCTTCGGCCTCGATGGAAATCGGGTGGCCTACCGGATGCCGCAACTTCTCGACGCCGAGACGGGCACATTGACGACGAAACTGATGCCGCTGGGACACGTGACCTGTCTGGCGGCGAGCCCGGACGGCCTGACCCTCGCAGCCGGGATGGCCATCGGCTCGGTCAATCTCATCGAGTTTGCAACGGGCCGCCGGACGACAACCCTGCTCGGCCACGCCGACGCCCTGCGGGCCATCACCTTCAACGCCGAAGGCACCCGGATCGTGACCGGCGCACTCGACGGATCGGCCCACCTCTGGGATGCCCGCACGGGCGCCGCACTCCGGGAGTTCAGCGGCCACGAAGGCCCGGTCGAGACCGCGCTTTTCAGCCCCGACGGACGCCGGATCGTGACCGCCGCGATGGACGGCACCGCCCGCATCTGGGACGCCGAAACGGGGCACGAGCTCTGCACGCTCCCCGCCCCGCGGGATTTTCCAAGGGCGGTCGTGCTGAGCCCCGATGGTCGGCTGCTCGTGACCGCGGCGGCCGATCGCGGCGTGCAAATCTGGGGTCTCTCCAACGCGGCCGTCTTCGCCGCGCGTAAACAACAGTAGGACAGGCTTCAGCCTGTCTTTCGCACGACAGGCTAAAGCCTGTCCTACTCAATCTCCGGCAACTCCGGCGGGAACACCCGCTGACGCGGCTCCTCGAGCGCGCCCAAAAACGCGGCGAGGTCGGCGAGATCCTGACGGTTGAGCCCCAGCGGTTTGAGGTGCGGCGACTTCACCGGAAAGAGCGGATCGTCGCGCTGGTATGGCTGCCGTTTCAGCGTGACCATGCCGGCGTTGTACATATTGAGAACACCGCTGAGCTCGAACATCCCGGTGTGCATCAGCGGCGTGGTGTGTGTCACGTCGCGCAAGGTCGGCGTGCGGAAGCGGCCCTTGTCGCTCGCTTCGCAGGTGACGGCATGACGGCCGAGGTCTTCGTTGCTCCTGCCATAGAAGCTCAGGCCGAGATCGTGAAAGCGGCCGTCGCTGAACGTGGGGCCGTGGTGGCAATTCATGCATCGCGCCTCCCGCCGAAAGAGGTCGAGCCCGAGGATCTCGTCATCCGAGAGCGCGGCCTCGTCGCCAAGCACGAACCGGTCGAATCGAGATCGCCCCGACACGATCGTGCGCTCGAAGCAGGCCACCGCCTCGACCACCGCCGCGAACGTGATCGGGCGGCCTGAAAAGGCTTCGTCGAAGAGCTTCCGATAGCCGGGGCTGCTGCCGAGCATCCGAACGACGTCGTTGCGGTCGGCGGCCATCTCCTCCGGATTGGTGAGCGCATCCTCCACCTGCTGCTCGAGGCTGCCGGCCCGACCATCCCAAAACAAATTCTTCTGAAACGCCACGTTGCGGATCGTCGGCGTGTTTCGATCCGGCGAGCGGCCGTGCGGCTGGCTGACAGGCCGGCCATCGGCCCAGCCGAGGTTTGGCTCGTGGCAGGAGACACAGGCCATCTTGCCATCAGCGGAGAGACGGCGGTCAAAAAAAAGCAGCCGGCCGAGCTCCACCTTCGTGGCGTTGAAGGGGTTTGATTCGGGGTGCTCGACCGGCGGCAGAAGGCCGATCTCCCGCCACTCGATCCCCGGATCGACGTGGGGCGCCGGCCAGGCGGCCGGCGCGCGGCGGTAAACCTCGCGCAGCTGCCGCACCACCTCGGCCCGATCGGAGGCGGTGCGCTCCGCACGTGGCGGCTTCTTTTCCGGCGCGGCGGCCTCCGCGACAAGGGCTGCAGGCGCGATCACAAGCCCTGCTGCCATGAACAAAACGCTGCGTGCGAAGGACCGAAACTTTTGCATGGGGGCGATGCTCCGCGGGCTCAGCGCTCGACGACGGCGTCGCCGGCTCGGATAGTCAACTGGGCGGCCACGACATCCGCGGAGGCGCTTGCATCAATGAACCGAGCCGAACCATCGACGAAGAGCGCGGACGCACCGCCGGGATGGAAGGCGTAGATCCCGAAGTTGTTGCTGCCATTGATCATGGTCGGCCCCGGCGACCTGTATTGCTTGGCGGGATCCGCCTGAGCCGGATCCTGCAGGAATCCCCTGGCCACGCACTGGTTGGTATCGGCCCAGGCGCAGAGCGACGCGTATCTGGTGCTGAGCGGCGTCGAATCGAAGAGCCCGGAATTCGGAACCATCCCGCCAAACGCCCAGACCTGCGGCCGACCCGCTGATTCGAAGATGGCGATGCTCTTCGACGTGCCGTCGGTGACGTCGCGAATCCGGCGGCCCTTCGCCCCAGGACTGGTTGCCCCCCTCAGGAAGCCCTCCGAGTTGCCGGGCCGCGGATATGACACCACGGCCGGGGCAGTCCAAAGGGCGGCGCTCGGCCCGTCCGATACGACATAGTCCGCGGCAGCCGCACTCCACGCAGGGATCGTGGTCTTGAATCGCGGATGCTGCCGCGGGCCACCGGGGGTGGACGGGCAATTCATGAAGCCAAGCTGTGTCTGCACCGCCTGCATGTTTTTCGCATCGTCGAACCGCACCGTGTAGTCATAGATCCCCGCGAGCGGATTCTCTTCGAGATAGGGCAGGATCTGGGCGCACCAATGGTGGCGGATCGATCCGGCGGAAAAGTTGGTCGGAAAGCAGTCGCGCGCCGCATGGAAATTCTGGAGGCCGATCCCGATCTGCCGCAGGTTATTCGCGCACTGCATGCGGCGGGCTGCTTCACGGACTGATTGCACGGCGGGCAAGAGCACCGCGACGAGCCCGGCGATGATCGCGATGACGACGAGGATCTCGACCAGCGAAAATCCGGGGAGACACCGCCGCCGCTTGGTTCGCGACCTTCCCGAATCGAATTGCTCCTCGCTTGCAGCCCTGCCTGGCATCTTCGCGCCTACTCCCTGACGATCACTGCGGCGACTCGCCACCCAAGGCGGCCTTCACGGCATCTCGCGCCTGGCGCCAATAGTTTTTCACACTGCGTTCCGAGCAGCCCATGACGGCGGCGATCGTCTTCTGATCAGCGCCCAGGTACCAGACAAGGCGAAACGCCTCCTTCTGCTCGGGTGACAACTGCTCGACCGCCGCGTGAAACCGCTCCCAGCGGTCGAGCGGCTCCTCCTCCACCGCCGCATCGTCCACGAAATGCCGCGGCCCCTCCGGATCGGGAAACACGTTCGTCCCGTGATTCGCCTGATACGAGGAGGGGCCCGCGTAGCGTCGGGCCAAGTCGACGAGCTCGCGGTGGATTTGGGTAGCGCCGAGAGCCATCAGCGATCGCGGCGATTCACCCGCCAGCGCCATCTGGCCGAGGGCGCGGTGCAGCCGCATGATCGCACCCTGAAACACGTCGTCGGTGTCGTCATAGCGGCGCACGCCGGGATAACGCCGAATGATCTTGTGGGTCAGGTGCCGCAGCCGGTCGCCGCAGGCCTCGACGATCCGGTCGCGCGCCGTCAGGTCGCCTTCGGAGAGCTGCTCGAGGCATTGGGCGAGTAAAACGTTGTGATCCACGATACCGACTCCCGTGGCGCCCCTCATCTGCTGCGGCCGACGGTTATAAGATTTTCGCCGGGAAATGGAAGCCGGCGGGCCAGGCCACGAGACTCCACTTTATTGACTACTGGTTTTAGAGGGGGTAGCCTACCGCCGTCCGAAAACATTTTCCCTGCGACCGGCATTGAGGCGAGATTTCGTGACTCGCGCGATCAATCGCCTTGCATCCAGCCTGCTGCTCGCGGTGTTCTGCGCGCCTGCTCCCGCGGCGGCGGCCACGACGACCTACAACGGCGCCTGGGCCGGAGGCACGATCGCGCCCGGTAGCACAGCGATCCTCAATGACGGCGCGAGCATCACCGGCAATGTCGAAGCCAATGGCCTCTTGCAGTTCAACCAGACGACTTCGTTGACCATGAGCGCCGCACTGTCGGGCACCGGCGGCCTGGCGCTGACCAACACCGGCACGTTCATCCTGACGGGGCTGACTTCCGGCACGGGGCGGTTTGACCTCGCGATCACCGCGTCGCGCGGCGCGCTCTCGATCGGCACGACGGGCACGAACCCCTTGGTCGTGGGCAACAACGGCACGGGCTCGCTTTCCGTCACGGGCGGCACCGTGAGGAACGGCGCCGGCTTCCTCGGCTTTGCGCAGGGCAGCCTCGGCACGGCGACGGTCACGAGCGGATCGTGGACCAACTCCAGGATTCTCTACGTCGGCCATTCGGGCACCGGCACGCTCGATGTCGCAGGCGGCGTCGTCACCAATTCCAACGCCCACCTGGGCTTCAGCGCAGGCGGCGTCGGCACAGCGATCGTGACGAGCGGCGTCTGGAACAATCGCGGCTTGCTCCATGTGGGCGGAGCCGTGGGAGGAACCGGTGGCACGGGCACGCTGTCCCTAACCGGAGGCAACGTGTCTAGCGTCACGACATACATCGGCTCCAATCCGACCGCTCTCGGCACCGTCACGGTCACCGGCGGCACATGGAGCAACTCCGCCCACCTCTACGTGGGCACATCCGGCACGGGATCGCTGACAATCTCCGGGAGCGGCGGTGCGGGGGGCGTGGTGATCGTCGGCGGCACGCTCTCGAAGGGTGCATCCGGCACGATCAACCTCGACGCCGGCGGAACGCTCCAGATCGGCACGGGCTCAGCATGGGGTGCACTAGCCACCGATCTTGTGAATAACGGATCGCTCGTCTTCAATCGCATCGGCACCGGCACGGTGGCCGCGAGCATCAGCGGCACCGGGTCGCTGACGACGCGAGCCGCTGCCACGCTTCGCTTTTCCGGTACGAGCACCTATTCGGGCGCCACTGCGATCGATGCGGGCTCCTTGCTCGTCAATGGCGGGCTCGGCAACACCGCTGTCAGCGTAAACGCGGGAGGGCTGCTGGGTGGCTCTGGCTCGATCGGCGGACTCGTCACCGTCGTTGCTGGCGGAACGCTCGCCCCGGGGGATGGCATCGGGAGCCTCGCCATCGGTGGTGCCACGCTACTGGGGGGATCAGTGTTTGCCTCTGAACTGAATTCAGCTGCGGGCTCCACCGCCGACTTGCTCCGCGTCACAGGTGGCCTTTCTCTCTCGGGTACGGTCGGGCTCTCGCTCATCGACCTTGCGACAAGCCCCGCCGCGTTTGCCGAGGGCACGGCATTGTCGCTGATCAACTACGCCGGCGACTGGAACGGCGGCCTCTTCACGTATGGAGGCTCGACGCTGGCCGATGGCGGGATTTTCACGGTCGGCGACCAACTCTGGAGGATCGACTACGACGCGGCCGGCGGGGGGCTGAATTTCGCGGGCGAGCACCTTCCCGACAGCCAGTTCGTCAACATCGTGGCCGTGCCGGAGCCGTCGTCCTGCGTACTGCTTTTTGCGGGCCTCTGCGGAATTTTTCGGCAATTTTGCCCCTCGGGGGCCTCGCTCTCGCCAATACAGGCAGGGGACGGCCGACGGGGCCGTTCGCGATTGCATTTCCGTGGATTCAATGCCGTGATCGACATCGCCATCGATTGGGAGAGCCTGACCACCCGCTCAGACTCGCTTGCCTCGCCCCACACCTGGCTCGGCCTCGACGCCGACGTGAGGGAGCCCGCAGCGATCGTGCAGGCCGCACGCCATCGGCTGGAGGCCATTCGCGACGCCTACGGAAGCGAACGCGAGGTGAAAGACGTCCTCGTCTCGATCATCGTCAGGGCGCGCCAGGAAATGCTCTCCCGCGCCCAAGTTGGGTAGGCTTCCGCCTGCCCAAGTAGGACAGGCTTCAGCCTGTCACAAGTAGGGTAGGCTTCAGCCTGCCACAAGCGAGACAGGCTAAAGCCTATCCTACGCAAGCTTCTGCCGGACGGCCCAGACGGCCGCCTGGGTGCGGTCCTTTACGGCGAGCTTCCGCAGAATCTTCTGCACGTGCTCCTTCACTGTCTCGACGCTGATCTCGAGCGAGTGGGCGATCTCGTCGTTCGAGAGCCCATACGCGAGATGCGAAAGCACCTGCTGCTCACGCGGCGTGAGGTTCTTTTCCGACGTGGCCGCGACCCTCGTGGAGAGCGCCCCCGAGATGGCGACGAACGCCCCGGCGCCGGTGGCCGGCTTCTTCTGGGCCGCGTTTCGGATCGCCGTCACGAGCTCCTCGCGGCTGACGCTCATCGACAGGCAGTTGGATGCCCCGACCGCCCGAGCACGGGCCGTGTAGGTGGGGTTATCCACGGTCGTCAGAAAAATCACGCTGACACCGGCCAGCCGATCCTTCAGCTCCATGACCAATTCGAAACTGTCCTGCCGCACGCAGCCGGGCAGCGAGCCATCGACGAGGAGCACCTGGGGCTTCTTTTGCTTGACGAGGGTCCGCAACTGGGCGGCATTGCCGGCCTCGGCAACCACCTGGATGCCGGTGTTGGCAACCATTTCACGGATGCCCGCGCGGATCAATTCCATCGGGCAAGCAATCGCAATTTTCACTGGGGCTGGCATGGCGAATCGGGGCGGGAGGCACCGTCTGGAGGCAGGGAGGTCAATCAAGGTAGGAAACATTTTTTCCACTAATTTTTCGGTTTGGTCTACCCCCCCCAACGAACCAGCACCTCGAAGCCCACCTAGAATCTGCTGCCTCCCCCTCCGCGGACGCCCACTCCCAATGCCCACGCCCGCATTTTCCGCTCGCGGCGTCACGAAGACCTACCGGATGGGGGAAGTGGAAGTTTCTGCGCTCGAGGGCGTCGATCTCGACCTTGCGGCCGGTGAATTCGTCGTCTTGCTCGGCCCCTCCGGCAGCGGCAAATCGACGCTCCTCAACATTCTCGGCGGGCTCGACGTGCCCACCGCCGGGAGTGTCTGCTTCCGCGACCACGATCTCTCCGCGGCCGACGACGCCCTCCGCACCGCCTACCGGCGCGACCACGTGGGCTTCGTCTTCCAGTTTTACAACCTGCTGCCCGGGCTCACGGCCCTCGAGAACGTGGCGGTGGTGGCCGACATCGCCCGCGCGCCGATGCCGCCGGCCGAGGCGCTCTCGCTCGTGGGCCTCGCCGACCGGGCCAGCCACTTCCCCTCGCAGCTCTCCGGAGGCGAGCAGCAGCGGGTGGCGGTGGCCCGCGCGATCGTGAAACGGCCGGAGGTGCTCCTCTGCGACGAGCCGACGGGCGCCCTCGACGCCAAGACGGGCGTGATCGTGCTCGAGGCGATCGCCCGCGTGAGCGACGACCTCGGCGCCACCACCGTCCTCATCACCCACAACGCGGGCATCGCGGCGATGGCCGACCGCGTGCTCTTCATGCGCGACGGCCGGATCAGCGGCGAAGAGCGCAACGCCCACAAAACGCCCCCCAGCCAGCTCCGCTGGTGAATGCCCCATGACCGCCCTCGACACCAAAGCCTGGCGCGACCTCCGGCGGCTGTCGCTGCAGCTCGCAGCCGTCGCGCTCGTGATGGCCTGCGGTGTGGCGATGGTGGTGATGGCCTGGAGCATGCTCCGCTCCCTCACGCTGACGCAGGCCGCCTATTACGCCGACGCGCGGTTCGCCGACGTCTTCGTGCACCTGAAGCGGGCCCCCGACGTGATCGGCCGCCGGCTCGCCGCGCTGCCCGGCATCGGCCGGCTCGACACCCGCGTGGTCGAAGACGTGACGCTCGACCTGGTCGACACCCAGGCCGCCCTGAACACACAGGCCGCCCTGGCCCCCACGATCGGCCGATTCGTCTCGCTGCCCGACCGCGGCCCGGACGGTCTCCACCAGCTGCACATCGTGAAGGGGCGGTTTCCCGATCCGGCCCGCCGCTCGGAGGCGGTCGTAAGCGAGGGCTTCGCGCTCGCCCACCATCTCGAACCGGGCGACTCGCTCCACGCG
Organism: Pirellulales bacterium; assembly: GCA_044342075.1. Classification (GTDB taxonomy): domain Bacteria; phylum Planctomycetota; class Planctomycetia; order Pirellulales; family UBA1268; genus RGVT01. The sequence goes on from JBIIQM010000069.1 coordinate 8,291, forward strand.
ATCCTGAACGGCCGCCGCACGCGGCTCGACCTCGTGGGCATCGCCACGTCGCCGGAATACGTCTACACGATCCGCACCGGCGATCTCTTTCCTGACGATCGCTCGTTTGGCATCGTCTGGATCGACCGCCAGGCGCTCGCCGCCGCCTTCGACATGGAAGACGCCTTCAACGACGTGGTCGCCACGCTCGCGCCGGGGGCGCGGCTCGAGGACGTCTGCCGCGCGCTCGACCGCGAACTCGACCGCTACGGCAGCCTCTCCGCCTTCGGCCGTGAGTTTCAGCCTTCGCACCGCTACCTCACGAACGAGCTCCGCGAACTGCGAAACATGGGGCTCGTGGCGCCGATCGTCTTCCTCGCCGTGACGGCGATCCTGATGCACCTGGTGCTCTCGCGGCTCGTCGGCACGCAGCGGGAGCAGATCGCCACGCTCGCGGCCTTCGGCTACACGCCCCGCGAGATCGGCTGGCACTTTCTCAAGCTCGCCGCCGCGGTCGTGGCGGTGGGAGCCACCCTCGGCGTGGCCGGCGGCTGGGTGCTCGGCCAGCAGTTGACGGCGATCTACTCGGGCTTCTTCCGCTTCCCGATTCTGCGATTCGAGGTCGATCGGGGCGTCGTGGTCTTCTCGGTGGCGATCGCGGCCGCCGCGGCGTTGCTCGGCGTCGTGCAGACGGTGGGCCGCGCGATGGCGGTGAAGCCGGCCGCCGCCATGCAGCCGGAGCCGCCGGGCCGCTACCGCCCGGCGATCATCGAGCGGCTCGGGCTTGCGCCGATGGTGCCGCTCACGATGCGGATGGTGATCCGGCACTTGGAGCGACGCCCCGTGGCGACCACGCTCTCCATTCTCGGCATCGCGATGGGCGCGGGCGTGATGGTGCTCGGCATGTTCGTGGGAGATGCCGTCCGCGATCTCGGGGACTTTCAGTTCACGCAGGTGCAACGGTTCGACCGCTCGGTGGCGCTCGTCGAGCCGGCCGCCTCCCGGGCCCTTCGCGAATTCGCGCGGCTGCCCGGCGTGGCGGCCGTCGAGCCCTTTCGGGTGGTTTCGGCCACGCTCACGTCCGGCCACCGCCAGCGGCGGCAGGAGATCCTCGGCCTCGCCGACGGGGCCGCCCTCTTTCGCATCATCGACCGCCATGGCCGGGTGCACGCGCCGCGCCGCGACGGGCTCGTGGTCAGCGCGAAGCTCGCCGAACTGCTCGGCGCGAAGCCCGGCGACGAGATCGAGGTCGACGTGCTCGAGATGCGGCGGCCGAAGGCGCGGCTCCGGATCGTCGGCACGATCGACGACATGGTGGGCACCGCGGCCTACCTCCACCTCGACACGCTCCGGCGGCTGCTCGGCGAGGGTGACACCGTCTCCGGCGCCTTCCTCGCCGTGGATTCGGCGCGGGCCGCCGACCTCGACCGCCGGCTCGCCGACACGCCCCACGTGGCGGGCTTCGTCGCCCGCGACGTGCAGCTGCGGACGTTTCGCGAGACGATCGCGCGAACGCTCCTCCGCATGCGGTCGGTGAACACGCTCTTCGCCGCGGTGATCGCCTGCGGCGTGGTGGCGACGACGGCGCGGCAGAGCGTGGCCGAGCGGTCACGGGATCTCGCCAGCCTGCGGGTGCTCGGCTACACCCGCGCGGAAGTGTCGGCGATCATGCTGGGCGAGCAGGCGCTGCTCACGCTCGCGGCGGTGCCGCTGGGGCTTGTGATGGGCCTCGGATTCGTGATCGTCACGACCTGGGGCTACGATACGGAGCTGTTTCGCATCCCGGTGGTCGTGCACCGTCGCACCTACGCCATCGCCGCCGCGACGGTTTTCGCCGCGGCCCTCGCGGCGGCGCTCGTTGTGAGACGGTCGCTCGATCGGCTCGACCTCGTGGCCGTCCTCAAGGCCAAAGACTGATGGGACGACCACCGATGACTGCCTCACGACTGCCGGCGCGGCTGCTTGCGATCGCGGTGCTCGCCGCGGTGGCGGGGGCGATCGTCTGGGGCTTTCAGCCCGAGCCGGTGACGGTGGAGGTGCGCGAGGTCACCCGCGGCGGGCTCGACGTCACGGTGGGCGACGACGGCGTGACGCGGATCAAGGAGCGGTATGTGGTGTCGGCGCCGCTGGCAGGCCGCACGAGCCGCGTGGAGCTCGACGCCGGCGACACGGTGGAGGCCGGGAAGACGCTGCTCGTCACGATCGAGCCGACCGATCCCTCGCTGCTCGACCCCCGCGCGCTCGCCGAGGCGGAGGCCCGCGTCGAGGCCGCCCGGGCCGCCCGCAAGCGGGCCGATCCGGAGCTGGCCCGCGCGAAGGTGCAGCTCGAATACACGCAGGCCGACCTCGACCGCGCCCGCGAACTCTTCCCCTCGAAGGCGGTCTCGCACGAAGACCTCGACAAGGCCGAGCGAGCCTGGAGGACGGCGGTCGAGGAGGTGAAGGCGGCCGAATACCAGGTGATGATCACCGAATACGAACTCGCGATGGCGGAGGCGGCGCTCGTGCGCACGAAGCCCGCCAGCGCCGGCGCGAAGGCCGAGGCAAGCGCCGACTGGCGCATGGACCTGCGGTCGCCGGTGGATGGCCGGCTCCTGCGAATCTTCCAAGAGAGCAGCGCCGTGGTCGCGGCGGGGGCGGCGCTCGTGGAGGTGGGCGACCCGACGGAGCTCGAGATCGTGATCGACCTCGTCTCGGAAGACGCCGTGAAGGTGAAGCCGGGCGACCGCGCCGAGATCACGGCCTGGGGCGGCGCGGCACCGCTCGCGGCCCACGTGCGGACGGTCGAGCCGCGCGGCTTCATGAAAGTGTCTCCCCTCGGCGTCGAGGAGCAGCGGGTGAACGTGATCCTCGACTTCGACTCGCCCCCCGCGGAGCGGCCGACGCTCGGCGACGACTTCCGCGTGGAGGCCCGGATCACCGTCGACGAGGTAAAGGACGCGGTGCTCGTGCCGCTCTCGGCCCTGTTTCGCCGCGAAAATGGCGAGGCGGTGTTTGTCGTGGAGGAGGGCCGCGCCCGGCTCGTGGCGGTGACGAGCGGCCGCCGCGGCGACCGCTGGGCCGAGGTGCTCTCGGGCCTTGCCGGCGGCGAACAGGTGATCGAATACCCGGCCGACCAGGTGACCGACGGCGCCGCCGTCCGCCTCCGGAAAACCGAGAACGGTAGGTGAGGGGGTCGGCGGAAGCTCGAGGAGCATTTGGACCGAGTCTTCGAGGGCCACCGCGACAATCCGGAGGAGTCGCGCAGCGACCGACTTTTGCCGCCCCCGAACCGGCACCACACCACAATCGTATTTGCTCTCGATATACTTCCCAGTCCGGTTTTTTCCCGCAGGACTCGAGGACTCAAACCCCACGATGGTGTCGTTCAACAAGCGCATTCTCTTCGTCGGCTTCGGCGCCGTCGCCCGCTGCACGCTCCCGATCCTCCTCGACCACATCAAGGTCTCCCCCAAGAACATCACGATCCTCGACTTCGAGCCGAACGACCACGCGCTCAAGCCCTGGATCGACCGCGGCATCACGTTCGTCCGCGACAAGGTGACGCCCGAAAACCTGGGCTCCCTGCTCGGCAAGCACGTCTCCGCCGGCGACCTCTTGATCGACCTCGCCTGGAACATCGACTGCTGCGAGATCGTGCAGTGGTGCCACGACCACGGCGTGCTCTACCTCAACACGTCGGTCGAGCTCTGGGATCCCTACGAGCATTCGAAGGGCGCCCATCCCACTCACCTCACGCTCTACTGGCGGCACATGAATCTCCGGCGGATGATCGCCGGCTGGAAGACGCCCGGCCCCACGGCCGTCCTCGAGCATGGCGCCAATCCCGGCCTCATCAGCCACTTCACGAAGCACGCCCTGCTCGACATCGCCGCCACCTGCCTCGACGAGAAGAAGTTTTCCGGCGCGCAGGCCGAGCGGATCCGCGAGCACGCGAAGACCCGGGCCTTCAACCATCTGGCCCACGAGCTCGGCGTGAAGGTGATCCACTGCAGCGAGCGCGACACGCAGATCTCGAACCGCCCCAAGGAAGTGGACGAATTCGTGAATACCTGGAGCGTGGAGGGCTTCCGCGAGGAGGGCACGACCACCGCCGAGATGGGCTGGGGCACGCACGAGAAGGAGTTGCCGCCTTACGCCTACGAGCATGCCGACGGCCCCAAGAGCCAGATCTGCCTGGCCCGCATGGGGATGAACACGTTCGTGGCCAGCTGGGTGCCCAACTACAACATCGTGGGCATGGTGGTCCGCCACGGCGAGGCCTTCAGCATCACCGAGAAGCTTTCCGTGCGCGACGCCGCAGGCAAGACGATCTACCGGCCGACCGTGCACTATGCCTACTGCCCGTGCGACGCCGCGATCGCGAGCCTCCACGAGCTCCGCGGCTACGACTACAAGCTCCAGCCGCGGATCCGCATCATGACCGACGAGATCACCAGCGGCTCCGACATCCTGGGCGCGCTCGTCATGGGCCACCCGCTCACCTCGTGGTGGTGCGGCACCGACCTCTCGATCGAGGAATCGCGACGGCTCGTGCCGCATCAAAACGCCACCACGATGCAGGTGGCGATCTCCGTGGTGGCCGCCTGCATGTGGATGATCGAGAACCCCGAGAAGGGCGTGAACCTCCCCGACGACCTGCCGCACGACTACGTGCTCGGGATCGCCAAGCCCTACCTCGGCAAGTTCATCTCGACGCAGAGCGACTGGACGCCGCTCAAGCACTATTCCAACGCCTTCCACGGCTACAACCAGCCCGCGATCGACCCTGCCGACCCCTGGCAATTCAAGAATTTCCTACTCACGGACGGAGACTGAGGCCGTTGAACGCAAAAACGCTCCTTTCGCTCGCCAAGAAGCACGGCACGCCGCTTTTCGTCGTCGACCATGACGAGCTGCGGAAGAACTTCAAACTCTTCCGCAAGCACTTTCCCCGCGTGCAGATCTACTACGCCGTGAAGGTGAACAGCGATCCCGCGATCGTGAAGACCTTCTACGAGCTCGGCGGCAGCTTCGACGTCGCAAGCATGCAGGAATTCCACACCGTCCACGAAAACATCAAGGACCTGCCGGCGAAGGCCCGCCAGGACTTCATCTGGGACAAGATCATCTACGCCAATCCGATCAAGCCGATCGAGACGCTGCGTGAGCTCGACCGCTACAAGCCGCTCGTGACCTACGACAACCACGAGGAGGTGAAGAAGATCGCCAAGCACGCGCCGCATGCCGGGCTCGCGCTGCGGCTCCGCGTGCCCAACACGGGCTCGATGGTGGAGCTCTCGAGCAAGTTTGGCGCCCTGCCCGGCGAGGCCGTCGAGCTGATCGAATACGCCCACAAGCATGACCTCGTCGTTGAGGGGCTTTCGTTCCACGTCGGCAGCCAGTGCACGAATCCGCAGAACTTCATCCAGGCGCTCCACCTCTGCGCCGGCATCTTCAACGAGGCCAAGTCGCGGGGCTACAACCTGAAGCTGCTCGACATCGGCGGCGGCTTCCCGGCCGCCTACGACGAATCGGTGCCGAAATTCTCGGCGCTCGCCAAGAAGATCAACCACGAGATCGACCGGCTCTTCCCCAAGGAGATCGAGATCCTCGCGGAGCCGGGGCGGTTTCTTGTGGCCTCGGCGGGCAACGCGGTCTCGAAGATCATCGGCAAGGCCTTTCGCAACGACAAGCTCTGCTATTACGTCGACGACGGCGTCTATCACACCTATTCGGGCGTGATCTTCGACCACTGCACCTACCACATGAAGAGCTTCAAGAAGGGCACGCCGCAGATCTGCGCCGTCTTCGGCCCCACCTGCGACGCCCTCGACACGATCAGCCTCGCCGAGCAACTGCCGGAACTCGAGATCGGCGACTACCTCTACAGCGAAAACATCGGCGCCTACTCGGCCGCGAGCTCCACCCACTTCAACGGCTTCCCGCCCGCGAAGGTCGTGCACGTGAATGAGTAGGACAGGCTTTAGCCTGTCTCAGCGCCGCCAGAGCAACTGCAGCGACAGCCCGAGGCCGGGATCGAACCGCACTTGATCGGTGCGGCCCGACGTGAAGCTCGTGCCCTGAAAGAGCTGGCGGTCGAACAGGTACGACCCGAGAAACTCGAGCGAGAAGCCCCGCCCCAGCACCCGCTCCAGCCCCACGGCCGCCCGCTGGTCGAACACGTAGAAGCGTTCGTCGTCGCGGAGGCGGTCGGCGAGGAAGTAAATCTCCGTGTCGCTGCGGTAGTAGGCCAGCATGAAGAGGCCGTCGGCCAGCCGACGGCGGGCCGTGACGTTGAAGTTCACCAGCGGAAAATAGTTGGCGGAGAACGTCCAGTCTTCCGTGGGCCGCCACTCGATGGCCGGCGGCACGCCGATCTTCGCCTCGAGCGTTTCGTCGGGCCGCCAGACGTACGCAATGCCGGGCAGCGGGTAGGGGAGCTGCGACGTCGGCGAATAGAAGACGCTGAAGCTCCATTCGTCGCCCTCGTTGCGGGCGGGCCGGTTGTAGAAGCCGATCGCCATGAGCGTGAGATCGCGGCCGGCCGCATACGGGCGATCGCTCGCCGATCCGAAGAGAAACGTGCCGCCGAGCGTGCCACCGCTTTCGAGCGGACGAATGTGCATGAATCCGGTCTCCACGAGCCAGAGCTGATTGGGGATGGGCTGGCCGGAGTCGGGCAGGATGGCGTCGGTGGCCAGCTCGAGCCGGCCGAACTTCGCGATCCCGATCCAGATCGGCTTGCCTTCGACGGGGACGCCGAGCGGTGCCGACACCCGCGCATACTCCGCGTTGATGCCGAGCTGCGCCGGCTGACCCTCCACGGCGACGGCCGGCGCCCAGAAGCCGCCGATCGTGAACGGCGCCGACGAGCCGAAGGGGGGCCCGGCCTTCCGCTTCGGCGCGACGATCTCGGGATCGGCGTCGGAGAGCGGCTCGTTGGCAAACGAATCCTGGTCGAGGTTGAAGTCGATCGGCGGCAGAAGCGCGATCCGATCCTGCCCGCAGGCAACCGCCCCCCAGAGGGCGACGCAGGCCGCAAGATGGAGGACAGGTTTGAGAGCCGCGCACATGGGGCCGAGAGGATAGGGGCTCGGCACCCGCCGGGGAAGGCAAGTAGGACGGGCTTTAGCCTGTCAGAATTAGGGCAGACTGAAGGGACGACAGCCTAAAGGCTGTCCTACTCAAGACTACGGCCGGACCGCCTCGATGATGTGGTAGTTCTTCACGAACTCCTGCGCGACGTCGTTCCACGTCGCCGGCATGTGCTCGAGATACCACGACGGCTGTTTCGTCACCACCAAGAGCGTGCCGCCGGGGGCGAGCGCCCGCCGCGCCGAATCGACGAAGAGCTCGGCGATCCGGAAATCGGCATAGTAAGGCGGATTGGCAAGCGCGAGATCCCATGTGCCGGGCTCCGGCACGTCCCCCGCGGCTTCGAGCGCGACGGTGATGTTGCCCAAGTCGTTCATCGCCGCGCCGCGCCGCGTGCACTCGACCGCGCGGGCCGCACTATCGAAGGCGTGGACGTGGACGCTCGGATCGCGTGCCGCGATGCCGATCGCCACGCAGCCCGAGCCGCAGCCGATGTCGAGCACGCGCAGCTCGGGGGCGACGTCCACCGCGTTGAGCAGATGCCGCGCGCCGGGATCGATCCGCCGATGGGCGAAGACGCCTGGCCGCGAGACCGCCTTGAGCAGCCGCTCGCGGTCGCGAAACGCAAACTCGCAGCTGAAGTCGCGGAGCTTCTGCGGCTCGCGGGTCTTCTGCACGATGTAGGCGATCGTCTCCGGCTTCGGCCCCGCCGCCGGCCGCACGCGCACCGTCTCCCCCGTCTCGGTCAATTGCTCGTGGAGCCACTTGTCTTTCGCGTTGTCGATCGCCACGACGAGGTGGCCGCCGATCGCGAGCTGCTGGAGCGCCGCCTGGATCATCTCGCGGGAGAGCTCCGCCTCGCCATCCTTCGAGAGCGGCAAGACGGCGAGGTCGTAGGGACCGGGCGGCATGTCGGCCGCGCACGCGGCCGCGAGGCCCGCGGGCGGATCGGCCCAGGCCGCGACGGCGAGGTCATGCCGGTAGAGATCGAGGAACCAGGCAGTCACGGCGGTCACGGCGGTCACGCGAGCGCTCGGCCGCTCGGCGGCGAGCGAAACCGCCGCCTGCGCCCGGCCGACGGTCGTGCAGATGATCCGCTCGCCGGAAAGCCCGCGGGCGATCTCGAGCGCGTGCGCCTCGGCAGGCCGCGGGGGCAGGGGCTCGGATTGCGGAGACGATTCGACGGACATGCTGCGGCGGAGGATACCTGCCGGCTCCTCCGCCGCGAACAGCCGCGCGCCTACTGCGGCACCGGCGGCGACGGCCGCTCGCCATCGCCCGCTGGTCCACCGGGGCCCCTGCGGCCCGGTCCACGGCCCGCCCCCTGGCCCTTGCCGCGGCCCTCGCCCCCCGGGCCACCAGGCCCACCGGGGCCGCCCCGCATCCGCCTGGCCTGCATCTCCTCGGCAAACTTCGTGAGCTCCGCGCGGTCGAGCTTGCCGTCGCCGTCGGCGTCGAACGTCATCGCGTGCTCGACCATCCGCTCGGGCGACGGCGGCCCGCGACGGTCCTGCGCCCCGGCAGGCGGCTCCGCATACGCCACGGTCGCCATCCCAAAAGCCACCACCGCCACCGCCATGCGGGAGCAGAACCGGTTCGTCGTCATCGCATTCTCCTTCACGGG
>JBIIQM010000070.1:0-16910 GCA_044342075.1 Pirellulales bacterium
GTCCTCCTCGTCAACGGGTTCCCGCTCGTCGTGATCGAGGCCAAGACGCCCGTCCGCTCGAGCGTCAGCTGGGTGGACGGCGCCGTGCAGGTGCAGCGGTACGAGGCCGACGCACCGGAGCTCTTCGTCTCGAACGTCTTCAGCGTGGCTACCGAGGGCAAGGACCTGCGGTACGGCTCGCTCCGCCTGCCGCTCAAGGACTGGGGGCCGTGGCGGCTCGACGAGGCTCTCCCCGTTGCCGGCCAGCTCGCGAGCGTCGAGGCCGCAACAAAAAGCCTGATGAAGCCGGCGGTGGTGCTCGACATCCTCGCCAACTTCACGCTCTTCGCCACCGACTCGAAGAAGCGGCGGATCAAGCGCATCTGCCGCTACCAGCAGTTTGAGGCTACGAACCTCATCGTGAACCGGGTCGTCGCCGGCAGCCCCAAGAAGGGCCTCATCTGGCACTTCCAGGGTTCGGGCAAGTCGCTGCTCATGGTCTTTGCGGCTCAGAAGCTCCGGAGCATGCCGCAGCTGAAGAATCCGACCGTGCTCGTGATCGTGGACCGGATCGACCTCGACACGCAGATCTCCGGGACGTTCCACGCGAGCGACATCCCCAACCTCGTGAAGGCCGACTCCCGGGAGGAACTGGCGCGGCTCCTCAAGCAGGACACCCGGAAGATCATCATCACCACGATCTTCAAGTTCGGCGAGGCAGACGGGGTGCTCAACGACCGGGCCAACATCATCGCCATGGTCGACGAGGCCCACCGCACGCAGGAAGGCGACCTAGGCCGGAAGATGAGGGCCGCGCTGCCGAACGCCTTCCTGTTCGGCCTCACCGGCACGCCCATCAACAAGACCGCCCGCAACACCTTCACCGCGTTTGGATCGGAGGAGGACCACCACGGGTACCTCTCCCGCTACGGCTTCGAGGACTCGATCCGCGACGGCGCCACCCTACCGCTGCACTTCGAGCCGCGGCTGATCGACCTCCACATCGACACGGCCACGATCGAGGAGGAGTTTGCGAAGCTGACCGGCGAACTGTCCGACCTCGAGCGGGATTCCTTGTCGAAGCAGGTCTCGCGAATGGCCGTGCTCGTGAAGGCCCCCGAGCGCGTCCAGAAGATTTGCTCCGACATCGTTCACCACTTCCGCGAGAAGGTGGAGCCGAGCGGGCACAAGGCGATGGTGGTCACGTTCGACCAAGAGGCCTGCCTGCTCTACAAGGCCGAGCTCGACAAGGTTTTGCCTGCGGAGTGCTCGGATGTCGTCATATCCGTCACCGGCAAGAAGGGGTCCGAATACGAGGAGTACCGGAAGTACGACCGCGACCGGGAGCAGGAGGAAAAACTGCTCGAGCGGTATCGCGATCCGGCCGACCCGCTGAAGGTGCTGATCGTCACGGCGAAACTCCTCACGGGGTTCGACGCGCCGATCCTGCAGGCCATGTACCTCGACAAGCCGCTCCGGGACCACACCCTCCTGCAAGCCATCTGCCGCACCAACCGGACGTACGCCGACTCGAAGACCCACGGGCTGATCGTCGACTACCTCGGGGTGTTCGATGACGTCGCCCAGGCTTTGCAGTTCGACGACCTTTCCGTGCGACAGGCGGTCAAGAACTTCGAGGAACTGAAGCGGAAGCTGCCGGCGCTCGTCCAGAAGTGCCTCGGTCATTTCCCGGGGGTGGATCGGACGCTCACCGGGTTCGAGGGCCTGATGGCGGCGCAGGAATGTCTGCCGAACAACGAGGCCCGGGACGCCTTCGCACTCGACTTCTCGAACCTGATGAAGGTCTGGGAAGCGCTCTCGCCCGATCCCATCCTCGACCAGCACGAGACCGACTACCGTTGGCTGGTTGGCGTCTACGAGTCGGTCCAGCCCTCCACGGGAACAGGAAAACTCTACTGGCATTCGCTCGGGGCCAAGACGATCGAGCTCATCCACCGGAACGTCCACGTGCAGGCGATCCGGGACGACCTCGACATGATCGTGGTGGATAGCGCTCTGCTCGAGGAGATGCTGGGCAAGGGCGACCCCCGGAAGAAGGCCAAGGAGATCGAGATCAAGCTGGCCGACCGGCTCCGGAAGCGGGCAGGCGATCCGAAGTTCAAAGCCCTGGCCGAACGGCTCGAAGCCCTGAAGGAAAAGCATGAGAATGGGCTGCTCGCGAGCGTGGATTTCCTGAAGGCGCTGCTGACGCTCGCCAAGGACACGGTCGCGGCCGAGAAGGAGGCCGACGAGAAGGTCCCGGCACCGGAGGACGCCGACCGAGGGAAGGCGGCCCTAACGGCGCTCTTCGAGGAGGTCCGCACGAAGAAGACACCGATTATCGTCGCCCGAGTGGTGGCGGACATCGACGCGATCGTGAAGCCGGTCCGGTTCGACGGCTGGCAGCGGTCCACGGCCGGCGAGCGGGATGTGAAACAGGCCCTGCGGAAGGCCCTGCTGCAATACAAGCTCCACGCCGACCAGGAACTCTTCGACCGGGCCTACGGGTACATCAAGCAGTACTACTGACTGGAAGGGGGTAGCCGATGGCCGATTACATGGCGTATTGGAAGACCGATCAGGTCAGGATGGCGCTCGAGGATGCAGCGAGCGGGCGGGCGGTCGACCACGCCGCGAGCGAGCAGTTTGGCAAGGTGCGGTCTGGTGACACGGTTTGGATCGTCAATGTCGAGAAAGGCACGCACCGATTCCTGCTTGTCGCGCGGATCGAGGTGCGAGACGTTGTGGGGCAACGGGAGGCGGAACGGGCGCTAGGCCGTCGCGGCGAGTTGTACCACGCGTCCCATCATCTGCTCGCCATCGAGGGCTCGGAAGAGCCTGCCCGGGAGATACCGCTCGACCCGATTGCACGCCGGCTGCAGTTCCTTAGCCCCCCGCCGAAAGACCGTCTGAAGATCGAGAACGGGCAGGTCGATGCCCAGCAGGTGCGATCGCTCCGGGAACTGACTCCCGAAACGGTCGAACTATTTGAGGGGCTTTGGCGCGGAGCCTCTGGCCGTGACGTGCGCCGCTCGGGCATCGATGGCGAGGAGCGGGTGCCAAACCGGGCGTACCTCGAAGGAGCCGCCGTCCGCGTCCTCGTGAACCGCTACGAGCGACACCGCGAAGCCCGTGAGGAATGTATTGCTCACCATGGGGCGGCGTGTTCGGTATGCCGCTTCGACTTCAGCCGGGTGTATGGGCGCCATGGCGAGGGGTTCATCCACGTGCATCACCTCGTGCCGCTCTCTTCGGTAGGGCGTCGCTACAGGGTCGACCCTGTCAATGACCTCGTGCCGGTATGTCCAAATTGCCACGCGATGCTTCATCGCGGCGAAACGCCACCAACCGTCCAGGGCCTAAGGGCGATCGTCCGAGGCAGTCAGTGATGTACGACATCATCGGCGACATTCACGGCCACGCAGACGCCCTCCGGCGATTGCTCGGCCAACTCGGGTATGCGAAGCAGGGCGGCATCTACCGCCATCCCGAGCGGCATGCGATCTTCCTTGGTGACTTCATCGACCGAGGGCCAAAAATTCGCGAGACGCTCGAACTCGTTCGGCCGATGGTCGACTCGGGCGCTGCCTTCGCCGTGATGGGCAACCATGAACTGAACGCCCTCGCCTTCCATACGCCTGACCCGAACTCGCCGGGCGCATACCTACGCCGGCACAACGAAAGCAACTGTCACCAGCACGCCGAGACGATGCGGCAGGTGCCGGCCGGGGAACTCAAGTCGTACCTTGATTGGTTCCGCGGCCTGCCGCTGTGGCTCGACCTCGACGGCCTACGGATAGTCCACGCCTGCTGGGACGAGCGAATGGCAGGGCACGTTCGAGGGAAAACCGTGGACGACGCCTTTCTCCGCTCGGCGTGCTTGGAAGGGGGAGAACTTTTCGGTCCCGTCGAAACGCTCCTCAAGGGCAAGGAGGCGAAGTTGCCGGCCGGTGTCACGATCACCGACAAGGATGGAAACGTACGGTCATCGACGCGCATTCGCTGGTTCGAGAGCCCCGCCGGTCGGACCTACGGGAACTACTCAATCGAGGCAGTGGCCTGCGACCTCCCACTGCCGCAGTCGGTGATTGATGAAGCACTGCCCTACGAGGCCAACGAAAAGCCGGTCTTCATCGGTCACTACTGGATGCGCGGGCCGCGGCCGAAACTGCTCGCAGACAATGTTGCCTGCGTCGACTGGAGCGTCGCGAAGGGAGGATTCCTGTGCGCGTATCGGTGGAATGGCGAGCAGGAACTCGACGCGGAGAAGTTCGAGTGGGCAGCCTAAACGATCGGCAGCCAAACCCAGTAGGGGCATAAAACCAAACGGGCAGGAGGAATCGCAGATGTGGCTCTTCACCAAGCATGGCTTTTTCAGCGCGGTGTGCGCGAGGCAGGGGGCGGGCGAACGCGGGCAGCCCGTTGATCGGAACCGCGTGATGATCCGGGCGCGGGTGCGGAAGCATCTAGAAGACCTGCAGAACGAGTTCGGCGACCTGCTGGGCGACTGTGAGATACTCGACTCGCCCAGCGCCGATTACGCGTACCGCCTGTTCGTCCCGAAGGCCGCGTGGGTCGAAGTGCTGGAGCGGCTTGGCGAGGAGGTGGACTACGACAATTTCAAGTCGGAGGTTGCCCGCCACCAAGGCCGCGGCGGGGCCGACTACGAGCACGCGCTGCACGAGGTGTGGGAAGTCATGTATCGACTGCAGCAGCATGAACAGCACGGCCGCGTTGCGAAAAGAAGTAACCGCTAGATGTCGGCTGGCGACCTTGAGGCCGCCACACATCTAGTACCATTCCAAACAGGTTCAGGAGCGAGCAGATGCCGATTCTATGCCGTAAGGTAGGCGAGTCCGACGAGGAGTACTAAAGCGAATCCATGAATTCCATAAGCGGTTCTACGGGAATCAGGGGCTGTCACTCGACTCGTGGGGCACTACCTCTTAGCACGGCGACGCGATAGGCAACAGCGAGGAGGATCGCCCATCGCACGCTGGCGACGCGCCAGACAGCGGGTAACCCCAAGACAATCAGGGACCCGTGCAGAACACTTCCACAGGAGCCGCATTGATGGCTGAGCCTGAATCCAGCGCAGACCTGACCTCAGGGCACCTGTACCTCCCTTCCGACAAACTGACGAACGAGCAGTTTGTAGAGGCGATGCAGGCGCGGGCGACACGCCTCATCGAGCGGCAGGCCAAGAAAGCGGCGAGCGAGGAACAACAACAGCCGTAGGCGATCGCCGCGACGGAGTGCCTCACGCATGGCCGGCATCGCCTATGACGCGGAAAATCGCACTCCGGGAGGCCGGCACCCGCGATACGATCACAAGGTCGGGCCGGCACAAGTTCAAAGAGTCGAGAGGGATAGTGATGAAAGAACTGCGGATGAGGTTGTCGCGGCTGCGCGAGCGGCTTCGGAAGATTCAGGTTCCGATAGACCCGAACCGCGGCAAGGACTTAGAGTCCTTGATGGACAAGCAGATCGCGGAAAACGGCGACGAGTGGCTCGAAAACAACATCGGAATGCTCGAAGCGCAAGCAGAGATCGCAGAGACGTTCTGACAGAGATTCTCGACGATGCGATAAAGCGCGCGAAACTTTTTGACGCTCTGCGGCAGGCCGGTGCCGCAGAGAGCGCGTTGCCGGCCGCAATGAGCGACGCCCCCCCGTGGGTCAAATCTCTAGAACCTTCCGGCCTTAAAACCGTATGCACTCGCCGCACGCGCGCGAGCCCGGGTTTTCAGGCCCCCCCCTCAACTTCTGGACCGCCTGCCCAGGTGCAACACCCCTCTTTGCGGGGTGGCTGCCTCCGGGTAAATTTTTCCCGACCGCTGGCATGAGCGATCTGCCGGCGAGAAAACAATCAGGGGGTTAGTTATGCGTCGTCTTCTGCTGTCCGCGATTGCATTAGTCGTTGTGGCTCAGTCGATCATCTTGGCGGCCGAGCAGGAACCCTTCCCGCCAATTGGGGACCGCTACAAGAACGTCCCTGGCGATGCCAAGGCGATCGTGAAGTCGCTTAAAAAACTCGAAGCGCGTACGGAAATCGGCATCGACTTCAAGGATTACGAAAAGGCCGTAGCGGAACTCTACGCAGATACCAAAGTGTTTATCGAGTCTGCGGAGTCGGAGAGCATGCCTGAGCTCCGCATCCTCTTAAGAAATGCGATCGACTGCCACATGCAAGTTCGAGAAGCATGGGGACGGTCGCTAGCCGCCGAGGACGGGCTGGAAAAGTACGAGGCGAAAATGCACCTAATCGATGTTCAGTCATTGATGTGGAAAGCCTCCTCTCTGAGCGCAACCTTAGCCAAAGATTTCGTGGAACGTTCTGAAGGCGATCTGGCTGCCGTGCAACAAGCAGTTGTTGAGGGGCTCCCAAAAATATCTGTTGCCACCTTGCTGGTATCGATTCGGGATGCACAGGAAAAACGCGCCATAGAGCAAGCGAAAGAAGATGAAAAAAAGCAGGCGGAAGAAGAGGCGAAACAGAGAGAATGGGAACTAGAGCTTCGGCAATCTCGCGCTCAAGCCAGCGGACACCCCATACCTGCTGCGGACGAAAAGCTGGACAAACAGGACCTGGCATCGCTGCTTTTTCAGAAAGGTGAGCTTGGAGAGGGCGTGTGCTGCAGTGATCTAAAGCCGGTTAATGCGAAGAAACTTCCGCCGGCGAATCTAGAGGGGCAACTCGACGTTTATCGAGGTGAAGTTGTCGCCGGGAGTCACTGCGGCTACGTGCTAGGCTTTCTTTACGCAGATGCTGCGGCGGCTTCCGACGCCTACGAGTTACTGCGGTCAGTGCCTGACGACCTCGATACTTTTGGCAATTCACAAAAGAGCGAGCCGAAGCTCGGGAATGCCGCAGCCGCAACGGAATCGTCCCTAGGCTGCTGTCTGACTTTTCGCCGTGGTGGAGGGGTTGTTCGCGTGCACCTTGGCCGAGCGACGCTGAAAGAGGTCTTGGCATACGCGAAACAGGTTGACTCGCGGCTGGCGCGCGTATTTCCTGACGCGGCCATAGCTGACGCGCGAGGTAAAAAAGCCGAACTAGACGGCGCCCCGCTCGACATCCGGAACGCAGCCGCGAGGGCTTCGGAGATTGTCGATGGCGGCGGTGAATCGGCTCGGCACGCGAAGACACTTCTTGCACTCGCGAAGACGAACGAATGGAAGCGAAAGAATGCTGAAGAAAAACCGATAAAGGGCGTGCTGGTCAAAATCACGGATGAAGGAGCCGTTTTCGAAACGCAAACCGGAGAAGTAGTGGTTCCAGTGCCAGAGCTGTCTGCTGAGAGCGGCGGGAAAGTTTCCCGAATGCGAGACCTGTGCCGCAGAATCCTGGCCCCCACCAATGAGGCCGTAAAGTCACGGTAGTTAGTTCACTTTCTGCTACTACGGAGAGTATCCGATAGTCGGTGCTTTAACCCGCTACTTCCGCACTCCGGGCAGTGGCCTTCACGGATGAAGTTGGGGCACACGACCGCGCGTTGCTCGCAGCACCGGAGACGGGGCAGGGGCGTTGGCCGTAATCCAGTTCCAATCCCGCAGTCGTCGCCGCCGTATGGCTTGTTTTGTGTCCTAATTGAGCATCTTGTCGGACTTGAGCTCCGAACCGCCTGGGCGCCTAATGAGCAGGGCGGGAGTAGATAAGCCGGTGGGGCATTAATCGCTTCTGTAGACCTGTAGACGTAGACACCCATAAGGTGCCTACCGCTGCGCCGCCCGCACCATCGCCAGCGTTGCCGCCCGGATAGCCTCGGGTAGCCGGGGCCACGCCTTCACGATTTCGTCGAGCGCCGGGTCATCTGCTAGACCGGATGCGTCGGAATTTGCGTCACCACAGGCATCGAGTCGCTTTTTGTCCGTGTGATTCCCGGGTAGTTCATCTCCCCGTGGGGGTACTCAATCGGCCGCGTCTTCCGGAATCCCGGGAGACGCGGCCGTTTGCATTTCTGGTGACGACTCCTGATGAGCCATGGCGTGCGTTGAAGGGGTCGGAATTAGGGTCGGAATTGCCGAGGGGCGGGCGGCGGCGTGCAGGAAGTCCTCCTCCGTCGGCATGAGGTAGTGATCCTCGGCCACTTTCTCGGAATTACCAATCCATGCGTGCACGAGGTGGGCTGTGTCCTGCTTCATCAGTTCCGTCTCCCGGCTGGCGCGCAGGTTGACGAGCAGTTTGGGCCATCGCGGGACCTTCGCACGCTCGACGGCCCGCAGGATGCCCACATACACGTAGCCCTCGCGGTGGAATCGTCGGGGCAGGACATGGATGCTGCCGGCAGGGGCCTGCCGGCGCTCAAGTAGCCGGCTTTGGGTATCATTACGCCGGCTGTTCTGATTTTTTCTTCACGCCTTCACTCTCCGGCCTCCTATGAAAACCATTCTCCAGCGAATCGTGGCCGCCCTGCTCGTCGTGGTCATGTCCGGCGCTCAAATAGCATCCGCCTGTACGGCTTTTCAACTCAAGTCCGGCGACGGTGCACACATCTATTTTCGGTCCATGGAGTTCGGCTTTCCGTTCAACTCCAAGGTGCTGATCGTCCCCCGCGGCACCGATTACGTGGGTACGGCTCCGGGCGGCACACCGGGCCTTAAGTGGCAGACGAAACACGGGGTGGTCGGGCTGAACGCCAACATCGCGTTGAACATCGTGGCGGACGGCCTGAACGAAAAGGGCCTCGCGCTCGGGATGCTCTATCTCCCGGGATATGCGCAGTACCTCCCGGCGGACAACGCCAAGACCGCCCAGACCATTGGGAGTTGGGAGGTCGGCATCTATGTGCTGTCGACGTGCGCAAACGTCGCAGAGGCCGTCGACGCACTCACGAAGTCAGCCTACGTGGCCCAGCAGGACTTCCCGCCGTTCAAGCAAGCCTTGCCGCTTCACTACTGGATCGGCGACTCAACTGGAAAAGTGGTCATCGTTGAGTACGTGGGCGGGAAACTCCGAATACACGAGAACCCATTGGGCTCGCTGACGAACTCGCCGCCTTTCGACTGGCAGCAGATCAACCTCGGCAACTTCGTGAACTTGACGCCAGTGAACGTCCCGAACAAGAAACTCGGCTTGGTCAGTGTCGTGAACTTCGGCCAAGGTAGCGGCTTCATCGGCATGCCCGGTGACCTGACGCCGCCTTCCCGATTCGTCCGAGCCACGCTGTTTTCGCACTGGGCGGCACCTGCAAAGACAGCACCGGAGACCGTGAATCTCGGCATTCACATCTTGAACACGTTTGACATCTTCGACGGGGCCATCAAGTCGAACACGGCCAACCAGACGGAGAACACGAAGGGCTTCCTGAAGTCCACCGGCGAAGCGCAACTGGTCAGCACAGACACGACCGAGTGGATCGTCGCCCATGACCGCACGAACTTGAAAACCTACGTGCGGACCTACGGCGGCCTGAAACTCCAAGCCGTCGATCTGAAGAAGGTCGATTTCGCCAAACCGGGCCTGCGCGTCATCGAACTGGAAAACGAGTTCCAGCCGGAGGACGTGACAGCGAGAGCCGTACCGCTGAAATAGCCCTGCCCACCTACTCGTGCTCGCCCTGTATGTGGGGTTCACCGTCCGGGGCTGTGCGTAGAATCCCGCATGCCACGCCGCAACTGCCTGATCCTCTGCAAGTCGGTTCATCACGGCAGCACGGCCAAGGTCGCTGAGGCCATGCGAGCAGTCCTGGGAGCGGATGTCGCCGCGCTCACCGATTTGCCAACGAGATCGCCCGGAAAGCCTTGTCTGCCGAGACACTCGTCAGGTGTGCGTGACGCTCCCGGCGCGCTGCAGAACGCCGCGGCCGACAATGTGGATGAGAAACCCTACTGGCCCGGCCAGGAACGTGAGCACGAGCGCCACCGTCCGGAGCAACCAGGGCATCCCGAGGCTGACGCTGTCGCGGGCGATCCAGGCGCCGACGACCATGTCAAACGCGAGGTAGTGCGTCCACGCCGCGGCGAACACCCAGTCGTCACGGAAGATCTCCCGCAGGCCGGCAAGCGTCATGACGTCGCCCGGCGGCGGGCCGTTCGTAGCGAGTTTCCAGCCGATCACGCTTGCATAGGCCAAAGCCAAAAGGCCGGGCACGACCACGGCGCAGAGCACGCTCGAAACCAGTTTCTTGCCCGGGAACAAGACCAAGGCGATCCAGGCCAGAAGCGCGAGCGTGTTGGTGAATTGGAAGAACTGCTCGGCCATGGGAGTGTGCCTTTGTTTTGGGGTTTCCTGTCGGGCGGACAATAGGGTATCCCGGTCTGCGTGGAGACCCCAAGCACCGCGGAGGCCAGTCAGAGCCATGCCCGGAGTCTTTGAAGGCGAATCAGCGCTCGTGATCCTGGTCGGTGTCTTGCTCGTCGGGGTGAGCCTGACGATTCATGCCTTCTTCATGTTTCTGATCCTGAAGTCGCAGGTCTGGCTGAAGCGAGGACCGTTGTCCAAGGCCAGCGGCGCCACGCTCCTCGTGCCCTCGCTCCTGGCGGCGACCGTGTTCATCGCCGCGTCGAGCTTCATTCAGGTCACGCTGTGGGCCTGTGTACTCTGGCAATGCGGGCCCTTCGACGGCTTCCAGGAAGCGCTGTACTGCTCGGCCACCACCTACACGACGCTGGGAACGGCCCGGCATGTTCTGGTGCCTCCATTTCGTGCGTTCGAGGCGATGGAGGCGAGTGCGGGAATGCTTACGTCAGGACTGAATGCGGCCGTCTTGTTCGCCATCCTGGCGAGCATGGGCCGCAAGCATTCGGGATTCGAAGAGTTTTTTAACTAATCCGGTGCCGCTAGCGGCGGGTCGGCGGCGCGCCCGCCATGCCGGGGAATGACTGGCCGGGGGCTGGCCGCGATTCGCAGGGATGGAAGGCCGCCCAGACTGGGTTGTGGTCCGATACCTCGAGCGCATTGTCGAGCGGCAGGCCGAAAGTGGACTGCAGATCGAGCACGCCCCAGAGGCCGAGGTATTCCGCCGTGGCCGGCCGCGCGAAGACGAGGTTGTCGTAGGTCTTCGTACGGCGGGTGTTGGTCGTCACGCCCGCGACCGCCCAGCCCACGCCGGGGATCCGCTGCAGCGAACTGAACTGCGGCGGGCCCGCGTTGAGATCGCCGAGGAGGATCACGTCGTCTTCGTCGGGGCGGGCCGCCTGCATCCCACGGAAGACGTCGGTGAGCGCGTCGAGCTCCTGCGGCACCTCGTCGGGGTCGGTGTGGATGTCAACGAGCCAAAACGTAAACGCCATCTCGGCCGGGTTGATCCGCGTGCGAAACCGGGCGTGCATCGGCGGACGATGGAGCCTGCCCCCCGGATCGGGCACGATGCCCACCGACGAAGGATCGACCTCGATGCGGTTCGTGTCATAGACGAACGCATATTGCTCCTTGCTCACGGTGCGGCCCTGCCGCGGGCCGATGACGTAGTGGTAGCGGCTGCCGTCGGCGTTCACGGCACGGACAAAATCGGGGATGATCGAATCCGACTTCGCCCGCACCTCCTGGATCGCGACGATGTCGAAATTGCGAACGACCCGCGCGAGCACCTCGACGACGTGGGCCTTCGCCATCTTCGACTCGCCGAAGACCTGGATGTTGAAGCTGGCGATGAGGACGCCGTCCCACGGCTTGACGATCGGGCCGGCCGCCCGCGCCATGGGCATGGCGCCGCCGACGAGCCAGGCGCAGACCGCCATGACCGCGACGAGAACCCGGGCCATTCGCTGAGCGCCCCCCACGCCGTTTCCTCCGCCCCTCTTATCGGCTGCCGCGTGGGGCTGACCCGGCAAAGATTCACCTCGGCCGGGCACAAAGCCCCGGGGAGTGACGGTCAGCCAACGATCAGCCGCCGACGAGGGCGAGCGCCTCGGTCGCCAACCGGGCCAGCCGCGGGTCGGAATTGCCCGCGGCCCGCGTGAGGGCATCGCGGGCCGCACTCGCCCCAGGGCCGATCTTTCCCAGGGCCCAGGCCGCTCGCTGCCGCACGGCCATGTCGGAGGCCGCATCCACCAAGCCAGCCAGTAATGTTGCCGCAGATGCCGCACTCGCCCCAGTTCGCCCGAGCAGCGTCACGGCCCAGTAGGCCGTGAGCGGATCACTCGACCCGGCAAGCTCGGCCAAGCTTGTCGTCGCATCCGGTGGCGGAGGTCCGAGCTCCTCGAGGGCGGCCGCGGCCCACTCGCGAACGCGGTCGTCGGCATCGCCGCAGGCACGCACGAGATCGACCGCCGCCGCGGAAGCCGCCTCGCCGGCACGGCAGAGGGCTTCGGCCGCATCGGCCCGCTCGTCGGCGCTGGCCGACGCCAGCCGCTGCACGAGTGCCGCGAGGTCTTGATTGCCGGAATTGTCCATCGCCCCATAGGCCCCCGTAAACGCTTTCAGTTTCGACCGATCGCGGCCTGGTCCTTTGGGAAAAACCGCCTGCCGCGCCGCCCTCCTGCCGCACCGTATCATGGCCCACGACCACGCCATGCACGAAGTTTTTGAGCACACCGCCGACATGGGCCTCCGCGTCGAGGCAACCTCGCTCTCCGCGCTCCTCGCCGAGGCGGCCGAGGGATTCTTCGAGATCATCGCCGGCGACATCGCCCAGATTCGGCCGCGGGTCTCCCGGTCGTTTTCTATCGCCGGCAACGATCCGGCCTATCTCCTGCTCGACTGGCTCGGCGAACTGCACGCCGCCTTCGAGATCGACCGGCTGCTCTTCCGTGAGTTTGACGTGGCTGTCCACGATCGCGGGCTCACGGCCACGGCCCGAGGCGAGCGGTACGATCCGGCCGTGCATACACTTGCCCACGAGATCAAGGCGATCACGCAGCACGAGCTCGACGTGCGCGAGGTTCCCGGAGGCTGGCAGGCCACGTTGATCGTCGACATATGAGCGAGCAAGCTGACAGATGCCCATGCAAGTCACCGACACCAGCCCCGCCGGCGACCGTTCGTTCACCGGCCCGCTCGAACGGGTCGATGACTGCTGCTACCGCATCCCGAAGTCTTACAAGCCCGGGATGCTCGTCGACGGGCTCATCTTCGCCGACGAGCGGCTGATCGCGCACCTGCGGAGCGACCGGGCGCCCGAGCAGGTGGCCAACGTCGCCTTCCTGCCCGGCATCCAGTCGGCGAGCCTCGCGATGCCCGACATCCACTGGGGCTACGGCTTCTGCATCGGTGGCGTCTGCGCGACCGACCCCGCGGCCGGCGGCGTCGTCTCGCCCGGCGGCGTTGGCTACGACATCAACTGCGGCGTGCGGCTCATTCGCACGAACCTCGAGCTGGCCGACGTGCAGCCGATCCTCGTGCAGCTCGTCAACCAATTGATCCGCGACATTCCCGTGGGCGTGGGGCAGGGGGGCAATCACATCTTCTCTCCGGCCGAACTCCGCGTGCTCATGCAGGAGGGGGTGGGCTATCTCCGCGGCCGCGGCTTCGCCACCAACGACGACATCGCCTGCACCGAGGCCGAGGGCTGCATCGACGAGGCCCGCCCCGAGCTCGTGAGCGACCGGGCCCTCGCCCGCGGCAACGACCAGTGCGGCACCGTGGGCGCCGGCAACCACTTCATCGAGGTGCAGGTGGTCGACCGCATCGAGGATCCCGTGGCCGCGGCCCGCTTCGGCCTCCACGCCGGCCAGATCTGCGTGCTCATCCATTCGGGATCGCGCGGCCTCGGCTACCAGGTCTGCGACGACGCCCTCAAGGCCCTCCGCGACGCGCCTGCCAAATACGGCATCGCGCTGCCCGATCGGCAGCTTGTCTGCGCGCCGGTCGAAAGCCCGGAGGGCCGGCACTACCTCGGCGCGATGCGGGCCGCGGCCAACTACGCCTTCTGCAATCGGCAACTGCTCATGTGGCAGGTGCGCGAGGTGTTTGCCCGCGTGTTTGCGAAGCCGTGGGAGTCGCTCGGCATGGAGCTCGTCTACGACGTCGCGCACAACATCGCGAAGATCGAGGAGCACGACGTGGCTGGATCACGCAAGCCCGTCTGCGTGCATCGCAAGGGGGCCACCCGCGCCTTCCCGGCCGGCCATCACGACATCCCGCTCCGCTACCGCGACATCGGCCAGCCGGTGATCATTCCGGGCGACATGGGCCGCGCGAGCTGGGTGCTGCTCGGCGGCCCGCGGGCGCTCGAGCGGTCATTCGGCACCACCTGCCACGGCGCCGGCCGCTGCCTCTCGAGGACGGCCGCCACGAAGGCGGCCAAGGGACGCAACATCCGCGACGAGCTCGCGAAAAGCGGCGTCGTGGCCCGCAGCCGCAGCCTCGAGGGGCTCGCGGAGGAGCAGCCGCTCGCCTACAAGGACGTCGACATCGTCGTGGACGTCGTCCATCGCGCCGGGCTCTCGACAAAAGTCGCCCGCCTGCGGCCGCTGGGTGTGATCAAGGGGTAGGACGGGCTTCAGCCTGTCGGATTTTGCGACAGGCTGAAGCCTGTCCTACTTTTCATTACGCCACGTCGCGTTCCCATTTCGTCGCGGGCGAGCCGAAGTCGCGGAGAAGCTCCACGACCCGTTCGTCGCTCACCTGCTCGAAGTTGCGGTAGAACTGCCCCACGGCCCAGAAGTCGATCGGTTCGAGCAGGCATTCGATCCGGTCGCAGAGCGGGCGGATCGCATCGAGCCGATCGGGGGCGCCCACGGGCAACGCGACGATGATTTCCTTCGCCCCCGCTGCCCGCACGGTGTGGAGGGCCGCGATCATCGTGGCGCCCGTGGCGATGCCGTCGTCGGTCACGATCACCGAGCGGCCCTTGATCGGCGCCTGCGGCCGGACCGCGCGAAACATCGCCTTGCGGCGGTCGATCTCCTCCATCTGCCGCTTTCGCTCCGCCTCGATGTAGGCGTCGCCTGCGTCGGTGACGGCGCTGGCGAAGTGATTGAGGTAGACCTCCCCCGATTCGGAAACGGCGCCCAGGGCGAGCTCCGGCTGGTGCGGCGATCGCAGTTTGCGGGAAAGCACGACATCGAGCTCGGCGCCGAGGCCGCGGGCCAGGGCCGCGCCCACCTCCACGCCGCCTCGCGGGATCGCGAGCACGAGGGGCTTTTCCGTGCCCGCGAAGCCACGCTGGCGGAGCCGCTCCACGAGCATCCAGCCGGCATGGTCTCGATCGGTGAAGAAGAGCTGGTTCATGATGGGCTCCTCAGGTGCCTGGCAAACCATTCCGCGGCCAGCCGCGCCGCTTCCTCGAGCGTGCCCGGCTCCTCGAAGAGGTGCGTGGCCCCTGGCACGACGGCGAGTTGCTTCTCGGCCGTGATCTGCTCGTAGGCGAGCTGGTTGAGCGCGAGCACCTCCTCGTCGTGCCCCCCCACGATCAAGAGCGTGGGGGCGGTCATGCGGGAGAGCGCCCCGCCGGCCATGTCGGGCCGCCCGCCGCGCGAGACGACCGCCTTCACCCGCGGCTCGTGCGCCGCGGCCACGAGCGCCGCCGCGGCCCCCGTGCTCGCGCCGAAGAGCCCCAGCGGCAGGGCCGCCGTCTGTTCGCGGCCGGCCACGAACCGGATCGCGGCGGCGAGCCGCTCGGCGAGGAGGCCGATGTCGAAGACGTTGACGCGGTCGTAACTTTCCCGCTCGGTGAGCAGGTCGAAGAGCAGCGTGCCGAGCCATGATTCGTGGAGCATGCCGGCGACGAACTGATTGCGCGGGCTCAGCCGGCTCGACCCGCTGCCGTGCGCGAAGAGGACGAGGCCGTGCGCGGTTTCAGGCAGCGCGAGCCGCCCCGGCAGGCTGATCGGGCTCCCCGAGGCCGCGAGCGCCGGAATCGAAACGTCGGCTGCGGTGACGGCGGTGGTGAGTGTCATGGATTCATGTCTCCGGGATGGATGGCTTTCAAACGTGACCGCGGCGGGCGGCGTGGGTGTGGGGATGCACGAGTTGGACGTGCGCAGCCTGTGGCCCCTGGTCCCCTTCCTCCTCGCTGAAGTGAACCTCCGAGCCGATTTCGAGCATGCGGAAGTCGTGCTCGCTGATCGCGTGCTGGTGGAAATAGATCTCGCGGCCGTCGGGGGTGGCGAGGAAGCCGTAGCCCTGCAGCGGAAAGACCTGCGTCACACGGCCGATGGCCCGCGGCGCATGCGGCTTCACCGCGCCCCGTAGGTGGCGCACGTGGTCTTCGAGCTGCCGCCGTGCGGCATCGAACGAATCCCGCATCGCCACGTAGACGTCCTCGTGGGCATGGTCGAGAGGATGATTGCGGTTGACGACGATCTCGCCGCCCGGCACCACGAGATTGATGCGAACCGAATAGAGCCGCCCCTCCCGCTTGTGGCGATGAGGCTGGGCGATCACCACGTGGCAGCCCGTGATCCGCTCGTAGACCGATTCCAGCCCGTCGATGTGCCGCAGGGCGGCCTCGCGAACGGCCTCGTCGAGGGGAATGTCGTCGAAGGAAACCTGTGGCGCTGTCTGCATGGTCGAAACGCCTCACTCGTGGATGAACCGGCTCCGGCGTCGGCTCAGGAGACGGTATCGCGGCGGCGGTGGGATGGCCTCAGTTCGCCATCGGGCCGCGATTGGCCGGCTGCGCACGGGGAGACACTTCGTGCGGACGGGCGTGGCAGGCCGCGCGACCGATCACTCCGCCGAGATCGCCTCGAGCAGATCGAGCCGGGCGGCGCGGCGGGCGGGCAGCCAGGCAGCGAGCATCGTGATCACGATCGCCGCGGCCATGTTGGCCGCGACCACACCGGGGCGAAACGAGGGGCGGATCGGATGGCCGAGCAGCGGCTGGCTCGCCAGCTGGATGAAGACGGCCGTCACGAGGCCGCCGAGCAGGCCGATCAATGCCCCGGAGATTCCGAGCAGCAGGCTTTCGAGCACCACCATCCGGGTGACCTGGCCGCCCGTCATGCCGACCGTCCGCAGGAGCCCGAGGGTGCGCTTCTTTTCGAGCACGTTCATCGTGACGGTGTTGGCGACGCCGAGGCTGCCGACCACGAAGCCCAGGCCCA
>JBIIQM010000020.1:0-46806 GCA_044342075.1 Pirellulales bacterium
GGCAGCTTCTCGAGCGAGAGGGCCTGCGAGCCGAACCGCAATCCCGGCGGGGGCACCGCCGGCAGGGCGACGTCTTCGCGGGAGAGGTCGTCCCAACTGCGGAAGGCGTCGGCGTCGATCCGGTTGGCCTCCGCATAGGCCGCGGCCGTCGCGGTGCGAACCTCGCGCCAGCGGTCGGTCATCTGCGTCCACCGCTCGTCGCGGCGGGCATCGGCGGCCGCGAGCCGCGCGTCGCGGTGCTGCAGGATCTTGTCGAGATCCTCCTTGAGGCTCGTCGAGAGCGCGGCGATCCGCGGCGGGTATTTCTTGTCGGTCGCGTCCTTGCCGCTGTCGCGCCGCTGCAGGATCGCGGCCGTGGCCGCCTGATACTTGGCCTCGAGGTCGGCCGTCTGCTTCTCGCGCTTCGTCGCGATCTCGGCGAGCCGCGTCTGCAGGAGAGCCTTCCGCTCCTCCACCTGCCGCTTGAACTTCTCGTCGATCGCCGCGATCTGGTCGTCGCGGCGGGTTTTGATGAATTCACCCGCGGCCGCGAGGCCCCGACGAGCCGTCGCGAGATCCCGTTCGAGGTCGGTGCGGAGCGCGACCGCCTGTTCCCGCGCCTGCTTCTTCTTGCGGCCCACGAACCAGAGGCCGCCACCGATGCCGCCGCCGGCCAGCACGAGACCCGCCACGGCGGCGGCGATCGCCTTCGTTTGGATTTCGCCCGGCACGCCGAAGAAGGCCCCCGCGGCCGCGCCGATCGCGACCAGGAGTGGAAGGACCACTGCCGCGCCGACCGTGCCGCCGGCGAAGGCCGACTTGGCCGCCTTGAGCCCGACGAGCGCCTTGGCCTGCTCGACCACCGCCGCGCGGAGTTGTTCGAGGAAGGTGAGGATCTCCGCGCCGCTCGGCAGCGCGGCGGCGTCATCGCCCGCTTCGCCCCCTTCACCAGGCTCCGCCGGCGCGGCCACGCTCACGCCCCATGCCTTGAGCGCCTTCGCCGTGTCGGCATCGGCCGCGTCGATCTGGCCGAGCGTGCGACCGAGCTCCTTCTCGGCCTTCATGAAGATCTTGACCGGGTCCTTCCGCTTCTCCTTGTAGACCTCCTTGAACGAGCCCTCCTCGAATTGGTCGTCTTCCTGGAGCTGCCGCGACTGCTTGTCGCACGTTCGGGCGATCGTGCCGCCGACGGTCTTTCGCTGTTCGTCGAGCTTCTGCTGATCAGCGGCCGCCTGGGCAGCGATCTTTTGCAGCAGCGCCTTGTATTCCTGCTTCGTCGCCTCGATCTCGCGGGCGTAGCGATCGTTGGTCGCCACGGTCTTCTGCTCGGCCTCGGTGCGCGTGGCCTTTCGCTCGGCCTCGTGCTCGGCGGAGATCTCTTTTTCAAGCTTGGCCCGAACGGCCGACTCGCTCCGCAAGAGCTCGATCTGGCTGCGGAGCAATTCGCGGCTGTAGGCCCCGGGACCGTTGTCGTTCGCGGCGGGGTGTTCGCCGATCGGCGCTGCGTCGGCTTCGGGGGGCGAGGTGGTGGCCATGCGAAGGTGTGGGGCGGGGGCGGGCCAGTGGGGCGGTCTAGTAATCGGAGCCTTCGGCCACGTCGCGGGCGGCGCGGGCGAGCACCTCGGCCAGCCGGCCGACGGCCTCGAGCGTCTGCTTGACGTCGGGCAGGAGCGGCTCGATGTGCTCCTTGTGAAACGCCTTGCTCGTGGCGTCGTTCCAAGTCTCCTTGGCCGACTCCCACTTGATGTCGAGCTGCTTGAGCGAGAGCGCCATCTTGGCTGCGCCGCTGGATAGGTCGAAGTGTTTCATGCGGAAGCTCCCGGAGCGGAGGCGGATCCTTCCGGAGCGGAGGCGGATGTTCCCGGAGCGGCGGCATCCCCCGCGGGCTTTGCCTCTGTGGCCGCCGGCTCCTCGTTGTTCTGCCGGGTCACCGATGCCGTGCCGCCGGTGCCATCGGCGGTCGACGGCCGGGGCGACGACATCTCGCGGTAGGCGTCGAGCGACTTGAGCATCCGCTCGACCCGCGCGATGGCCTTCGGGCAATCGACGTCGATCACCTCGCGGAAGTGCACGAGCCGCACGCACGTCTCGCGAAACTGCTGCAGCACCACCGGCGTCCAGCGGCGCACCGCCTCCGCCTTGCGCTCGGCGTTCGCCAGCTTGGCCCGCGCCTTCTCGAGGTTTTTCTTCTCCTCGACGCAGGAGGGCGTGTTGTCGCCCACCTTCTTGAAGGCCTTGCAGTGCTCGAGATCCTTGATGGCGTGGTTCACCAGGTCATTGCAGCGCCGCACCTCCGCCTTCCAGTGGGCGGCCATGTCGACCGTGATGTAGTCGACGGCGCGGCGGCCCTCGAGCTCCACTTCGGCAATCGCCTGCCCCGTCTCGTGGGCATAGGAGGCGAGCGCCGCCTTCACGAACGACAGCGTGTCGAGCGATTTGACGTCGGCTTGTGATGACATTCCTGCCCTTAGCCTTGCTGCTGGTATTCCTCGACCCGCTCGGCCTTGCGGATCAGGTAGGGCACGTATTCGCCGGTTGACTGCACGAACCGGCCGAACGTGTTGAGCTGCTGCGCGAATTCCTCCTCGAACTTCTTGTGCTCCTGGTCGCGCCAGGTGGTGCCGAGGGCGGCGAGCTGCCGCTGCACGTTCTGCATCTGGCTCATCACTTCCTCGCTGAAGTGCCGCAGCCGGGCCGCAAACCGGCGCAGTTCCTGCGGATCGACGATTGCCTGTCCCATGGTCGAGATCCCCTGTTTCTAGTGCCGCCGTGCCTATCGCCCGTGCGGGTTTGCGACGGGCTTTTCACCACCATTCCATCTTATCGTGGAAACCGGTGGCTTGGACAGGCGAGCGGCTGGGAAAGCTCCGCGGGGCGACGTAGACTCCAGCGTTTTCATGATTCCATCATCATTCGAGCATCATTCCAGGAGACCAGCCCGCGATGCAGCCCGCCGCCCACCCACCGGCCCAAAGGCCGGCCGCCCCGCACGCCCCCGCCGCGCACGAGTCTGCCGAGGTCTCGCTCGAGCCCGCGAAGGGCTGGCACGTGACGCACAGCTTCTACGCGTTTGACCGGGCACGGTTGGCATCGCTTTCCCCCGCCGCCCGCGCCGAGGGCCTCCGCGACTTCGCCGCCGCGCTCGATCCGGCCGCCGCCGGAGCGCCCCGCCGGCTGCAGGGCTGGATCGTGCCCGGCCACAAGGCCGACTTCGGCGTGATGGCGATGGACCCGTCGCCGATGGTCGTCGACGACGTCCACCAGCGGCTGCTCGCCGGCCCGCTCGGTCCGGCCCTCGTGCCCACCTACTCGTTCGTGGGCCTCACCGAGGTGAGCGAATACGTGCCCACCGTCGAGCAGTATGCCCAGCGGCTCATCGAGGAGGGGGAGGTGGCCGACAGCCCTTCCTATAAGGCGAAGGTGCAGGGTTACGCCTCCCGCGAAGACGCCATGCGCAAGGCCCGCATCGAGCCCGACCTGCCCCCGTGGCCCAACGCCTGCTTCTATCCGATGAACAAGAAGCGCGAGGTCGGTGAGAACTGGTTCACGCTTCCCTTCGCCGAACGCAGCCGGTTGATGGCCGAGCACGGCCGCACCGGCATGTCGTTCGGTGGCCGCGTCACGCAGCTCATCACCGTGAGCGTGGGGCTCGACGACTGGGAGTGGGGCGTCACGCTCTGGGCGCGCCGGCCCGATTTCCTCAAAGAGATCGTCTACAAGATGCGGTTCGACGAGGCGAGCGCCCGCTACGCCGAGTTTGGACCGTTCTACACCGGCTACGTCGCCACGGCCGCCGAGATCCTCGCCCACTGCCGCGTGTAGGACGGGCTTGAGCCTGTCGGTTTTTGCCTTTTGACAGGCTGAAGCCTGTCCTACGTTTGGCAGCCTGAAGGCTACCCTACGGGGCTCGCGAGAGGATGAGTTCGACTGCCGTGCCGCGTGGCGGCACGCGGCCTTCGAAGGCTTCGAAGAGCAGCGCCTCGTTCGACTGCGAGCTCTCGATCGTCAGGTCGAGCATCGCGGACGGAAAATTCGAGACGCAGATCAGGTCACCGCCGTCGGCCTGGTAATACTCCTTGCCGTCGCTCGGGTCGGTCCAGAATGAGCTGCCGGCGAACACCCAGTCGTCGGCCAGCGGTTCGCCGGTGCGGGTGTTGCGGATCCAGTGTCGGGCGTCGGTCGCCTGCGGTTTGCCGTCGGCGTCGGTCCAGCGCATGCGGACGCGGACTCTTGGCCCCGAGGCCGCGGCATACTCGGGATCGAACGACACCGGCTTGCCGGCCTCGAGGCCGATCGCCAGGAGCGCGGCATGCACGAGCCGCGCCGTGGACCGCGTGGCGATGATCGATTCGTGCTCCTTGGTCTTCTCCGGGCAGGCGAAGAACTCGATCGGACCCTTGTCGAGAACGATCTCGCCGCCAACGACCACTTCCTTCGCCTTCGGATCGACCCACACCTCCTCGTCGGGAGAGAGCCGCTTCAGTTCCGGGTGGCGGTCGGCCGCGATGGCGGCGGCGGCACATGCAACCGCGAACGCGAGCGAGGCGGTCGTGAAAAAAGCCAACTTCTTGGTCATCGGGCACCCCGTGGATGGTCGTGAGAGCCTCCGCTACGATAACGCGCCCGAGTGGCCCGGACGAACCGCGCCGCTCAGACGCCCGCCCCGCCCGCGAAATGGATGCCCATCAATGCCCGCGACGAAGAAAGACAAGGCCCGCACGAAGAAGCAGCAGGCGGCCGCCGGCCGCGAGGCGGAGCCGCGCCAAGAGCGGCAGGATGAGCGGCAGGAGGAGCGGCAGGCAGAGACGCCTTCCGGGCGGCCGCTTCGGAGCAAGACGCCGCGGGCCCCGGCCAAGCGGCATGAAGAATGGAGCAAGGTAAACGCCCGCGAGGCGGCGCGGCGGATCCGTGGGCTCGCCGAGCTGAGCGAATCGCTCGACGTCCGGCAGCGGCTGCGGCGGCTCGCCGGGCAGATCGCCCACGGCAGCCGCGACGTGCAGGGCATCTCCTTCATCGAAGGGCTGCTCGGCGAGTGCCTCGACGAGTCGGTCGTCGGCCAGGCGGCAAACGAGCCGTGGCTCGCCTGCGAGGCGGTGGCCTGGGCGCTCGCATGGCTTGCCCGTACGCGTCGCGCCGGTGGATCGGCTGGCGGCCTGCTCGAGCGGCTCGTGAAGCAGGCCCGCGTGGCGCAGGGAGTGCTCGCCGCCCGCGACACGGCGCCCGCCCGGTTCGTCGTGGCGCTCTCGCGGCTCTTCGGCGACATCGAAGCCTGCCGCTGCCTCGAGCAAGACGCCGCACAGGCGCTTGAAGAGGAGATCGGCCGGCTCGTGGCGGATCAGGGCGTCGTGACGCTTCCCGGCGGCACGGGCTCCGCCGCAGTGGTCGCCCGCGTGGTGCGGTGGACGGCCGCCCGCGAGATCGCCGCAGCCACCGGCGCGTCGCCGCTGTGGAACGAGGCCACGGAAGACCGCTGGCGGCAATCGGTGTCGATGGCGGTTCGTCTGTTGGGCGCGGAGGGAAGGATCCTGACGGGCGCGGGGAGTCTGCCGGCCGCGTTTTCGGCGCCCCTCCTGGCGGCGGCCGAAGCGGATTCCGGCAAGCGGGTGCGCCGCACCGCGAAGGCCCTGCGAAGCGGCAAGGCCGATGCCGAGAAGCGAGGCCTGTTGCCGCGCGATCTGCATGCTCCCGACGCGGGGCAGGCGATCCTGCGAACGGGCTGGGGCCGCGACAGCCTGCGGGTCGCGCTCGACCATCGTCAGGCCATGCCCCGGCTCGAGATCGCAGCGGGCGACCGGCTGCTCATCGATGGCCCGTGGCAGTGGCGGGTGACCGTCGGTGGTCGGCCCCTCGAGGTGGAAGGGCCATGGGTGGCGTCGGGCTTCGAATCGGACCGCAAGGCGACGTTTCTCGAGATCGCCGCGCCGCTCGCCGGCGGCCTGCAGCTCGAGCGGCAGATCGTGATCCTGCCGCGCGATCGCGTCATCCTGCTTGCCGACGCCGTGACCCATCCTGCGGGCAGCCCGCCTTCCGGGCCGCTCGCGATCGAGAGCACGCTCGCGCCGGCCGCCTCGCTCGAGACCGAGCGGGCCGAGGAGACTCGCGAGATCTTCGTCTACGACACCACGATGCGGATGATGGCCCTGCCGCTGGCGCTTCCCGAGTGGTCGTGCGCATCGGCAGGGGGTGCCTTGGAAACAACCGACGAGGGGCTCGTGCTGCGGCAGTCGTCACCTGGCACGCGGCTCTATGCACCGCTCTGGCTCGACTGCGACCCATCGCGGTTCGGCCGGCCGCTCACCTGGCGGCAGTTGACGGTCGCCGACACGCGGCAAAATCTCCCCCGTCATCAGGCCGCGGGCTTCCGCGTGCAGAGCGGGCTCGAGCAGTGGCTCCTCTACCGCGCCCTCGACCAGCCGCGCAACCGCACGGTGCTCGGTTGCAATCTCTCGTGCGAATTCCTCGTCGGCCGCGTCCGCCCCGATGGCAGCGTGGCCCGGACGCTCGAAATCCAGTGAGCGACTGACGCCGCCATGGGCGACCCCGACCTCATTCGCGCGCAGGTGCGGACAAATCTCGCCGCGGTGCGCGGCCGCGTCGAGGATGCCTGCCGGAGGGCCGGCCGCGACCCAGCGGCCGTGCGGATCGTGGGCGTGACGAAATACGTGCAGGCAGACCTCACCCGCCTGCTGCTCGAATGCGGCTGCGTCGATCTGGCCGAGAGCCGGCCGCAATCGCTCTGGGAGAAGGCCGAGGCGCTCGCCGATGCCCCCCTGCAGCCGCGCTGGCATCTCGTGGGACACCTGCAGCGCAACAAGATCCGCCGCACGCTCCCGATCTTGTCGTTGCTCCATTCGCTCGACAGCCGGCGTCTGCTCGACGCGCTCGATGCAGAGGCGGCCCTGGCCGGCCGAGTCTGCGACGTGCTCGTGGAGGTGAATCTCGCCGGCGATCCGGCCCGCACCGGCCTCGCTGAAGCCGAGGTGCCGCCGCTCGTGGAGGCGGCCTGCAAGCTCGAGCACGTGCGGCTGCGCGGCCTGATGGGCATGGCGAGCGTTCCCGAGGGGCCGGCCGCGGCGGAGACGGCCCGGAGGCAGTTTGCGCGGCTCCGCGAGATGCGCGACGCCTTGCAGCAGCAGGTCGGAACAGCATGCGTGCTTGACGATCTCTCGATGGGGATGAGCGAAGACTTCGAGGCGGCGATCCTCGAAGGCGCCACGCTCGTGCGGATCGGCAGCGCCCTCTGGGAGGGCGTCACTGAACCGTAGCCAACGCGGCCGGCTTCGGCCGACCCGTACCCCGTCGCCGGACGCTCGCTTCGGGCATCCATGCCCTTCGCTCGCTCGATGCTGACTGCGCTAGCCAGAGCGCCTCCGCTTGGGCATCCTGCCTTCGCTTGTCAGCAACGCCGGCTCCCGGGGCACGGATCGCCCGAAGCCTCGCATACATGAAGCGCCAGGCCCGGAGGGCCGGGTTAGCACCAGCCGGCGGAGCCGGCCAAGCACTAGCTGAGGACAGGCATCCGCCTGTCGAGTCG
Source organism: Pirellulales bacterium (assembly GCA_044342075.1). Lineage (GTDB taxonomy): Bacteria > Planctomycetota > Planctomycetia > Pirellulales > UBA1268 > RGVT01. The sequence continues at coordinate 7,514 of JBIIQM010000020.1, forward strand.
ACAGGATGCCGATGTTTTGCGTGAAGCTAGTCGTCGAAGCGCACTTCGAGGATCTCGAACTTCATGGTGCCGGCCGGCACGTCGATCGAGACCTTCTCCCCGACCTTGCGGCCGAGGAGGCCCTGGGCCAGCGGGCTGGCGACGTTGATCTTGCCGGCGTCGTAGTCCTCTTCGCCGGCGCCGACGAGCACGAAGATTTCCTCGTCACCGAACTTGAGGTCCTTGACCACGATCGTGGAGCCAAACACCACCTCGTCGGAGGCCTCCTTGGGCCGCTCCACGATCACCGCGCGGGCGAGCTTGTCGGCGAGCATGTTGATCTTCGCCTGCATCATCCCCTGGCTCTCGCGGGCGCCGTGATACTCGGCGTTTTCACTGAGGTCGCCCTCGCTGCGGGCGGCGGCCACGCGCTGGGCCAGCTTCGGCATCTCGACGGTGTTGAGATGGTCGATCTCGGCCTTGAGCTTGTCGTAGCCGGCGCGGGTCATCGGGATGCGGTCGGAAGACATGATCAATCTCGGTGCACAGGAGGGAGGGAACGGGAAAACGCAGAAACGGTCGGGGATAAGGAGCGGGGGCGGGATCGCGGCCGGGCTATTTCGGCAGGTAGAGCAGGCAGCCGCAGCTGCGGCAGGCGACGACCCTGCCCATGGAAAGCTCGGCGAGCATGTTGCCGGTGACCTGCTGGTAGCAGCCGCCGCAGCTCTCGCCATCGACGGCGGCCATGCCCTCGGCGCCCTTGCTCTTCACGATGCGGGAGTAGGTTTCTCGCGAGTCGGCGGGCAGCTCCTGCTCGGCGGCGTCGAGATCGGCCTTGATGCGGGCCACCTCTGCTTCGAGTGCCGAGGTTTCGCCGTCCACCTTCGCCTTGGCCTCGGCGAGCGCCTTCTTCACGGCCGCAATCTCGGCCTCCGCCGGGGCGAGCGTCTTCTTGACGGCATCGAGCCGCTCGAGCGCCTCGAGGATCTCGTCCTCGAGCACCTTGGTCGCCATCTTGTCGGCGGCGATCTGGTCGCTGAGCGTCTGGTATTCGCGGTTGGTCTTGCAGGCGTTGAGCTTCGCCTCGAGATCGAGGATCTTCGTTTCCGCCGACCGCAACTGGAGCTGCTTCTGGTCGGCGGCCATCTTCGCCTTCTTGATCTCCTCCTGCACCGCCGCGTGGGCCGCCTCGGCCGCCTGCAGCTGCTTCGTGCGGGCCGCGAGCTGCCGCGGGCCGGCGGCGAGCCGGTCGCGCAGGTCGGCGAGCTGGCGGTGGAGCCGGTGGAGGGTGCGGAGCGAATCGGCGGTGACGGCGAGGGCCATGAAAGGTTCCCGGAGGGCCGGCGGATCGGAGTGATCCGCCGGCCTCCGAGTCTACCAAAAGGCCACCGGGCCGCGAACGCCCCGCGAGCCCAAGCCGTTCAGCCCGTGGCCCCGCTCAGAAACGTCTCGAGCTGCTTCGAGCGGACCGGATGCTGCAGTTTCTTCACCGCCTTGGCCTCGATCTGCCGCACCCGCTCCCGCGTCACGCGGAAGATGCGGCCGACCTCCTCGAGCGTGTAGGTGTAGCCGTCGGTGAGGCCGTAACGCAGGCGGATGATTTCCCGCTCGCGGTAGGTCAGCGTCTTCAGCAGCGAGTCGATCCGGTCCTTGAGCAGGCCGTTGGTCGTGGCCTGCGTCGGGCTCTCGGCGCCGTGGTCTTCCACGAACTCGCTGAAGCTCGCGTCTTCGCTCTCGCCGACGGGCCGGTCGAGGCTCATTGGCTGCCGGCCCATCTCGATCACGCGACGTGCCTCCTCGAGGCCGACGTCGGCCGCCTGGGCGATCTCCTCCACGGTGGGCTCGCGGCCGAATTCATGGAGCAGCTTCTTCGCGGTCGTGCGAAGCTTCGACAGCACGTCGATCATGTGCACCGGGATGCGGATCGTCCGCGATTGGTCGGCGATGGCGCGGGTGATCGCCTGCCGAATCCACCAGGTGGCGTAGGTCGAGAACTTGAAGCCGCGGCGATACTCGTATTTGTCGACCGCCCGCATCAGGCCCGTGTTGCCCTCCTGGATGAGGTCGAGGAAGGACAGGCCGCGGTTGCGGTACTTCTTCGCGATCGACACCACGAGCCGCAGGTTGGCCGCGGAGAGATTCCGCTTGGCGGCCTCGTATTCGTCCTGCAGCTTGCCGAGCATCGCCACCCGCTTGCGGAGCGACCGCGGGCTTTCGAGCGTCGAGAGCATCAGGTCGCGGAGTTCCTTCCGCATGTCGGCCCGGTCGTCGCTCGAGCCTTCGCCGTGGGCGATCACGCGGAGGTCCTGCTGCAGCCGGTCCATGCGGCTCGACATGCCGCGGAGCAGCTTCATGAGCGGCTGCACTCGGCGGGTCCGCAGGGAAAGCTCCTCGACGAGCGTCAACGACTTGGCCCGGTTGCGGCGGAACCGCGTGCGGGCGGCCTGCGCCTCTTCTTCCGTCGTCCGCTTGCTGATCAAGAGGCGGAAGTCGTCCTTGCTCTGGGCGATGAGGTGATCGAGCGTCGCGAGGTTGTGGGGCATCCGCGACTGGATCTGCTCCTTCGTGAGCCGCTCCGTGAGCGACACCTTGATGGTGCGATCGAACGGCAGCTTCCCCTCGTGCACGCGGCGGAGCGTGTCGACCGTGGCCTGCAGGGAATAGGAGCAGCCGAGGATCGCCCGGCGAAACCGCTTCCGCGTCACCTCGATCCGCTTGGCCAGCGAGATTTCCTCGTGCCGCGTCAGCAGCGGGATCTCCGCCATCTGCGCCAGATACATGCGGATCGGGTCGTTGGCGGCGTTGGAGGGCGCCGTGGTGATCGCCTCGTCGCGGCGCGGCTTGGCCGGCTTCTGGACCGGCTTCTGGACCGGTGCGGCGGGAGCTTCGGCCTGGGCGTCTTGTGGCTCCGGCGCCGTGTCGACCAGATCGATGCCGCGTTCCTCGAGCGCGACGAGCAGCGCGTCGATCTTCTCGGGGTCCACCGCCTCGTCGGGAAGGTAGGCGTTGACCTGATCGAATGTCAGGTAGCCCTGTGCCCGGCCAGCCGCGATCAGCGCCTGCAGGTCTGCGTCATGGTGGTCCGCAGGGTCGTGGGCGATCCCCTTCATGCGGTTGGTTCCGTGCGCCGTCTTGCCGTGAGGCTTCGTCATCAGTCGTCTCCTTACGCCATCGTACCGTCACTCGCCCACCGCTCCATCCGCCGCGGCTTTCGCCACGACGACCGATTGCAGCGACGAGACGGGCACCCTCACCCATCCTTGGGTTCGGAAGTGCCCCCCATTGAACCAGTCATGCCCTGGATGGCCCGCCGTTGGGCGACGAGCTGTTCCAGGAGCGCAGCCTCCGAGCCGGGATCCAGCCGGGAGGATTTCAGGGCCGTGGCGCTCGCATGCGCCTGCCGCTGAGCGGAGCGGCGTCGCAGGGCGTCCTCGAGATGATGCAGTCGTGCGGCCGGGTCGGCCGTGCCGCGGCCGGCGCTGGAATCGTCGACGGCGACGAGCAGGCTCTGGAGCGCGGGATCGGTGATCTCGAGCAGGAGTCCGGAGAGCGCGACAGGGCGGCCCTCGTCGTGGAGTCTCCGGGCGGCCTCGAGCACGGCCCGCCCTTCGCGGCTTTGGAGTTCGGCCGATTGAACCTCGCGGACAATCAGCCCCACGCTGTCGGGCACGCCGACGAGCACCTCGAGCACTTCGCGATCCCAGGCCGGGAGCTTGGTGACGGAAATCGCCGGCGCGGATTCTTCGGTCGTCGCGGTTCGGGCCGCCCGCAATTCGGCGAGCCGGGCCCGCAGCGAATCACGGCTCAGCCCAAACCGCCGGGAGAGCCTGCCGAGCACCTGGTCTTCGCGCAGCTGCTGCTGGGACGGGCTCAGGGGCGAATTCGACGAGACTTTGGCGAGGGCCTTGAGCACGCTCTCCACCGCCTCGAGCGCCGCATCGTCGCCCGGCCGGCCGGCGATCTTTGCCACCGCCTCGTCCATCCGGTATTCGAGCGGATCGACCGCCGCGTCGAGGAGCGCCTCGAAGGCGTCCTTGCCATGCTCGAGCACGAATTCGCAGGGGTCCACGCCGGCGGGCAGCCGGGCGATCCGCAGGTCGATCGGCTCGGAGAGGATCACGTCGAGGATCTCGTCGGCCCGGCGGCGGCCGGCATCGTCGCCGTCGAGCACGAGCACGATCCGGTCGGCATAGCGGCGCAGCAGCTTGGAATGCCGCTCGCCGAGCGCGGTGCCGAGGACGGCGACGACGTCGTCGATCCCAGCCTGACGGCAGGCGAGGCAGTCGGTGTAGCCCTCGACGACGACGGCGCGGTGCGTGCGGGCCATCGCCTCGCGGGCGGTGTCGAGGCCGTAGAGCATCGAGCTCTTCGAGAAGACGGGCGTCTCGGGGGAGTTGATGTATTTCGCACCGGGGGCGGCGCCGTCGGCCGACGCGCCCGGGATCACCCGCCCACCAAAGGCGACGCACCGCGCGAGCGGGTCGCGGATCGGGAAGATGACGCGGTCGCGAAAGCGGTCGTAATGCCCTGAGCGATCCTGCCGCTCGACCACGAGCCCCGTGAGCGCGAGATGCTCCACGGGAATTCCGGCGGCCGACGCCTGCCGCATGAGCCAATCCCAGCCGGCGGGGGCGTAGCCGAGCTGAAACCGCTTGATCGTGTCGCTGGTCAGGCCGCGGCCGGCGAGATACTCGCGGGCGGCCTTCGCCTCCGGTGATCGCTCGAGGCAATCGGCGAATCGTTCAGCCGCCCAGCCGAGCGCCTTGGAGAGAGCCGCCTTCTGGTCGATGGGGAGGCCGCGGCCCCTGGCGAGCTGGATGCCGGCCCGCTCGGCGAGCTGCTCGAGCGCCTCGCGAAACTCGATCTTCTCCATCCGCATCAGGAAGTTGAAGACATCGCCGCCGATGTTGCAGACCCAGCAGCGGAAGGTTTGGCGTTCCGGGTTGACCTGGAAGCTCGGGCGGGAGTCTTCGTGCCAGGGGCAGAGCCCCACCATGGCCTTGCCTGCGCGGCGGAGGGAGATGTATGTCCCCACCAAGTCCACGATGTCGGTCGCATCGCGGACCCGCTCCTTCGCGTCGTCATGCGCGGGATGCGAGCCGGCTTTGCTGGGCGGGAGCGACAAGGAAGCGTCCTGAAATCGGTGGCTGAAAAGGTGACCGCCGAAATTTAGGGCGTGGCCCAAAACGGGTCAATCTCAGGAGAAGGCTGCGCAGCCTGCCTAGATTACGGTCGCGGGTGCTGAAAGTAGGACAGGCTTCAGCCTGTCAGTGGCAGCGACAGGCTGAAGCCTGGCAATAAAGACGACAGGCTGAAGCCTGTCCTACTGAGGGCGGCGGACTTGGCCGCGTTTAGGAGAGCAGCCGTTGGACGCTGTCGAGCAGCCGATCCATCGCGAACGGCTTGCGGATGTAGTCATCCACGCCGAGCATTTCCGCATAGGCCTTGTGGCGGCTGCCCTCGTTCGCGGTGATCATGATCACCCGCATCGGAACCGGGCGGCTGCGGCGCAGCCGCTCGAGCACCAGGAAGCCGCTGCGCTTCGGCATCATCATGTCGAGCACGACGAGGTCGGGGTTTTCGCTCTCGGCCATCACGAGGCCCTGGTTGCCATCGCGGGCGACGAGGATCTCATAGCCCTTCGACTCGAGCACGGTCCGCATCGATTCCATGATCTCGATGTCGTCGTCCACCAGCAGCACGCGCTTGCCGCCGGCCGACTTCGGAGCGGCCTTTTCGGCCTGCTCGAGCGGTTCGTCGGCTGCGGGCTGCGACTTCGTGACCTTTTTGGCGCGCTTCTGCGGGGGCATCTTTGACTCGGGCTGGGGACTGAGGTGTGGACTTCAAAAGTGTTGTTCGTCTTGCAACAGACTATCAAGAAGGGCCAGTCGCCGCCAACCGCTCCTCAAAACCCGTGAAACACGTCGTGGCTCAGGCGTTTGCGGCTTCCTCGGGGGCGATGTTGCCAAGAAAAACCGCGGCGCCCACGAGCGCGAGGGCGGCCCCGAGACAGATGTCGCTCGGATAGTGGGCCGACGTCGCGACCCGCTGCAAGGCCGCGCTGATGGCAAACGCGCCGAAGAGCAGGGCCCCCCGCGGGTATCTCCAGGCGAGGGCCGCCGCGAGGCCTGTCGCCACCGCGGCGTGGCCGGAGGGAAAACTGTTGTAGTCGGAATGGCTCGCGGACGCGGCCGCGAGCGCCGCGTCGCCGAACGTGCCGAGCGCCGAGGCCTGGCTGCCGAGGTCGGCCGCCCGCGGGCGGATGCGGTCGACGAGCAGTTTGATCAGATCGACCGCGAGCCCGCCCGTCGCCGTCGTGCAAATCATCCGCGCAAGCCGCTCCTGGGCGGCCGACGGCTGGAATGAGGGCCAGCGGAGGGCCGGCCAGCGAAACGAGGGAAACCGGAGCCCGCGGTCGAGGAAGAGCGCCGTCAGCAGAATGCAGGTCGCTCCCGCCGAGTGGGCAAACACCTCGGAGAGATTCAAGAACCGCAGCAGTTCTTTCGGCACGCGGCCGGCCTTGCACCATTCCGCCACCGGCAGGTCGATGAAGAGCGCCGCCGCGCCGAGGAGCGCGAGGCCGGAGGCCGCGCGGAGATACCGCCGGCGGCTCCCGGGGGCCGGGGCAAGCGATTCAGATGCCGATCGGTATGGCGAACGCGGCGCGGGCGTGGAAGTGGAGAGCGTCATGATGGAAAGATCGTGGCATATGGCGGTCGCTGCTGTCGAGACGAAGCGGTCTGCTTTTTAACCTTACGTCCAGAGGCTGCGGTCGAGCAGGCGGTAGTTGATGGCCTCGCTCACGTGCGCACAGCCGATCGTCTCGGCGGCGTCGAGGTCGGCGATCGTACGGGCCACCCGCAGCACCTTGTCGTGTGCCCGCGCCGAGAGCCCCAAATCGCTCACCGCGGCCCGCAAGAGCTCGAGGGCCGCGGGCTCAAGCGGGCAGAATTCGCGGATCTCGCGGCTCGACATCCGGGCATTGGCCCTCGTTTTGATTCCTTTGAATCGTGCCGCCTGCCGCAGCCGCGCGGCCAAGACGGCCTCGCGCATTTGGCTGCTCGACGTGCCCGCTCGGGCCGCGGAGAGCTCGCGGAAGGGAACGGCCGGCACCTCGAGGTGGATGTCGATCCGGTCGAGCAGCGGCCCCGAGATCTTACCCATGTATTTTTCAACCTGAGGCGTCGTGCATTGGCAGGCGCGTCGCGGGTCGCCCCGGTAGCCGCAGGGGCAAGGGTTGAATGCGGCGACGAGCATGAAGTCGGCCGGAAACCGCGTCGATGATTTCGCGCGGCTGATCGTCACCGTGCCGTCCTCGAGCGGCTGCCTGAGCACCTCCAGCGTGCGGCGGTTGAATTCCGGGAGCTCGTCCAAAAAAAGCACGCCGTTATGCGCCAACGAAATCTCCCCCGGCATCGGGATCGACCGGCCGCCGATGAGTCCGGCTTCGGAGATCGTGTGGTGCGGGGCGCGGAAGGGGCGGGTCGCCAAGAGCGGCTGCCCCGCCGACATCAGCCCCAGCGCACTATAGATGCGGGTGGTCTCGATCGACTCGGCCGCCGAGAGCTGCGGCAGGATCGTCGGGATCCGCTTGGCGAGCATCGTCTTGCCGCCGCCGGGTGGGCCCAGCATACAAACGTTATGGCCGCCGGCGGCCGCGACGCAGATCGCCCGCTTGGCCGCCTCCTGGCCGCGGACGTCGGAGAAATCGATGTCGTAGGCGGCGAACCGATCGAACCATTCGTTGACGCGCGGCGGCGTTCGCGGAATGTCGAGATCGCCCGAGAAGAATTGCACCGCCTCGGTGAGCGAGGAGACCGGGATGATCTCGATGTCTTCCACCACGGCGGCCTCGGTGGCGCTCGCCGTGGGCACGACCACGCCGCGCAGTTTTTGCTGACGCGCCGCCGCCATCGCCATCGAGAGGGCGCCCCGCGCCGGCCGCGTGAAGCCTTCGAGCGAGAGTTCGCCCACCACGGCGTAGTCGCGAAACCGGTCGGAGCAGAATTGTCCACTGCCGGCGAGGATCCCGAGTGTGATCGGCAGGTCGAACGTGGCGGCCTGCTTCGGCAGTTCGGCCGGGGCGAGGTTGACCACGATCCGGTCGTTTGGCCGATTGAAGCCTGAATTGACCATAGCGCGGGCGACGCGGTGGGTGCTCTCGCGGATCGCCGCGTCGGGCAGGCCGACGAGCACCGTCGCCGGCAACGCCCCGGCCGAGACATCGACCTCCACGTCGATCGGCACCGCCTCGATCCCAAACATCGAAAAAGTCTGCAGTCGTGCGAGCATGTGGGGCCTCCTTGAAGCGGCGGGGTGGTGTCTTTGGCGGGAAGTGTACAGAATTACACAACCCTGGCAAGGGGGTGCGGCCTGCGTCCCGTAGGCCGCTTCTGGACAAAGCGGTTTACGGGGCTGCCTGTTAGGCTGAGTCGGGTCAGGGTCGCCGGTGCGGCGACTCGAATCGAACGGCGGTGGAGTGGCGCGATGCAGATTCGATCGAGACGGTGGATGGGCGTGCTCGTGGCGTGCGCTTGGGCGCTGGTGGCCGTGGCCACGCGTGCCGACGAGGGGATGTGGCTCTTCAGCCGGCCGCCGCTCGAGCGGATCGAACGGGATCACGCCAGCGCGCTCGGCGGCGCCCGTCTCACGCCCGAATGGCTGCTCCATCTGCAGCAGTCGAGCGTGCGGTTCAACTCGGGCGGCTCGGGATCGTTCGTTTCGCCCGACGGCCTCGTGCTCACCAACCACCACGTCGGCGCCGACAGCCTCCAGAAGCTCGGCGACGAAACGCACAACTATTATCGCGACGGCTTTCACGCCGCGTCGCGCGAAGAGGAGTTGCGATGCCCCGATCTCGAGCTCAACGTGCTCATCTCGATCGAAGACGTGACGGCCCGCGTGGCGGCGGCCGTGCCCCCCGGCATGAAGGCCGACGACGCCTTCGCGGCGCGGCGGAAGGTGATGGCGGAGATCGAGCAGGAATCGCTCGCGGCCACGGGGCTCAGGAGCGACGTCGTCACGCTCTATCAGGGCGGCCGCTACCATCTTTATCGCTTGAAGAAATACACCGACGTGCGGCTCGTCTTCGCGCCGGAGCACCAGATCGCGTTCTTCGGCGGCGACGCCGATAACTTCGAGTTTCCGCGTTACAACCTCGATGCCTGCTTCTTCCGCGCCTATGAAGACGGCCGGCCGGCGCGGGTGCCCCACCACCTCGTCTGGAGCACGGCGAGCGTGCGTGAAGGGGATCTTGTCTTCGTGTCGGGGCATCCCGGCCACACCGACCGCGCGAGCACCGTGCGGGAGCTCGACGTGAAGCGCGACCGGCAGGTGCCGTTTTCGCTCGCCGTGCTCAACCGGCTCGAAGTTCTCTACAGCGCCTACGCGGCCGAGGGGCCGGAGGCGCGGCGGCAGGTGATGGGGGATCTCTTCGGCGTGCAGAACGGACGCAAGAACCGCGAAGGGGTGCTCGCGGGCCTGCTCGATCCGGCCGTGATGGCGCGAAAGCGGGCTCAAGAAGCGCGACTTCGCGACCTCGTGGCGAAGGCCGCCGATCGGCAGCCGGGGCCTTCCCCCTTCGAACGGATCGAGGAGGCCGAGGCGTCGATCGGCCGCGTGGCGCTGCGGCACAACCTGCTCGAAGGGGCCGTCGGCTTCAACAGCCAGTATTTCACCAACGCGCGAACGATCCTGCGGGCCGCCGCGGAGTCGGCCCGCCCCAATGGCGAGCGGCTCCGCGAATTCCGCGACTCGAATCGCGGGTCGCTCGAGCAGCAGCTCTTCTCGCCGGAGCCGCTCTACGATCCGCTCGAGATCGCGAAGCTCGCCGACTCGCTCACGTTTCTGGCGACCGGCCTCGGGCCCGACGATCCGACGGTGGTGCGGGTGCTCGCCGGGAAGCCGCCGCGCGAACGGGCGGCGGAGCTCGTGCGCGGCACGCGGCTCGGCGCCCGTGCGACGGCGGCGGCCGCGGACGACGATCGGCGGCGGCTCTACGACGGCGGCCGGCAGGCGGCCGATGCCTCGCGTGATCCGATGCTCGCGCTCGCGAAGGAGATCGACGAGGAGGCCCGCAGCCTGCGCAAGATCGTCGAGACCGCGGGAGAGGTGAAGCGGCAGGCCCACGCCGAGATCGCGCGGGCCCTCTTCGCCGCCGACGGCGAGAGCGTCTATCCGGACGCCACGTTCACGCTCCGGCTCGCCTACGGCACCGTGAAGGGCTACGAGCAGGACGGCCACCAGGTCGCGCCGATCACCACCTATGCCGGGCTCTTCGCGCGGGCCGCCGCGATGCACGACGCGCCCCCGTTCGACCTGCCCGCGCGGTGGCAGCGGCTGCGGGGCGAGCTCCAGCGCGATGCCGACTTTCTCGCGACGCCGTTCAACTTCGCCTCCACGGCCGACATCATCGGCGGCAATTCCGGCAGCCCCGTCGTGAATCCGCAGGGGCAGCTCGTGGGGCTGATCTTCGACGGCAACATCCAGTCGCTCCTACTCGATCTGGCCTACGACGACGTGCGGGCCCGTGCCGTCTCGGTCGACGCGGCGGGCATCCTCGCGGCGCTGCGCAAGGTTTACCGGGCCGACGCGCTCGTCGCGGAGCTCGTCGGCTCGTCGGCTCGTGATGGGGCCGCCGAGGAAGAAGCCGCCGGCTGGAAACCGCTCTTCGATGGCCGGTCGCTCGACGGCTGGAAGCCAACGCCGTTTGGCGGGGAAGGGGAGGTGACCGTCGCCGACGGCGCGATCGCGATCGCGCGGGGCTCCGAGATGAGCGGCATCACGTGGACGAAAGACGTGCCGCGTCAGGATTACGAGATCGCGCTCGAGGCCCGCCGCGTGGACGGCTTCGACTTCTTCTGCGGCCTCACGTTTCCGGTGGGCGACGACGCCTGCAGCTTCATCGTTGGCGGCTGGGGCGGCGCGGTGGTGGGCCTCTCGAGCATCGACGGTGCCGATGCGTCGAGCAACGACACGACGTCGATCCGCAGCTTCAAAAACGGCCGCTGGTATGCCGTGCGGGTGAAGGTGACGCCCGCGCGGATCGAATGCTTCATCGACGACGAGCGGGTGGTGGATCAGCCGCTCGCTGGCCGCACGCTCTCGATCCGCGACGAGGTGGTGCCGTCGAAGCCGCTCGGCATCGCCACCTATGCGACCGAGGCCGAAGTGCGCGGCATCCGCTGGCGGCCGCTCGGAGCCGAAGCGAACCGCGAGGAGACGAAGCCATGACATCCGCTAGTCCCGATGAGCCGCCTGGCGGCACGGCCGCCGACAAGCTTCGCCGCCGGATCGCCGAGGAGGCCGCGCGGATTCTGAGTCACGGCGGCGATTCGAAGCGGGCGCGGTATCGCGCGGCCCGCCGGCTGACCCGCGGCTGGGTGCCGGAGGAGGATCTGCCGACGCACGACGAGGTGCGGCGCGAGCTCGGTCCCCACGCGGCCGGCGCGTCGGCCGGCGATCTGCCCGCCCCCGTCGGCTTCGCGCACCTGACGGGCGACCGGTTCGACCAGATCGCCGACCTCGTGCGGGTGCTCGCCACCGTGCGGCAGGATCCGCTCAAGCACCCCGAGGGAGACGCCCTCGATCACACGCTGCAGGTCTTCGACCGCGTGTATGAGGAGCGGCCGTTCGACGAGGAGCTGCTCACCGCGGCGCTCGTCCACGAGGTGGGCCGCGCCATCGACCGCGGCAACCAGGTGGCGGCGGGGCTCGAGGCGCTCGGCGACCTCGTCACGCCGCGGACGCGATGGCTCGTCGAATCGCTCGAGACCGCGCACGCCCATGCCGACAACACGCTCGGCCTGCGTGCCCGCCATCGGCTCGAGGCGCATCCCGACTTCCTCGACGTGCTGCTGCTGGCCGAGGCCGACCGCCGGTCGCGGGTCCGCGGCTACGACGCGCCGTCGCTTGAAGAGGCGATCACGATCCTGCGGGCGCTCGAGCAGGAGGAGTAGGGTAGGCTTCAGCCTGTCAAGATGGGCGACAGGCTGAAGCCTGTCCTACTTTCGACAGGCTGAAGCCTGTCCTACTCCGGTGGGCCGTCGAGGGCGGTGCGGATCGCCTCGCGGGCCTCGCGCCAGCGGGTCTTGACCGTGCGCTCCGAGCAGCCGACGAGCGTGGCGATCGTCTTCTGATCGGCGCCGAGATACCAGACGAGATGAAACACCTCGCGGCTCTCGTCAGGCAGCCGCTCCACGGCCGCGTGGAATTCCTCCCAGCGGTCGAGCGGCTCGGCGGCATCGGCCGCGCGGTCGACGTGCCGCGGCGCGTCGTCTCGATCCTGGCCGTGGCGAACCACGTTCGTCCCGTGATTGGCGGCATACGAGGCGGGGCCGGCGTGCTTTCTTGCGAGATCGATGAGCTCCCGATGCAGTTGCGTCGCCGCCAGGGCCATGACCGACCGCGGCGCGGCGGAGTCGAGCTGGCCGAGTGCGCGGTGCAGCCGCAGCGCCGCGTTTTGAAAGACGTCGTCGGTGTCGTCCCAGCGGCGGACGTTCGGAAACCGGCGGAGCATCCGGTGGGCCAGGCTGCGCAGGCGGCCGGCGCAGAGCTCGATGATCCGGTCGCGGGCGGCGAGGTCGCCGGCGGCCAGCCGGGCCAAACATTCGGCCAATTCCTGTTCGCCCGTGTCTTCCGGCTCCATCGCCATCGTCCGCTGAGTTTCGAGTTGAGTCACGAGTCTACCGGATGCCCCTCGGCCGTGCGGTCGGTAGACTCCCCGCCATGGCGGATGACGAGCACCATGACAACCTAACCGGCTCCTCTGATCCATTTGGCTTCGTGCCGGAGGAGATCGAGGAATTGCCCGCCGGCACCGACCTCGGCGGCCTGCGGATCGTGCGGCTCGTCGGCGAGGGCGGGATGGGCCGCGTCTACGAGGCGGAGCAGGAGGCGCCGCGCCGGACGGTCGCGGTGAAATTCATGCGCGGCGGCCTCGTCTCGCCGGCCGCGGTGCGGCGGTTCGAGCGCGAGGCCGACGTGCTCGCGCGGCTGCGGCATCCGCACGTCGCGCAGATCCATGCGGTCGGAACGCTTGTCCGCGATGGTCTGGCGGCGCCCTACCTCGTGATGGAGTTCATTCCCGACTCGCTACCGATCACGCGGCATGCTGACGACCGCGGGCTTTCCACGCGCGAGCGGGTGGCGCTCTTTCGCCTTGTGTGCGCGGCGGTGGCCCATGGGCATGCCAGCGGTGTGATCCACCGTGATCTGAAGCCCGGCAACATCCTCGTGGGCGCCGACGGCCAGCCGAAGGTGATCGATTTCGGCATCGCGCATGCGGCGACCGCCGGCGACACGGTGGCCCGCACCGCCGCCGGCGAGCTCCTTGGTACGCTCGACTCCATGAGCCCCGAGCAGCTCGGCGCGGTGCCCGGCGATGCCGCCGCGGCGATCGATCCACGAACCGATGTCTACGCGCTCGGCCTCGTGCTCCGCGACCTGCTCGTGGCCGAGCCGGCGGAGATGGTCGTGGGGCTGCTCGACGCGCCGCGGATCATCGCGGCGCGGAGCGAGCGCGGTCGGGCGGCCGTCGCGCGAGCCTGCGGCCGCGATCGCAGCATCACGCCGGCCGACGCCCGCAGCCTCGGGGCGGTCGTGGGCAAATGCCTCGAGCCGTTGCCGGCGGCGCGGTATGACTCCGCCGCGGAGCTTGCGGCCGACCTCGACCGCTGGCTCGCCGACGAGCCGACGCGGGCGCGGCCGCCGGCCTGGCACGAATCGGCGCGGCGCTGGGCGCGGCGGCACCGCGCCGCGGCGCTGGCCGCCTTTGGCATCGCGGCCGCCGTGGCCATCGGGCTCGTCGTGAGCGGCTTCTTCTACGCGGAGTCGGTGGCGCAGCGACGCGCGGCGGAGGATCAGCTTTATGTGGCGACCGTGGCCCGCGCGGCCGATGCGATCGACCACGGCCATGCGGCAGACGCGGCGCGGCTGCTCTCGGAAGCCCGCAGCCTCGCGCGGTCGCACGCCACTATGGATCGCTCCGCGCGGGAGCCGATCGAGCTGGCCTGCCTCACGGCTATGCTCGACGATTCGGTGGACATGCTCCCCGGGCATGCCGGCGGACTCGCGACCGTTGCCGTCTCGGCCGACGGCCGCTGGGCGGTGACGGGCGGCGCCGACGGCACCGCGCGGGTCTGGCGGCTCGGCGATCGCGGCAATGCGGCCGCCGTGCTGCGCGGCCACGAGAAGGCGGTCTGGGGGATCGGGTTTTCGCCCGACGCGGCGATGGTCGCCACGGGCGGGGCCGACAAGACGGTGCGGCTCTGGGAGACCGCCACCGGCCGGCAGTTGGCGGCGCTCCGCGGCCACACCGGCACGGTCTACTCGGTCGAGTTTGCGCCCGATGGCCGCAGCGTGCTTAGCGGTTCGCGCGATAAGACGGTGCGTCTGTGGGACGTGGCCACCCGCCAGACGACACGGGTCTTCCCCGGCCACGAAGGGACGGTCTATTCCGTGGCGATCACGGGGGATGGCGCGCGGATGGCGACCGCATCGCTCGACACGACGGTGCGGCTCTGGAATCTCTCGACTGGAGAGGAGGAGGGGCGGCTCGAAGGGCACGGGCAGCGGGTCTTCTCGGTGGCCTTCTCACGCGACGGCACGCGGCTCGCGACCGCCTCGCAAGACGCCACCGCCCGGCTCTGGGACGCGTCGAGCCTCGCGCCGATCGCCACGTTGAAACACCCGGAGCGCGTGAATGCCGTCGCATTCTCCGGCGATGGCCGGCTCGTCGCCACGGCGGCCGGCGACTCGCTCCTGCGGATCTGGAGCACGGCCGACGGTCGCGAGGTGCGGCGGCTGCGCGGCCATCAGGACTGGATCTGGGCGGTCGCAGCGCTGCCGCAAGGAGAGCGGTTCCTGACGGCGTCGGCCGACGCGACGGCGCGGATCTGGGACCTTGCCGATGGCGATCCGGTCATGCCGGCGCAAGACCGCGTGCTCGCCGTCGCCTTCGATCGCTTGGGAAGCCACCTGGCCATCGGCTCGGCCGACGGCATGGTCGCGGTCTGGGACGCCGCCACCTGCCGGCCGCGCGCGCGGAAGGATCTTGATGCAGGCCGCGTGAACGGCGTTGCCTTCTCGCGCGACGGCCTCGCGCTCGCCGCGGCCTGCGACAAGGGGGTGGTCCTCCTCGCTTACGAGGCCGACAGCCTCGCGGAGGTGGCGCGGCTCGAGGGAGCCGAGGCACACGACAAGCGGGTGCACTCGGCCATGTTTTCCGCCGACGGCGGGCGGCTCCTCACCGCGTCCAGCGACCACACGGCGCGGGTGTGGGATGTCGGCACGCGGAGGGAGATCTCGCGGTTTCGTCATCCGCGGCGCGTCTTTGCCGCTGCGTTTTCGCCCGACGGCTTGCGGGCGGCCACCGCGTGCGAGGACGGCGTCGTGCGGATCTTTTCGATCGGCGACGGCTCGGTCGAGGAGCTTTCCGGGCATGGCAAGCAGGTCAACTGGCTTGCGTTCGCGCCCGATGGCTCGGCGCTGGCGACGGTCTCGTCGGATGAAACGGCGCGGATCTGGCCGCTCGGCCGCTCGCGCGAGCCGCTGGTGCTGCGGGGCGCCGCCGCGAAGCTCTGGAAGGTCGATTGGTCGCCCGACTCGAGCCGCGTGGCGGCGGCGTCGGCCGATGGCGGCGTGCATCTGTGGGACGCGGCGACCGGCCGGCAGCTGATGGTGCTTCGCGGCCACGCGGACGAGGCCTGGGCCGTGGCGTTTGCGCCAAACGGCGCCACACTCGCGAGCGGCTCGTGGGACAAGACGGCGCGGATCTGGGGGCTCGCGCCGGCGGCGCTCGCGGTCCGGCGACAGTAGACCGCTTGCTCCGCAAGCGGATCTGGAGGGGATCCGCTTCGGGACGAAGCGGTCTACTTTTTCTTGGCCGGCTTGCGGGCGCGCTTCATCGGCGGCGGGGCCTTGAAGGCGCGGCGGACCACGCCCGTCTCCTTCCAGCTCGACTTGAAGACGTCGTTGGCGCCGATGTCGCAGTCGGCGTGGGCGTCTTCCAGACGCGGGTCCGTGAAGCCCCACTTCTGCTTGAGGTCGAGCAGCTCGAACGACTTCTGCGCCGAGAGGTATTCGACGTTGCCGAGCTGCTTCGCAAGCATGAGGATCCGGCAGTAGGCGTCGAGGATCTCGGTCCACCAGTAGGCCTTCTCCACCGTCTCGCCGAAGCTCACCGTGCCGTGGTTGGCGAGCAGCATCACGCTGCAGTCCTTGACGAAGGGCTTCACGGTGTCGGCGAACTTCTGATTGCCGGGCGTTTCGTAGACCGTGATCGGCGTGTCGCCGAGGAAGATCTCGACCTCGGGCAGCACGCACTGCGGGATCGGCTCGCGGGCGACGGCGAACGCGGTGGCGTGGGGTGGATGGCAGTGCACCACGCTGCGGATGTCGGGCCGCTCCTTCATGATCGTGAGGTGCAGCAGGATCTCGCTCGACCGGCGGCGCTTGCCTGAGATCTGGTTGCCCTCCATGTCAACGATGCAGAGGTCGGCGGGCGTCATGAAGCCCTTCGAGATCATCGTCGGCGTGCAGAGCACCTTGTTGGGCCCGAGACGGTAGGAAATGTTGCCGTCGTTGCCGGCCGCAAACCCCTTGTTGTAGATGCGGCGGCCGATGTCGCAGATCTCCTCCTTCAGCTGGGCGAGCGAGGGGGTTGCGGGCGAGCGCGACTTTTTGGCCATCAGAGAGTGCTCCGGGGGATTGGGGTTGCGGACTGGGTTGTATCGGAATGACGTGCGGGGCGTGAAGGGCTTTTCAGTCGGAGGACGGCAGCGGGGCGATGACGAGCGTGACGTCAGCGGCGGAGATGGCCGACCGCCAGTGCGGCGTGAGTCCCTCGTCCGAGACGAGCACGTCGATGCTGTCGAGACCGGAGACGAGCGTGAGGCTCTTGCGGCCAAACTTCGAGCTGTCGGCGACGACGATCACGCGGCCCGCGGCCGCGAGCATCGCCTGCTCGGTCTCGGCGAGCAGCAGGTGGGCGTTGAAGAGCCCCTCCTCGGCGATGCCGGCCGCCGAGAGCACGGTCGTCGTGACGTGCAGGCGGCCGAGCAATTCGTTGGCATACGGGCCCAGGCAGACGCCAGTCCGGGGCGACACGTAGCCGCCGAGCAACACGAGATCGGTGCGCGATTCCGACGCGAAGAGGTTGGCGACGGGCAGGCTGTTGGTGACGACCTGCAGCGAGCGGCCCACGAGCAGCCGGGCCACCTCATAGGTGGTCGTGCCGCCGTCGAGCAACACGGTCTCGCCGTCACCGATGGCCTCCACGGCCTTCGCGGCGATCGCCCGCTTGGCGGCCCAGTTGGCCGGCTGGCGTTCGTCGAATTCGCCGATCCGCGGCATGCCGCCGGCGTAGAGCACGCCGCCGTGCGTCCGCTTCGCCCGCCCCTGTTCCTCGAGCGCGTCGAGGTCGCGGCGAACGGTCGATTCCGAAACGCCCAGTTCGCGGACGAGTTCATCGAGCGACGCAAACCCGCGGATGCGGATCAAATCGAGCAATCGGCTACGTCGTTCGCGGTTTTGCACGGTGTCGGGCTTCCTGCGGTCACGATTATGATCGTTTCGTGACAGATTTCAATCGCTTTGTGACTGAAGTAGAGCGTCATTCCCCTGCTTCCGCAGGGGGCTTCTTGCCGGTCGGTACACCACCCCAACAAAAAGCCCCGGGGACCCGTTCCCAAAAGCCCCTCGCGGAAGCGAGCGGGGATGACGATCGCCATCAGCATCCAGGCATTTCGCCCAGATTTGGTGGCTGGCACCTTTTTTCGAAATCGAGCACGCCGCCAGGGTGAACCTCACCGACAGCGGTCAGTGGAGATACCGCTCGATATCCATACTTGCATGGAACACACCGAGCACCTCGATCCGCGTCTCGTTCACAATGAGGTATGCGATTCGGTAGTGGCCGTAGAAGGTTTCCCGGATCTCCCGGTCGGCGATGGGCTCATACCGCTGGCCGAGCCGCGGATGCTCGCAGAGATGCTGAGCTTTGGCAAAGATGCCCCGCACGACTTCAAAAGCAGCCCGCGGATTATCGGCCGCGATATATCCGTGAATCTCCTCGAGGCATCGCATCGCCTCGAAAGTCCACCTTACTTCCGCCACGATTCGATTGCCTCGGCCACCTTCTCGGCGGAATGCGTGCGGCCGGCGGCGGCATCATCGAGGCCGCGCTGGACCATTCGTGCGAATGCCAGCTCCCGCAGGATCTCGTCATAGGTGCTGTCGTCCGGTTGCCGCCCGATGATGTCGAGCATCGACTCCTTCGCTGGACTCATGGCTGACTCCGTAAACTGGTGTCCCGAGCCCTCTATGCTATACACACGTATCCCAATTCGTCAACGTCCCGTCCCGGGCGGCGGAGTCACTTGATCTCGAATTCGAAATCGAGCACGCCGCCGGGGCGCACCTCAGCCGACAGCGGGGTGGTGTCGCTCGACGCGGTTGTGGGGAAATGACCGAATGCTGTTGGTCGGCGTCACCCCCTCGCTATCGCTACCGGCTTCTCATCAGGGAGATTGCGTTCTTTTTTTGTTCGACCGGGTAGGATGGGCGGGTTTCACTTTGTTTGGAGGCCCTGATGCCCCCGTCAGTCCCGCTGGTCGTTTTCGTCACGATGTTTGCCGCGGATCAAGCCGGCGGCATCCAGGCTTTTCATCTCGACCCGGCGACGGGCAAGCTTGCGCCCGCGGCAGTCACGAGGGACTGCCCCAACGGCTTCTTCCTGACGCTCTCCCCTGACCGCCGCACCCTCTATTCGCTCACCGCCAAAAAATTTGGCGCGGCCGACACCGAGGAAGTCATTGCCTGGCGGATCGCCGACCGCAACGGCAAGCTCGAGCCGCTCGGCCGCAGGCCGGCCAAGGGCCCGGTCACCTGCTACGTGGCGTCCGATCCATCGGGCCGCGCGCTTCTCCTTGCCCACTACAACGGCGCGACGGTGGCCGCGCTGCCCCTCGCCGCCGACGGCAGCCTCGCGGGCGACCCCGTGACCATGCGCCACGAAGGCAAGGGGGCCGATCCCGGACGGCAGGAAGCCCCGCATCCGCATGCGTTCGTTCCAGCGCCCGCGGCGGAAGTCCGCCCGCAATTTGCCTACGCGGCCGACCTCGGCGCCGACGCCATCTTTGCCTACCGGCTCGATGCGGTCGCGGGCCGGCTCGTCGCCAACGATCCGCCGCTCGTGAAGACGAAGCCGGGCGCGGGCCCGCGGCACCTCGCGTTTCATCCCGACGGCCGTCGGCTCTACGCGATCAACGAGCTCGACAACACCGTCGCCACCTACGATTTCGACTCGGCCACCGGCCGGCTCGTGGAACGGCAGGTGATTTCCACGCTGCCGCCCGACTTCAAGGGCAAGACCTACACCGCCGACTTGAAGATCACGCCCGACGGTCGGTTTCTCTACGGTACCAATCGCGGCCACGACAGCATCGCGGCCTTTGCGATCGGTGCCGACGGCCTGCTCACGCTCGTCGAGATCGTGCCGAGCCGCGGTCGCGGTCCGCAAAACCTGGCGATTACCCCGGACGGAAGCCTGCTAGTCTGTGCAAACATGCCGGGGGACAATCTCGCGGTCTTCCGGATCGACCGCGAGACCGGCAAGCTCGCGGCCGTCGGCGAACCGGCGACGGTGAAGATGCCGTCGTGCATCGCGATCGTGCCGTAAAGAGCCGCTGAGAGCAGGCCGATAAAGTAGTCTGCCATGCACATCGTCTTTCACTCGCTCGATGTGGAAGCGGGTCACAGGATCGGCGCGGGGCGTTGCGCCGCGGTCGATGTGCGGCCGTTTGAGCCGGGGGCGGATGCGGCGGCGGTCTTCGCGCTTGTCGAGGCCTGTCGGGCGGAGGCTGACGCCGACGAGGCGGCGTTCGCGCCGGCGGGAATCGCCGCCGAGCTCGTGAGCCGGCCAGGCCGCCAGGTGCATGCGTGGCTGGCGATGTCGAAGGCCGCGCCCTCCCAGCCGCTTGGATTGGTGGCCGTCGTGGAGGCGGGCGACCGCGAGCCGAGGCGGTTTTCGATCGCATGGCTGCTCGTTCACCCTCAGGCCCGCCGCCGCGGCATCGCGACCGCACTGGTCGATCAGGCCCTCGACGTGGCGCGGTCGCGGGGCGCGGCGACGGTGGCGGTCGAGACTCGCGAAAGATGGGTTTCAGCCGCGTCGTTTTGGCGGTCGATGACCAGCCGAATATCATAAACGGTTTGATTCATCTCGCCCGTGATTCCAGCCAGAGGAGCGTCTGCATGAATGCGCGAGCCTGTTTCCTGCTGCCGCTTCTGGTCCTCGCCTGCTGGCCGTGCCCTGCCGAAGAGGGCGGCTCGCCGAGCGTCACGGGTGCCGCCTCCCCCGAGCAATCGCTCGCGCTGCCCGACGGCCTCGAGGCCACGCTCTTCGCCGCCGAACCGCTGCTCTCGAGCCCGTCCGACATCGACGTCGATGCGCGGGGAAGGGTGTGGGTCTGCGAGGTGATCAACTACCGCGGCAAGCAGGAGACCAGGAAAGAGGGAGATCGGATCCTCGTGCTCGAAGATACCGATGGCGACGGCAAGGCCGACAAGCAGACGGTGTTTCACCAGGGCCGCGACGTCGATTCGGCGCTCGGCATCTGCGTGCTCGGCGAGGGGCCCGGCCGCAAGGTGATCGTCTCGTGCGCTCCGAACGTATTCGTCTTCCACGACGACGACGGCGACCTCAAGGCCGATCGGCGTGAGCTTCTCTTCACGAAGATCGGGGTCCCGCAACACGACCATTCCGTGCACGCCTTCGTCGTCGGCCCCGACGGCCGCTGGTACTTCAACTTTGGCAACACCGGCAAGGCCGTCCACGACAAGGACGGCAACCCCGTCAGCGATCGTTTCGGCAACGTCGTCAACGATTCCGGCAAACCCTGGCGGCAGGGGATGGTGTTTCGGTGCCGGCCCGACGGCAGCGATTTCGAGGTGGTCGGCCACAACTTCCGCAACAACTACGAGGTCGCGGTCGATTCGTTCGGTGGCCTCTGGCAGAGCGACAACGACGACGACGGCAACCGCGGCGTGCGGATCAACTTCGTGATGGAGTATGGCAACTATGGCTACGTCGACGAGCGCACGGGCGCCGGCTGGCGGGCTGACCGTGCCAACATCGAGTCCGAGACGCCGCTGCAGCACTGGCACCAAAACGATCCCGGCGTGGTGCCGAACCTCCTGCAGACGGGCGCCGGCTCGCCGACCGGCATCTGCGTCTACGAGGGGGCGCTCCTGCCGGGCAAATACCGCGGCGCCCTGATCCACTGCGATGCCGGGCCGAGCGTCGTGCGGTCGTATCACGTGAAGCCCGCCGGCGCCGGCTACACGGCGACGAGCGAGTCGCTCGCGGACGGCTCGGCCGACCGCTGGTTCCGCCCGAGCGATGTCTGCGTGGCGCCGGATGGCTCGCTCATCGTGGCCGACTGGCACGACCCCGGCGTGGGCGGCCACGCGATGGGAGACACGGAAAAGGGGCGGATCTATCGGATCGCTCCAGAGGGGCAGGCGTGGCGGGTGCCCGCCGTCGAAACGAAGACGATCGCCGGGGCGATCGCGGCGCTGGCGAGCGGCAACCACTGCACGCGGGCCATCGCCCTCGAACGGCTCGAACGCGAGCCCGCAGCGGCGGGGCCGGCGGTCCTGGAGGCCTTCGAATCAGCCCGCGAACCGTGGCTCAAGGCCCGGCTGGCCTGGGCCGCCGGGATGCTGCCCGGGCAGTCGGAGGCGTGGATCAAGCGGCTCGCGACCGATCAAGATGAAAACCTGCGCGCCGTCGCGCTGCGCATGTGCCGGCTCACGAAGGGCGACGTGCTCGCGCTCGTGGAAAAACTTTCGGCCGATCCCGCTGCATCGGTGCGGCGGGAGGCGGCGATCGCGCTCAAGGGCTTTGCCGGCGAACGGGCGGATCGGGCCTGGGCCGCGCTCGCGGCCCGCCATGCTGGCGGCGACCGCTGGGAAATCGAGGCGCTCGGCATCGGCGCCGATGGTCCATCCGGGCTCGCGGGACAAAACCACTGGGACGGCCGCCTGGCCGCATGGCTGAAACTAGTTGGCGGCAACTGGAAGACGCCCCCAGGCCGCGAGGTGGTGTGGCGGAGTCGGGCCGCGATCTCGCCGCAGCTGATCTGCGAGGCGATCGGAGACGTCTCCGTGGGCACGGCCGAGTCGCTGGCGCTCGTGCGTGCGCTCGACTTCCAAGACCGGCAGCAGGTGGCGGCGGCGGTGCGGCCGCTCGTGGTGTCGTTTGCCGCGCCGGAGGAGAAATTCCGCGTGATCCTGCCCGAGCTCGTGACGCGGCTCGACGCATCGCA
The DNA here is from genome assembly GCA_044342075.1 of Pirellulales bacterium. Taxonomy (GTDB): domain Bacteria; phylum Planctomycetota; class Planctomycetia; order Pirellulales; family UBA1268; genus RGVT01. The sequence goes on from JBIIQM010000020.1 coordinate 29,821, forward strand.
GGGCACGGATGAAAAGTTCGCGGCGAAGATCGAACAGGCTGCCGACTTCGCCGCCGGGACGCAGCGGTTCGTCGAGATCGTGCAGCGATTCGGGCTGGCCTCGCGGCGCGACGATGTCGTGAAGCTGGCGGCCGCGGAAGGCACGACGGAGCAACTGGCCTCGTTTGCCGCCGGCGCGGCGGTCGAATCGGGCTCGCGCGAGGCCGTCGCCACGGCGATTGCTCAGGCGGATCCGGCAGCGCTGCGGCTGCTCAATGCGCTCGGCATCCGTGGCTCGGCGGCAGCTCTCGCGGTCGTGAAACAGGTTCTCGCCGATGCGGGTGCGAAGCCCGAGCTCAAGCCGGCGGCGGTGCGGGCGCTCGCCCGATCGCGGCAGGGCGCACTCGATCTCGTGGCCATGGCGAAGGGGGGCGAACTCGCCGGTCCGCTTTTGCAGGTGGCGGCGATCGCGGTCGCGTCAACCGGCTGGCCCGACGTGAAGGCGGCGGCGAACGGCGTCCTGCCGATGCCCAAGGCGAAGGGGGGCGAGAAGCTGCCACCGATCGCGGAGCTCGTGTACCGTTCCGGCGATCCGGCCCGCGGCAAGCTCGTGTTTGCCGGCGCGGGCACCTGCGCGAAGTGCCACGTGGTCGGCGGCGAAGGGAAGGCCGTGGGCCCGGCCCTCTCCGGCATCGGCGCCAAGCTTTCGCGGCCGGCGCTCTACGAGGCGATCCTCGCGCCGTCCGCCGCGATCAGCCACAACTACGAGACCTGGACGGCCATCCTCGACGACGGTCGCAGCTTCACGGGATTGCTCGTCTCGCAGTCGCCGGAGGAGATCGTCATCCGCGGGCCGGACGGCATCGACACGACCGTCGCCGCCGGCGAAGTGGAGGAGCTCGTCAAGCAGCCGGTGTCGCTGATGCCGGCCGATCTCGCGGTCACGCTCTCCGCCCAGGATCTCGTCGATCTCGTTGCCTGGCTCGAGACGCTGAGGCAGACGAATTGATCATTGGCGGTCAGGCGGCGCCGAGGCCTTCCATGCGGCGCCAGGCGCTCAGCTGGCCCAAGTGCATCATCATGTGGCCGCCGCAATAGAAGGTCTGCACCGAGCCGATCGTGGGGAAGAGTTCCTTCATCCGGCCCGTGGCGGGATTCGGCTGCTGAAAGACGTCGTCGGGCGTGCTGCGCAGGGCGCCGGCGACCATCCGATGGCCTTCGAGGAAGAAAGAAATGATCTCCTCCATCGACGGGTAGAGGTCGCCGTCAGGATCGTCCGCGCACTTGGCATCTTTGGAAAACCGCACCTCGAACTGGTCGGGCACCGACGGGGCGGGGTGGCCGATCTGCTGCAGGATCTTCGGGGCATAGAGGCTGAGGTGGCCGATGACGAAGGCGGGATGGTTCGACTCGACCATCGCTCCGCCCACCTCGGCGAACCGGGCGAACCGATCGGCGGGAATGCCCTTCAGGAGCCGCTCCGCATAGCCGACCGAGAGCTGCAGCGAATCGGCGACGATGTTTCCGATGGAGCGGGTCATGGGTCGTTCCTTTCTCGGGCGAAGCGGGCGATCGCCTCGGGGAGGGCGTGGCATTCGGCCGCGAAGACCCGCGCGGCGAGCGAGTCGGGAGTGTCGTCGGGCAGCACGGGCACGGTCTTCTGCAAGAGAATCTTCCCATGATCGTACTCGTTGTCGACGAGGTGCACCGTGCAGCCCGAAACGGTGCAGCCCCGCTCGAGCACCGCGCGGTGGACATGCATCCCGTGAAATCCCTTGCCGCCGAAGGCTGGAAGTAGGGCGGGGTGGATGTTGATCACGCGGCCGGCGAAGTCGGCGGGGATCTCGACGAGCTGCAGAAAGCCCGCCATCACGACGAGATCGGCGTTCACGGTACGGCAGGCGTTGAAGATCGCGTTGCTCCAGGCGGCGAGCGGGGCGTTGCCCCGCGGGAGCACGTGGGTCGGCAGGCCGGCCCGCCGCGCCACGTCGACACCGCGGACATTGCCCCGATTGGAGACGACGATCTCCACCGACGCCGGCAGCCTGCCCGCCGCGATGTGGTCGAGCAGGTTTTCGAGCGTGCGGCCGGAACCGGAGAGGAGGATGGCGAGTCGGAGGGGCATGAGTCGATAAGTAGGACGGGCTTCAGCCTGTCACAAAAGCTCACAGGCTGAAGCCCGTCCTACCGTTGTAGTTACCGTTTCCGGAGGGTGATCGTGAGTGGGTGGCCGTCGAGGTCGAGGGATTCGCTCGTGCCGCCGGCGAGCGTGCCAAACGTGGCCGACGCGGCGAGCGTCTCGCCGGCGACGTAGTCGAGATGCTTTTCCAGGGCGGCCTTCAACTCGGTTGAACTCGTGTCGAAGGCGAGGTCGATCCGATCGGTGAACTCGAGGTCGAGCGTCTTCCGCTGCGACTGCACGGCGTGCACGACCTCGCGGACGAGCCCCTCGGCGATGAGTTCCGGCGTGAGCCCGCTTGCAACCACGACGACGGCGAGCGGGCTCTCGGCCGCGGCCCAGCCCTCCTTGGCCGTCGTGCGGATGAGAACGTCGTCCTTCTCGACGACCACCTCGCTGCCGCCGGGGAGCGCGATTGCGGCGCGGCCGTCGCGCTGGAGCGCCGCGAGCAGCAAGGCGGCGTCGGCCTTCGCGATCGCGTCGCGGGCCTTCGGCAGATTCTTGCCCAGCCGCGGTCCGAGCTTCTTGAGGTCGGGGAGCACGGCCCGCGTGATGTAGCGGTCGGGCTCGCGGCAGATCTCAAACTGCTTCACGTTGAGCTCGTCGCAGACGAGGTCGGCGTGCGAGGCGAGCCAGGCCGCGTCGGCGGGAGATGCCTCGGCGAGGATCACCTCCACCTTCGAGAGCGGCTGGCGGACCTTCAGCTTCTCGGCGGCCCGCGCCGCCCGGCCGAGCGACGAGACATCGCGGACGAGCGCCATCCGCCGGACGAGATCGCGGTCGATGAGGGCCTCGACGCCGGCGGGATAGTCGGTGAGGTGGACGCTCTCCGGAGCCTTCCCGTCGAAGCCGGCGAAGGCGAGGTTGCGCCAGATCGCCTCGGAGACGAAGGGCACGAACGGCGCCGCGAGTCGGGCGATCGTGAGGAGCGTCTCGTAGAGCGTCCAATAGGCGTCGAGCTTCTCGGGATTGCCCTCGGGGCCCGCGTCGGCCTTCCCGGCGGCCCAGAAGCGGTCGCGGCTCCGCCGCACATACCAGTTGCTCACCGCATCCACGAGGGCGGAGAGCCGGCCGGCCGCGCCGAAATGATCGAAGGCGTCGAGCCTTTCAACCATCTCCCGCGCCGCGGCGTTGAGCTCCGAGAGCATCCAGCGGTCGAGCTCGCCCCGCTCGGCCACCGGGCGATAGCCGCGGGCCTTCTGCAGGTCGGCATGGTCGAGGCTGCCGGGAGCGTCGAGCAGCGTGGCGGGGTCGAAGCCGTCGATCCGCGCGTAGATCACGAAGAACGAATAGACGTTCCAGAGCCGCAGAAGAAATTCCGGCACGCTCTCGCGGATCGCCCGCTCGTTGTAGCGGATGCCCGACCAGGGGGGCTGTCCGGCGAGGAAAAACCAGCGGAGCGCATCGGCGCCGTAGGTGTCGAAGATCACCGCCGGCTCTTTGTAGTTGCGCTTGCTCTTGCTCATCTTCTGCCCGTCTTCGCCGAGCATGTGGCCGAGGACGATGCAGGTCTTGAAGGGATGGGGGTAGGGCTTTTCCGTGCCGCCGGACTTCCGGCCGAAGAGGAGCGTGCTGATCGCCAGCTGGCTATAGAACCAGCCGCGGGTCTGGTCGATCGCCTCGGAGATGAAGTCGGCCGGAAACTGCGCCTTGAACTCGGCGTCGCCCTTATGAGGCCAGCCCCACTGGGCAAAGGGCATCGCGCCCGAGTCGAACCAGCAGTCGATCACCTCGCTCACGCGGCGCATCCGCGCGCCCCTCGCGAACGGCGAGTCGTAGGTGACGGCGTCGATGTAGGGCTTGTGGACCTTGAGGTCGTCGGAGAGCTTCGGATTGGCGGCTTTGGCCTTGTCGAATACGTCGGTGCCTGCCACGCCCGGCTTCGCGAGGAGCGCGGCGTAGGAGGGGATCGCCTCGGCCTTGCCGGTCGATTCGCAGACCCAGATCGGTAGCGGCGTGCCCCAGTAGCGCTCGCGGGAGAGCGCCCAATCGACGTTGGTCGCGAGGAAGTTGCCGAACCGGCCGTCCTTGATGTGCTCGGGCAGCCAGTCGATCTGCGCGTTGTTGGCGAGCATCTCGTCGCGGAACTGGCTCGTGCGGATGAACCAGCTCTGCCGCGGATACTGGATGAGCGGATCGTTGTCGGCCCGCCAGCAGAAGGGATAGTCGTGGACGTATTGCTCCTGATGCACGAGCAGGCCGCGGCTCCGCAGGTCGCGGGTGATGTCGCGGTCGCATTCCTTCACGAACCGGCCGCTCCCCATCGGGAACTCGTCGGTGAACGTGCCGTCGGGCGCCACGCAGTTGATGAGCGCGGGGCCTTGTCCGTCGGCGAAGCGGGCCTGCTCGGCGATGAGCACGGTGTAGTCGACCTCGCCGAAGGCGGGCGCGATGTGAACAATGCCTGTGCCGGAGTCGGTCGTGACGAAGTCGGCGGCCACGACCCGCCAGGCGGCGGGCTCGGAGCCGCCGGCCTTGAGTGGGGCCTTCAGTGGCGTGCCTGCGGCACGATACGTGTCGAACGGCGGCAGGTAGGAGCGGCCGACGAGCGATGCGCCCGCGAGGCGATCGACGACGTCGAATTGCTTCTTCATCTTTTCGCCGAGCGGGCCGGCGAGTGGTTCGGCGACGATGAATTCGGGGGCGTCCGCCACGCCCGCCTCGCGGAGGACGACGTACTCGAGGTCGGCCTTCACCGCGGCGAACTGGTTGGAGGGGAGCGTCCAGGGGGTCGTTGTCCAGGCGACAAGGCTGCGGTTCGTCGGCTTCCCGGCGTCGTCGAGGAGCGGGAAGGCCACGTAGACGCTCGGGTCGGCCACCTCGCGGTAGCCCTGGCCCACCTCGCCGCTCGAGAGCGCCGTGCCTCCCTGCGCCCACCACCAGACGATCTTGTGGCCTTGATAGAGCAGGCCCTTGTTGAAGAGTTCGGCGAGCGCCCACCACACGCTCTCGACGAACGACTGGTGGTAGGTGACGTAGGCGTCGGACAGATCGATCCAGAAGCCGATCCGCTCGGTGAGCGTTTCCCATTCCTTCATGTAGCGCCAGACCGATTCCTGGCACTTGTGGATGAAGGGCTCGACGCCGTAGGCCTCGATCTCGGCCTTCGAGTGGATGCCGAGCTCCTTGCAGACCTCCACCTCGACGGGCAGGCCGTGCGTGTCCCAGCCCGCCTTCCGTTCGCAGTATTCGCCGCGCATGGTGCGGTAGCGCGGGTAGAGATCCTTGATCGTCCGCGTGAGGCAGTGGCCGGGGTGGGGCATGCCGTTGGCGGTGGGCGGCCCCTCGAAGAAGACGAATCGCTTCGCGCCGCGGCGCCGGTCGAGCGACTTCTGATAGATCGCGGTCTCGCGCCACAGTCGCGCGATCGAGGTTTCGAGGGCGGGAAAGTCGGGCTTGCCGCGGACGGGTTCGAACATGGGCTTTTGGGCCGGCGGAGCGCTGGAGCGAAGGGGGCGTGCTGGAAAAGCCGCAATCCTACCGTGACAGTCGCGGGCCCCACAGGGGCGCTTGCCGGCGGGCCGGCTGGCTGGCGAGTTGCACGAGGGCCTCGATCACGCGGGCCCGGGCCGCGGCATCGTCGGGGCCCCGTCCCACCAAAAGCCCCGGCGGAAGCCGGTGGGATGACGCGTCGCGATCATCATCGGCGCGGCTCACGAACGCACCAGAATTCGTCTTCCGGTCCTCAACGGTTGTTGTGGCGGATTCGTCGCGTTGATGCGAGAATGGGGCTATGACCTACGACCAACTGCCTGACGAATGGAAGGACTGGCTGAGCCTTCCACCACTCGAGAGGTTCGCCCGCGGCGAGCGAATGCTGGTCGAGTACATTGCCATGGGAGGCAGCCTTGACCCCGACCCCGATCCGACAAGTCCTTTCGACGTTCCAGAAGAGTGGCGTCCGGACCTTGCTCATGGGCGGGCAGGCCTGCGTCTTCTACGGCGCGGCGCAGGTTAGCAAGGACATCGATTTTTTGGTGTTGGCCGAGCCGGAGAACTTCACCCGTCTCCAGGCGGCCCTGTCCGAGCTGCAGGCGGACCGGATCGCCGTGCCGCCATTCGACCCGGCAGCCCTGGCCCGTGGACATGCGGTTCACTTTCGGTGCCGCGCACCGGGCGCGGAAGGCCTGCGAGTGGACGTGATGACCCGCCTCCGGGAAATGCCGGACTTTCAAGTTTTGTGGGAGCGGCGAACGACGTTCGTGGACGGCAATGACGTCGAGTATCACCTGCTCTGCATCCCGGACCTCGTGCAAGCAAAGAAGACGCAGCGGAGCAGAGACTGGCCCGTCATCGAACTGCTCGTCACGATCCATTATCGGGAGCACGCGAATGAGGCTACGGATGACCGCGTCACTTTCTGGCTGCGTGAGGCCCGCACGCCCGAATTGCTCGTCGAAGTCTGCCAGCGGTTTCCGACGCAGGCCACCGAGCTGACGGCTCGCCGGCCGCTGATTCGACTCGCGCGAGAGCGATCGCTCGACGACCTCCGCACGGCGCTCGACGCTGAAGTGCGGGCGGAGCAGGCCCGAGACCGTGACTATTGGGAGCCGCTGCGGCGCGAGCTCGAGCAATTCCGCCGCGGGCACCGCGATCGCTAGCCAATCGGTCGTTGACGGGCTCTTCGGCCACCACACGCGGCCGGGTGCCGAGCGATAGGCCGCCTTGCGATGGAGCAGCAGATTGCCAATCTGCACCTACTTGCGGCGATGGCCGCACCGGCGGCGTTCACGAGCGGATCCCTGGTTCAAGACCTTAGTGTGTGCGCGGGAAAAGAGCTGCGTCCCCTTTTCGCGTCTTCAGGTCAACGGCGGGCCGGCTGGCTGGCGAGTTGCACGAGGGCCTCGATCACGCGGGCCCGGGCGGCGGCGTCGCGGAGGATGAGGTAGCGGTGCTTGCCGGCGGCATCGGGCTTGAAGACCGTGGCTCCCTGGTCCGTCACGGTCACCTTTCCGGGGGGCGAACGGTCGAAGTAGCCACGGTCGCCGAGCACACCGTCCAGCACGCTCGTGAGATCCCAGCTCGGCCGGTCCTGCGGCGGCGGGGAGACGAGCCGGTATGCCTCGGCCACGGGATGGTGGGGCACGTCACGATAGTCCTCGACGATGCTCTGGCTCGGATAGGGCAGCGCGATGCCGATCTCAAACCCGCTCCAGACAACGTCCGTCGGCCAGCGGGCAGCCACCGCCGCGGCCGCCGCCCGATCGCGGACGACGTTATATTCACCGTAGGCTGCGTTGCCACCGATCGGCTCAAAGGCGCCGGCCATGAGTTCGAGCAGCCGCACCTTCTTCGCGACGAGGTCGACGCCCGGAAGCGGGCTCGCCGCATCGGCCGGACTATCCAGGAGCCGGGCGAGGTTGGTCGAGAAGCCCACCTGGATCATCACCACGGAGCCATCCTCCGCGGCCGCGAGCGTCTTCCGCAGGAGCGACACCGCTTCGGGGGCGTCTTGGCCGTCGAGCAGGTCGTGCGGGTAGCGAAAGCCGGCTGCAGTCTTCTCGGTGGCCAGCTTCAGATAGACGCTCGGCGCCTTGACGCCCCCCGGCCGGACGACGCCGATGGGGATGTCGGGGCGGCCGTAGAACGTGTTCACGCAATCGACAAACGGCGCCGCCTGCGGATGGTCGGCCGTCACCGTGACCGCCAGCAGCCGGCACTGCCCGCGCGACTCGAGGGCGTGGAGCATCGCCAGCGCCGCTACGTCGTCGCAGTCTTCGCAGATGTCGGTATCGAAGATCACCGGCACGGGCGCCGGCGATTCGGCCCGCGGCGATTGGCCCGTGGCACTTGCCACGAGGCCGAGTGCCGCAGCGAGGATTCCAAGCCGCGAGGACGCGTGTGTCGTGATCACGAGGGAAGCCCTTCTCGGGAGGATTGAAACCTGAAAATCTCGTCGCGTCGGGGGGCGGAGGCCTGTGCGCCGTGTCGCGTCACCGCGATCGCCGCCGCGGCATTGGCGAATCGCGACGCCTCGACGAGGCTTTTGCCTTCGGCGATCGCCACCGCCAGGCAGCCATTGAAGACATCGCCCGCGGCAACGGTATCGACCGGAGTGACCTCGTGGCCGGCCACGTGGGCCGTCGCGGCGGCTTCGGAAACGACCGCCCCGCGGCCACCGAGCGTGATCACGGCCGACTGCGGCCCCGCGGCGAGCAGCCGGCCGGCGGCGGATGCGGCGGAGCGTTCGTCGGTCACCGCGAGCCCCGTGAGCAGCTCGGCCTCGGTCTCGTTGGGCGTGAGAATGGTCACCTGCGCCAGGAGCCCGGCATCGAGCGGACGGGCGGGGGCCGGATTGAGGATCACCGGCACACCGGCGGCATGGGCGAGCGCGACCGCGTGCCGCATGGTCTCGAGGGGAATCTCGAGTTGCACGAGCAGGATGTCGGCGGCCTGGATCGCGGCGCCGGCCCGGTCGACGTCGGCCGGCAGCAGACGGTCGTTGGCGCCGGCCGCCACGGCGATGCTGTTTTCGCCACGGTCGTCGACGAGGATGAACGCGACTCCCGAAGGCGTCGCCGGATCGCGGGTGATGAAGGTCGTGTCGACGCCATCGGCCGCGAAGGCGGCCATCGCCGCGTCGCCCATCGCATCGGCGCCGAGCTTCGCGATGAAGGTAGTGCTCCCGCCGGCGCGGGCCGCGGCTACGGCCTGATTGGCCCCCTTGCCGCCGCCGACGCTCGCGAACGTGCCGCCGATCACGGTCTCACCGGGCCGCGGCAGGTTCGAAACCCGCACGACGAGATCGGTGTTGGCACTGCCGACGACGACGATTCTGGCGGGAGAGGATGGCATGACGACGAGCAAGCCTCCTAGCGAGCGGCAACGAGCAGGGCGAGCCCCGCACCGTAGAGCACAAACATGAGGGCGAGCAGCCGGTTGGTGCCCGCCGGCGCCGACGCAAACTCACGCCAGACGAACACGCCCCACAGCGCCGCCACCATCGTCGCCCCCTGGCCAAGGCCATACGAGACGGCCGGGCCCGCCTTGTCGGAGGCGAGAATGCTCAGACTCATGCCGATGTTCCAGATGATGCCGCCGAGGATGCCCACGAAATGCACCCATGGGCTGCCCGCGAAATACGCCCGAAAAGCCACCGGCTCCCCCTGGAACGGCCGCACCATCGCGAGCGTGTTCCAGAGGAAACTCGACAGGAAGAGGCCTGCGGAGAAGACGACGATCGCCGCGTAGGGGCCGAGCTTGCCGGGTTCGGGGGTGGCAAAGTTCGTCGCCATCGCCGCCACGACGAACCGGTAGAAAAACCCCATCAAGACGCCGGCGGACACCGAGAGAATCATGCCGAGCCGGGGCGTCGCGGCCGAGGAGGTGGCTGCCCGCTTGTAGGCGATCGCGTCGAGGATGATCGCGAGCATGATCGCGAGAACGCCGAGGCCGATGAAGAGCGGGTTGCCGACCGGCTTGGCGAGGTATGACGTCACCACCCCGATCACGAGCGCGAGACCGACGCCCACCGGAAATGCCACGGCCATCCCCGCGATCCCGATCGCGGCGACGAGCAGGATGTTGGAGAGATTGAAGATCGCCCCGCCGAGAAGCGCCGACCAGACGGCCGAGCGGTCGGCCTGCGCGAGATCAGCGAGAAACGGCCGGCCCGCCGCGCCCAGGCTCCCGCACGTGAAGGCCGACACGAGCGCGAGCAGGAGCACGCCGAGCGAATAGTCCCAGTAATAGAGCTGGAACGGCCAGGCCCGGCCGGCGAGTTTCTGGGTGTTTGCCCACGACCCCCAGCAGAGCATCGTCACGACGCACAGCGCGACCGCCACGGGGAATGAATCGATGATCATCATGGCAGCATCATGAACACAAAGCACAATCGTTTGTTCTCGCCGCGGATGCAGACGGTACCGGAATCTGGGGCATCTCGCAAGGGATTAGCCCCGGGGCGTGGCTACGGAACTCCGCGGCACGAGGGTCGTGGGCACCACCACGCTCGCGGGCGGCTCCTCCGCGGGGTTTTCGATCCGCCGGCAGAGCATCTCGATCGCCAGCCGTCCGATCTCGGCGGCATCCTGCCGCACCGTCGTCATCGGCACCGCCAGCACGCCCGAATAGGGCTGCTCGTCGAAGCTCACGAGCGACACGTCGGCAGGAACCTCGATCCCGGCTTCGAGGAGCGCTTCCAGGGCACCGATCCCGATGAGATTCGAAAAGGCGAAGACCGCCGTGAACTTCACTCCCGAGTCGAGCAGGGCCCGCACGCCCCTGCGGCCCGACTCCTTGCCGAAGCTGGTGCCGGTGATGAGCCGGGCATCGAAGCGGATGCCGTGCTCCGCGAGCGCATCGCGATAGCCCTGCATGCGGAGTTCGTCGGGCATCGTGCCGGCGAGCCCGCGGAGGCAGGCGATCCGCCGATGCCCGCGGCTGATGAGGTGGCTCACCGCCGCAAAACTGCCCTGGCGGCTGTCGGACATGACCGACGGGAGCCGCAGCAGCGGAAACCCGCGGTCGACGAGCACGACCGGGGGCTGCGTGGATTCGAAGGGCCGCAGGTGGTCGCACTGCTGGCCCACCGGGATCACCACGAGGCCGTCGGGCTGCCGCGTGAGCAGGCCGGCGAGCAGGGCGATCTCCTGGGCGACATCATCGTCGGAATCGCCGAAAAGCACCGAGTAGCCGCGGTCATGGGCGGTCGCCGAGACGGCGCGGGCGATCGCCGCGAAGAAGGGATTCGCGATGTCGGGCACGACGAGGCCGATCGTCCGCGTGCTCCCGAGCCGCAGACCCTTGGCGACGAGGTTTGGCGTGAAGTGCAGTGCCGCGGCTGCCTGCCGCACGCGGTTCTGCGTGGCGCGGCTGATCCGATACCTGTCGCCGAGCCCGTTGAGCACCCGCGACGCGGTCGGGATCGACGTGCCGGCCCGCTTGGCGACATCCTTCAGACTGACCGCCTTCGGCGGCCGGTGCGGACGTTTCCTGGCGGTCATGCGTTGCTCATCGAAAAGGGGACGCAGCTCTTTTCTCGTACTCGGAGCAAGCGGTCTAGCTTGGCAAGCGATCTACTTGCGTGAAGGGTATCATGGATTTTTTCTTGGAATACGGAAGACCATGAGCCCCACCGACTGGACGCTGCTCTCCCTGCATCTCGCGGCGATGCTTTTCGTCGCGCTCGCGATGGGGCAGGCGGCGCGGCGGATCGGCATTCCGGCCGTCGTCGGTGAAATCTTCGGTGGGCTTCTGCTCGGGCCGACGATCCTGGGGCGGCTCGCCCCCGACTTTCACGCCTGGCTTTTCCCGGTATCGGGGCCGGTTGCCGATGCGCGCACCGCGATCGCCCGCGTCGGCATGCTCTTCTTCATTGTCACGATCGGGCTCGACATCAGCCTCGGCGAATTCCGGCGGATCGGCCGCAAGGCGCTCTCCGTGGGCACGGTCGGCACGCTCGTGCCGCTCGTCCTCGGATTCGTGATGTGCTACGTCTTCCCCGACGTCATCGGCGTGACGCGGAAGGATCTCTTCGCGACGGCGCTCTTCATGGGGTCGATCCTTTCGCTGTCGGCCAATCCCGTCATCGCCCGAATCCTCATCGACATGGGGCTCTTCAAGACCGAGATCGGCCGGACGATCATGTCGGCGACGCTCGTGGACGACCTCGTGGGCTGGGGGCTCTTCGCGGTGATCCTCGCGGAGTTTGCCCCGCACTCCACCGGCCAGGGGCAGGGGGCGGCGATCCTGGCACTCGTGTTCCTCTTCATCGGCGGCATCCTGCTCCTGGGCAGGTTCGTGTTGCCGCCGCTGCTCGACTGGGTGCACCGGCGGCTGCCGCAGCCCTCCGCGCTCATCTCGTGCGTCGTGCTGCTCGCGCTTCTGGGGGCGGCCGGCTCGGAGTACCTCGGCCTCCATTCCTTCCTCGGCGCCTTCGTCATGGGCATCGCGCTCTCCGACGTCTATCGCCGGCATCCGCAGCCCTTCGAGATCATCGGCGATTTTTCCTATGCCGTCTTCACGCCGGTCTTCTTCGTCTCCATGGCGATCGGGGCCGACTTCGTCGCGGGCTTCGACTTCTGGCTCGTGGCCCTGATCACGGTCGTGGCGTTCGTGGGCAAGATCTGCGGCGTCTATATCGGGGGGCGGCTGGCGGGCATGGACAATCGGCAGGCCCTCGCGGTGGGGTGCGGCCTCAACGCGCGGGGCATCCTCGGCATCGTCATGGCGGCGGCGGCCTACGACGCGCAGCTGATCGACCTTCGCCTCTTCGTGGCCTGCGTGCTGATGTGCGTCGCGACGACGATGGCCGCCGGCCCGGCGCTGAGCCTGATCCTCGGCGATTTCCCCCGTGGCGGCCGACCTACTAGAATCCCCGCATGAGCAGTCTCACCGTTGGCGATCGCGCGCCGCAGTTTCAGGCCGTCCTGCAGGATGGTAGCACGTTCAACCTCGCCGACCTGCTCGGCAAGAAGATCGTCGTGCTCTTCTTCTATCCCAAGGACCACACGCCGGTCTGCACAAAGGAGGCCTGCGCCTTCCGGGATTCCTATGAAAAGTTCGTCGCGGCCGGGGCCGAGGTGATCGGCGTCAGCAGCGACTCGCAGGCGAGCCACCGCTCCTTCGCGGAGAAGCACCGGCTCCCCTTTCCGATCATCAGCGACCACGACCGAGCGCTCCGCCGGCTCTTCGGCGTGCCGAACCCGCTGGGATTCATCCCCGGCCGCGTCACCTATGTGATCGACCGGGAGGGAGTGATCCGGATGGTGTTCAGCGCGATCTTCGCGTCGGATGACCACGTCGAGAAGGCGCTTGAGGCGGTGCGGAAGGCGTAGCTGGTAGACCGCTTCGAAAGTAGACCGCTTCGTCCCGAAGCGGATGCCAGATCCGCTTGCGGAGCAAGCGGTCTACTTTGCAAGCGGTCTACTACGGTCACCGGCAGTGGCGGACGGCGTCGGTGACGAGGGCGCGGAGCTTCGGCTCGGCCGAGGCGGCCACGGCCAGAATCTTCTCCACGGTCGCCACCTCGAGCGCGTCGGGGAGGCACATGTCGGTGATCACCGAGATGCCGAGCACCTTCATGCCCGCATGCACCGCCACGATCACCTCCGGCACCGTCGACATGCCGACGACGTCGGCCCCGATCACCCGCAGGAAGCGATACTCGGCCCGCGTCTCCAGGTTCGGCCCCGTGACGGCCACGTAGACGCCCCGATGGGCCACGAAGTTTTCCTTGCGGGCCACCTCGAGCGCCTGGTCGATGAGCGCGGGCGTGTAGGGGGCTGACATGTCGGGAAACCGCGGCCCGAGCCGGTCGTCGTTGATGCCGACGAGCGGGTTGTCGTTCATCAGGTTGATGTGGTCGTCGATCACCATCAGGTCGCCGGTGCGAAACTGCGGATTCAGGCCGCCGCAGGCGTTAGTGACGACGAGCAATTCCGCGCCGAGCCGCCGGACCACGCGGACGGGAAACGTGATCTGAGCGAGCGGATAGCCCTCGTAGGCGTGCATCCGCCCTTCCATCACCACCACCGGCACTCCCTCGAGCAGCCCGCAGACGAGCTGCCCGGCATGGCCGTGGGCGGTGGACTTCGCGAAGTGGGGGATCGATCCGTAGGGGATCGTCACCTTCTCCTTGATCGCGGCCGTCACGCCGCCGAGGCCGCTGCCGAGGATGATGCCGACGGCCGGCTTGTGGGGCCACTGGGCGGCGATCGCCGCGCAGGCCTCCGTGATCTTGTCGAATTGGTCGAGCATGCGTGCCTTGTCGTGAGACGCCCGATCTCGTCGTGAGACGCCCGATTCAGTCGGGGCTCAGCAAGGCCCGAAAGTCAGGCCGCTCCCGCAACGAATCGAGGTCGGGATCGACCTCCAGGTGTGCCAGATCGTCGTAGCCCAGCAGGATGGCCTTCGAGAGCGACTTCATCGCCTCGTCGGGCCGCCCGGCGAGGGCGAGCGAACAGGCGAGATTGTAGCGGGCCAGGAAATCCTTTGGCAGCCGCTCCACCAGATGCCGGTCGATTTCCACGGCCCGGTGCACGAGCCCCTTCTTCGAGACGAGCTCGCCGAGCACCCGCAAGACCTCCACGCTCTCGCCGTTGCGGGCGAGCAGGTTCTCGAAGAAGTCGATGTCGAAGTCGAGCTGGCTCAGCTTTCCGAACCAGTCTGCGGTCTTTTGCGCTGACATCGCACTGTACTCGCGGGTTGCGGTGGGCGGCCTACTTCTTCTTGCCGGATCCTTTCGCCGGAGGCGGCGGGCCCGGATCGGCATCGTCCGGATGATCCCAGTCGGGGTCGTTCGACTCCTCCTCGAAATCATCGTCAAAGTCGTCGTCGAAATCGTCGAAGCTCGATTCCTCCTCCGCCAAGGGCTGCGCAGCGGCAAGATCTTCCTCGTCGTCAATCTCGTCTTCTTCGTCAGGGTCCGTGCTCATCGGCTCTGGTGGGGCTTTCAGCGGGGGGGAGGGGAGCCCAAAGCAAACCGTTTCGGGGCGGCTGCGTCAAGGCGGGTGGGGCCTGCTCCGCGGCCAGGCGTCATCCGCGAAAGTATACGCGGATCAGGTGTGGTAGTCCGCGTTGAGGTGGACGTATTCCGCCGTCAGGTCGCTCGAGTAGAAGCGGATCGATTCCCGGCCGGCGTGCAGCTCCAGCTCGATGAGCGTCTCTCTGGCCGCCCGGATCGATTCCGAGACCTTGTCGGCGTCAAACGCCACCGGCTGCCCATTTTGGAAAAGCAGCGTGCCGTTGACCCGCAGCACGAGTTTGTCAGGGTCGAATCTGACGCCCGAGTAGCCGGCCGCCGACACGATTCGGCCCCAGTTTGGGTCGGCCCCGTGGATCGCCGTCTTCACAAGCGGGCTGTCGGCCACGGAGCGCGCGATCTGGCGGGCCTCGTCCCGTGTCGGACAACCCCGAACCTCGATCCGCAGCACGTGCGTGGCCCCCTCGCCGTCATCGGCGATCTCTCGGGCCAGCGCCTCGCAGGCATCGGAGAGGGCCTTGGCGAAGCCGTCGAGATCCCGCCCTGTGAGCGGCTCGCCGCCGGCCGCGCCGTTGGCCAGGAGCAAGACGGTGTCGTTCGTGCTCGTGTGGCCGTCGACGCTCACGCAGTTGAATGTTTGCTCCGCCGCCTCGCCGAGCAGCCGCTGCGCGTCGGCCGGCCGCACCGGCGCGTCGGTCAAGACGATCCCGAGCATCGTCGCCAAGCGCGGCCCCACCATCGCCGCGCCCTTGGCCATCCCGAAGAGCGTGTAGGTGCGGCCGCCCGCCGAGAAGGTCGAGCCAGACAGTTTGGGACGCGTGTCGGTGGTCATCATCCCGCGGGCCGCCGTCAGAACCGTGTCGGTGTCGTTGCCGAGCCGGCCGGCCACGGTGGCGATCCCCGCCTCGATCTTCGCCAGCGGCAGAAACTCGCCGATGATCCCCGTCGAGAGCACGAGCACGCCCGCCTCCGGCACGCCGAGCCGGTCTGCCGCCGCGGCCGCCATGCGGCGGGCATCGTCGAGGCCGCGGGCACCGGTGCAGGCATTGGCGTTGCCTGAGTTGATCGCGATCGCGCGAAAGCCCTCGCCGGGCGTGCGGGCGCGGTCGAAGGCCACCGGGGCCGCAAAGACGAGGTTCGTCGTGTAGACGCCGGCGGCCGTCGCCGGCAGTTCGGAGACGACGAGCGAGACGTCTTCGCGGGCGGCGTTTCGCTTCAGGCCGGCGTGGGCTCCGGCGACGCGGAAGCCCTTGGGGAGGGGCGGGATCGGCAGGCGGACCGGGGTTTCGGTGATGCTCATGGCGGTGGGGTCGGGAAATGGATGGTGAAGAAGGGCATGATGCTCCCTCGGCCGTCAATTCCACAAGCCCGTCGCGGAAGCGGCGGGATGCCGCGTGGCGATCACGATTAACGCCGGTGCCTACATCCCGTCGGCCGCACCCTTTTGGGCAAACGTGCCCTGCGGGTTGAGCAGGGCCCAGAGCACGGCGTCGATCGCCATGAGTGCCGCAAAGAGCGCCAGCGCCGCGTTCCACGTGCCCGTCGCCGACACGAGCCAGCCGACCGTCACGGGAAAGAGCATTGCCCCGATCCCGCCGGCCATGTTCATGGCGCCAAACACCGTGCCCACCTGTTCGCCGCCGTAGTCGATCGCCACCGTGTAGCCGGCCACGCCGCCGAAGCACGCGACGAAGGCCCCGAGGCTGATCAGCGCGATCGCCGCGTTGACATCGACCACGAAGAAGGAGAGCAGGATCAGCGCGGCGCAGGTCGCCATGCAGACCGACGCCATTCCCTGCCGCGCGATCCGCTTGCTGCCGGTGCGGGCCAGGAGCCAGTCCGACGCATAGCCGCCACAGACCACGCCGAGCATCGCCGCCACGCCGGCATACGAGGTGAGCTTGCCCGATTCGAGCAGCGATACGCCGCGGGTCTCTCGGAGAAACGTCGGAAACCAGGTGACGAAGAAGATCATCGCCGCCGCCCGCAGAAACTGCTGGCCGCAGAGGAGCAACAGCGACGGATCGGTCCACGGAACCGCTCCCCCCCGAAGCCCCCGGCGGGAGCCGGAGGATGGCGAGTCACCCGCGCCGCGAGATGCCACCGCATCGAGCCCCGCCGACCGCGTACCGAGCCAGTAGGCCGCCGCCCAGACGAGCCCCGGCAGGCAGTAGAGCACGAGGCAGATCCGCCACCGCTCGATGTTTTCCGCGGCGGCCCACGGACCGAAGCGTTCGAGCAGCCACGCCGTGAGCACCGGCGCGATTGCCCCGCCGGCGAGCATGCCGGCCCCGAGCCAGCCCGAGGCCCGCGCACGCTCCTTCTCCCCGAACACCTGCCCGATCGATCGCACCGCACACGGAAACACGCCGGCCTGCAACGCGCCCATCGCCGTCCACGCCGC
>JBIIQM010000071.1:0-16860 GCA_044342075.1 Pirellulales bacterium
GCATCGCGCCCCCATCCCCCTTGGCCGTGAAGCAGCCCCACTACGCGCCGAAGGCGAAGCGGGTGGTCTACATGTTTCAAGCCGGCGCCCCGAGCCACATCGAGCTCTTCGACTGGAAGCCGGAACTCGCCAAGCACGACGGCAAGCTTCCGCCGGCCGACCTGCTCAAGGGCTACCGGGCGGCGTTCATCAATCCGAATTCCGCGCTCCTCGGCCCGAAATACAAGTTTCAGCCCTACGGCAAGGCCGGCATCGAGATGAGCGAACTCTTGCCGCACATCGGCGGCATCGCCGACGAGATCTGCCTCGTCCGCTCGATGCAGACCGACGCCGTCAACCACGCCCCCGCGCAGATCCTGATGAACACGGGCTCGCAGCAGTTTGGCCGGCCGAGCTTCGGCGCCTGGACGCTCTACGGCCTCGGCAGCGAGGCCGAGGACCTGCCCGGGTTCGTCGTGCTCACGAGCGCGAAGGGCACGAGCGGCGGCGCGAGCAACTACGGCTCCGGCTTCCTCCCCACGTCCTACGGCGGCATCCCCCTCCGCAGCAGCGGCGATCCGGTGCTCTATCTCTCGAATCCCCGCGGCGTTGACCGCGAAACGCAGCGGGCCTCGCTCGACACGCTCGGGCGGCTCAACGAGATGGCGGTGAGCCGGTTTGGTGATCCCGAGACGGCGTCGCGCATCCAGGCCTATGAGATGGCCTACAAGCTGCAGTCGAGCGCCCCGGAGCTCATGAACCTCGCCGACGAATCGCCGGAGACGCTCGCCCGCTACGGGATCAAGGATCCGAAGGCGGCGGGTTACGCCCGCAACTGCCTGCTCGCGCGGCGGCTTCTGGAACGCGGTGTCCGGTTCGTGCAGCTCTTCCACGAGGCCTGGGACCAGCACGGCGACCTCACGAAGAACATCAAGAAGAACTGCGAGGATACGCAGCAGGCCTCGGCGGCCCTCGTGATGGATCTGAAGGAGCGGGGCCTCTTGGACGACACGATCGTGATCTGGGGCGGCGAATTCGGCCGCACGCCGATGGTGCAGGGGGGCAACGACGGCCGCGACCACCACAACCGCGCCTTCACGATGTGGCTGGCCGGCGGCGGCATCAAGGCCGGCCACGTGCATGGCAAGACCGACGACTTCGGGTTCAACGTGGTCGAGGACGCGGTGCACGTGCACGATTTGAATGCCACGCTCTTGCACCTCCTCGGCTTCGATCACACGAAGCTCACCTACCGCTTCCAGGGCCGGGATTACCGTCTCACCGACGTGCACGGCCACCTCGTGAAGGGCATCCTCGCCTGACGGCTTGGAGCGGCAACGGGGTACTCAGTTCGCACGCGGGGCAA
Source organism: Pirellulales bacterium (assembly GCA_044342075.1). Lineage (GTDB taxonomy): Bacteria > Planctomycetota > Planctomycetia > Pirellulales > UBA1268 > RGVT01. Next base: position 1,346 of record JBIIQM010000071.1, read on the forward strand.
ATGCCCGGATGGTGATGGAGGGCGTCATCCCGCTCGCTTCCGCGAGGGGCTTTTGGGTGACAAGTTCATGGAAGGCCAAGTATGAGCGTGGCCACGGCCCAGGCGTCAGCCTCGGCACACGTCGGTCGGCGGACAGTGGCCGATCCGCGGGTCGTCTGCACCACGCGCCCCGTCCGCGGATCGATCGGCGACTGGCCCGGCCGCGCCGTCGCCGTGGCGACCGCTTCGCCGGCTGAAAGTTCGATCACGTTGCCTTCCGGGCTCGTCGCATCGCCATGTCGCAACCGCACCCGCCACTTCCCGCCGTCGGCCCGGCTGCCCCAGGCCCGCACCTCGCCGCCGAGTTCGACGAGATGATCGGAGGAGCCGCACTCCGCGAGCCTGCGGCCGATCTCGTCCACCGCGTAGCCGGGCCCGATGCCTCCGAGGTCGATCGTCAGGCCGTCGATCTGTTTGCGGACCGATGGCGGCGAGTGGCGTGATTCGAGATGATGCATGCCCACGGCCGGGCCGCTGCGCGTAGCCGTGATGTCGAAGGCGCCCCGCGACTCGGCGTGTACCTTGCGGGCGATTTCCACGACCGCCACCAAGTCGGCCGACACCGCGACCCATTCACCAGCAGCAGCGCGGTTGAACCGGCTGGCGTCGGAGTCGTCGCGCCACGTGCTCAGCGCCCGGTCGATCCGCGCAAGCACCGCCTCGATCTCCCGATGCGCCTCGCCGGCGGTCATGCCCGGCAGGCCGCGGGCGAGCGTCACGCGGTAGGTCGTTCCCATCGCCGGACCGGCGAGCGTAATCGCAGCCTCCTCCGCCGCCGCCGCGAAGGCGACGCTCGTCACCGTGAAGAGGACCGCGATGCGAATCATCGTGGCCACCAATGTGTCGCCGCCGCGACAGCGAGACAGGCCACCATCACGCCGTCGCGCCACGTGAGCAGGCCGGAACGGCCATGCAGCCGGAGATGGTCGAGCAGCGCGCCCGTGGGGCAGGCGTGTCGACAATAGGCCATCGGATAGAAGCCGCTCGCCACGAGGCTGATGACGAAGATCGCGAGGGCGGCGACGCCGGCCACTGTCGGCAGGTAGCCGTCGAACGGCTCGATGTCGACGAGCGCGAGCGGCAGGTGGAGCACGGCCGTGAGGATCGCCAGAGCGAGCAGCGCCCAGGGCAGGAATGGGAGCCAAGGCCGCAGGCGCTCGGGAATCGTGCGTTTCGGCTTCACGAACCGCACGAGCAGCTGCTGTGCTGCGCCATGCGCGCAGAGATGCGAGCAGTAGACGTTGCGGCGGGTCGTCACCGGCAGCACGACGGCCGCGATGCCGAGCGCCAGGAGCACGACGGCGCCCCGCGGCACGCCCGCCTGCGACCAGCCCCACAGCTGCGCCTGCGAGAGGAGCGCGCCGGCCCCAAAGCCGAGATACAAGAGCACGACGATCGGCAGGGCGAGCCGCCCGAACCACGTTCCCCGCAGCCGTGTGAACGCCGTAACGATGCCCATCGCGATCACGGCGAGGGCGCCCAGCCGGGGGCCGTCGAGGTCGCGCGGGATGCCGCCGACGAGCCCCGTTTTCGCCTTTCCGCGCCGCATGGCCATATGGGAGCTGGCAGCCTGCACGATGCCCCGTGCCACGGCCTGGCTCGTCATCGTGGCGCCGCTCACGCCCTCGATTCCCGTGTCGAGTGGATCGATGCCGGCGAGTTCCTCGAATGTCATGCCGCGATAGACGCCCCGAAACGCCTCGTCGTCGCGGACGTAGCCGTCGTAGGGTTCGTTGTCGTAGCTCTCGAGCACCACGACGCCCGCCACGCGGCCGGCCGGATCGAACCCGATCAAGGAATCCGTGGGGCCTTGATAGCCGATCGTGCGGTCGGCCGCCGGGCTCGTCCTGAGCGCCCAGCCGAGCGGAATCCGGCCGGCCGCAAGCACGCGGATCACCGCCGGATCGCCCGCATCGGGCTCGATCGCCACGGCGTCGGCAAAGATCTTCTTGAGATCATCGAGCGACGGCGACTTTTCGAACCGGCTGGCTCCGGCCTCGCCGCCGAGCCGCAGGGCGAGCGCCTCCGCGATCGCGATGCAGGTGAGCGTCGAACCACCGACGGCATCGACCTGCGGGGCAGGGCGTGCCGTCGCGCGGCCGGCGAGGTCGTCGAGCGACTGTCCGGCGAACGACTTCAGAAACCGCGGATCCCGCTCGATCGCCGCCACGTGGTCGCGGGTGTCGCGGCTCGCGAGAATCTCGACGCCGGCCACCCGCAGGCCCGAGTCGCAGACGACGAGCAGGTCGGTGGGCCCGGAGAAACCGATCGCAGCGTCTCCCGCCGGCGATGTCTTGAAGACCACGCCCACCCGTTCGCCCGCCGCGTCGAGCAGATCGAGCCCGCCGGCGACCGCCGGAGATGGGCCGCCGATCGCCGCCGCCTCGGGGAGATGACGCTGCACCCGCTCGATCGGCAGTGTGTCGAGCGTCGCGGCCTGCTGCCGGCCGACGAATGCAACGTGCTCCGCGTGCACGAGCCACACGAGCGCCGCCACCACTGCCAGCCGGCAGGCGTGCGTCATCAGGCGGAGGAACGATCCCGACGACTTTCTCATTGCGGCAAGTCTAAACCAGGCGGCACCGGAGATGGCTATTGGGCCGGCTTCAGCGTCTCTCGCCGGGCCTGGCCCGGGAGCTTCAAGAGCTCGTCCATCTCGGCCCAGTGCTTCTCGTAGACGCCCCGCGGCGTCGTGCCGTGCTTGATCGCCACGCTCGCCGCCTTCCCGACCACCTCCCCCATCATCCCGCAGGTCTTCATCACGCGGACGGTGCCGAGGGCCTCGTGCGTGACGGAGATGCAGCGACCAGCCATGAAGAGATTTTCGACGTCCTTCGAATAGAAGCAGCGGTAGGGAACCGGATAGCCGAAGTTCCGGTCGATCCGCCTGTCGTGCACGGCGATCGAGATGAACGGGTTGTCGGGGAACTTCTGGGCGTATTCCTGCTTCGGATAGTGGAGGTCGATCGACCAGGTGGAGGGGACGCAGCCGTCGGGAAATTCCTTCTTCGACACGATGTCGTCCTGCGTGAGCACCACGTCGCCGAGAATCCGCCGGCTCTCCCGCGGCCCGCCCACATAAGCCACCCACGTGAGCGCGGCATTGGGATGCTTCGCCGCGCCATCGCCATTCTTCATCGCGTTCCAGGCGCCGTAGACCGCCCGCAGGTTCCAGTCGCGGATGCCCTCGGCATCGCCGAGCGGATCCTTGTCGTAGCCGCTCTCCCAAAACCATTCGGCGTGGAAGTTTCGCGGATAGGGAAAATCGGCCATCGTGAGCGGCAGCGCCCAGGGCGTTTCGGGGAACGACTGCGGGGCCGCCTCCTCCGCCCACGTCCACATGTTGCTCATCCCCATCCGGCCCTTCGGCTCCATCACGGTCTCGGCGCCGGCGAGGTGGCCGATCGTGGCATGGCCGGTGGCGTCGCAGAAGAAGGTGCCGGTGAACACGAGCTCCCGGCTCGTCTTCGTGTCGAGGCAAGAGACCGAAGTGATCCGGGCCCCCTCGCGGGCCACGGCGAAGGCGTGCGTATTCAGGAAAAGATCGATGTTTGGCTCGGCCCGCACGACGGCCTCTTTCTTGTCGTCGCCAAACTCCTCCGCGGTGCCCGGGCTCTTCTTGGCCTTGTCGGCAAACTCGTCCACGATCTCGCCGATGAGCGGATACCTGCCGCGCTTGATGAGCCCCATCGCCCAGACGCGGATCTCGCTCGAGCCGTTGCCGCCGAGCACGGGGCGGTCTTGAATCAGCGCAACTTTGAGCCCCATCCGGGCCGCCGCGATCGCCGCGCCCATGCCGGAGTAGCCGCCGCCGACCACCACGAGGTCATACGGCCCCTTTGCCTCGGGCTTCTCCGGTAGTCCGAGCGCCGTGCGCCGCCAGGCGGCGAGCACGCCTGAGTCATTCGGCGGCGGGCTCGACTCGGTCGTGAAGAGAATGCAATCGCAGCGGCCGTCGAAGCCGGCGAGATCATGCAGCGCGACCGTTGCCTCGCCGGCGGGCACCGTCACCGTGCCGCCATCCTGCCAGCCCCATTCGGCACCCTTCGTGCCGAACGTCTCCGCGAGCGGCTTGCCGTTCACGAGCAGCTGAAACTTTCCCGGCGTGCCCGGCGCGTTCCACCGTGCCACCCAGTCTTTCGTCCGCACAAACACGCGGTAGGTGCCGGCGGATGGAAACGTGACCTTCGTGGTCGCGTCGGCCACCGGCTTGCCGAGGCCGTGGGCGAGGAGATAGGGCGAGCCCATCTCGCGGATGAACTGCGTGTCGAGGCTCCAGCCGCCGTGATCGGCGAAGCTCTCAGCCTCGACGAGGACGCTCGCAGCGGAGGCGGTCGCGCCGCAGCCAATCAGGCCGATCAGGCAGACAATGATGGAACGCAATTGCATGGGTGAAATCCTCGCGGAGGGTCGTCAATTATATGTATATGTCAGCATGTCCGTAACGCCACCTCCTCCGTGTGACCCCAAAAGCCCCGCGCGGCAGCGAGTGGGATGACGCTCCCCATACCCATCCGGGCATCTTCGCTCCACGTTGCTATATTATGCGGCCCCACAAAGAGCTGCGTCCCCTTTTCCTCCATTGGAAATCAACTATGTCGAATCGCAATCGCACGACCCGCAGGACGTTTCTGGGCAACACCACGATCGGGGCCGCCGCTGCCACTGCCAGCGGGATGGTGCCCTACGTGCCGTGGACGGCGACGGCGTTTGCCAACCAGGCGGCCAACGACCGCCCCCGGATCGGCTGCATCGGCATCGGCTCGATGGGCTTGTGGGACTCGATCTGGCACGCGGAATTCGGCGACATCCTCGCCGTCTGCGACGTCGATAAGGATCGGGCCGATCGGGCCAAGTACGACGTGCGGATCGGCAAGGGCAAGGCCGAAGCCTACGGCGACTACCGCAAGGTGCTCGAGCGGCCCGACATCGACGTCGTGAGCATCGTCACCACCGACCACTGGCACGTGAAGATCGCGATCGAAGCCCTGCAGGCCGGCAAGCACGTCTACTGCCAGAAGCCGCTCTCCCTCACGCTCGAGGAAAACAAGCTGGCCCGGGCCGCGGCCGAAAAGTTCCCCAAGCTCCAGTTCTTCATCGGCACGCAGCAGCGGTCCCAGAAAGACCAGTTCTGCCGCGCCGTGAACATGGTCCACAAGGGCCTGCTCGGCGAGATCAAGAAGGTGACGGCCAGCATCAACGGCAGCCCGATCGGCGGGCCGTTCTCGATCGAGAATCCGCCCGCCGGGCTCGACTGGGACATGTGGCTCGGCCAGGCGCCGAAGGTGCCCTTCCGCAATCGCCGCTGCCACTACGACTTCCGCTGGTGGTACGAGTATTCGGGCGGCAAGTTCACCGACTGGGGCGCGCATCATGTCGACATCGCGCAGTGGGCGCTCAAGGAAGACACGAAGGGCAAAGGGCCGATCGAGATCAACGGCGTCGATGCCCGCCACCCGGTGCCATATAAGGACGGCTATCCGACCGTTGACGACGAATACAACACGGCCTACGACTTCGCCGTGCCCTGCAAGTTTGCCAGCGGCGTCGAGTTGGTCGTGACGAGCCGGGGCGACAACGGCATCCTCTTCGAGGGCACGAAGGGCCGCATGTTCGTCAACCGCTCCAAGATCACCGGCACGCCGATCGAGGAGGGCTGGGACAAAGACAAGTTCGGCGACGAAGACCTCAAGGCGCTTTACAAGGGCAAGCCGTTCGAGGGCCACAAGCAAAATTTCTACCGCTGCATCCGCGAGGGCGGTCTGCCGGTGTCGGATGTCTATAGCCACATCATCGGCATGAACACCTGCCACCTCGCGGCGATCGCCGCCCGGCTCGGCCGCACGATCAAGTGGGATCCGGCCACGGAGACGATCGTGGGCGACGAGCAGGCCGCATCGTTCGCCGCACGGAAGCCCCGCGCCGGGTTCGAGATTCCGCGGGTGTAGGACCGGCTGCGGTATGATCGTGGCATGAAATCCACTTTCACCGAAGTCGCTCCGGGCGTGCATTGCTGGGCCGACACCTGCAATGTCTACGTCATCAAGGACGGCGCGGCGGCCATCCTCATCGACCTCGGCGACGGCAGCGTGCTCGACGCCCTGCCGCAGATCGGCGTCGCGCAGGTGGAGTGGGTGCTTTACACGCACCACCACCGCGAACAATGCCAGGGGCATGCGAAGCTCGCCAGCCATCCGGCCTGCAGCGGGGGCCTGAAGGTAGCCGCGCCGGCCAACGAGCGGGAGCTGTTCGAGAAGCCGCTCTCGTTTCGAAAGGCGGAGCCGCTGCTCTCCGATAAGCTCGCCGTCCACGGCGCCAGCTATGTGCGGCCGCCGATCCAGCCGATCGCCGTTGACCGTGCGTTTGAAAAGATGGACTCGTTCTCCTGGCGCGGCCGCGAGTTCTGGTGCGCCGAGACCGCCGGCAACAGCCCCGGCTCGATGAGCTATCTCTTGCGTCAGGGCAGGGCGGGGGATGCGAAAGCTGGCTGGCTCGCCTTCACCGGCGACCTCATGCTCGATGGCGCCGTGCTCCACACGTGGTTTGACAGCGAGTGGGACTACGGCTTCTGCAAGGGGATCTACACGCTGGCCACGGCGGCCGGCTATCTCGAAGGCTTCGCGCCGCTCACGATGCTTCCCGCGCACGGCCCGCCGATCCGCGACGCGGCCGGGCAACTGGCCGAGTTTCAAAAGAAGCTTCGCCGGCTCGACAAGGTGATGAAGCGCGGCTATGAGGTCTTTACGTTTGCGGGCTGCGATCAGGACCGCATCTCGCGGCCCACCGCCGTGCCGCACCTCTGGCAGGTCACGCCGCATCTCTACAAGGTTCGCGGCCACGAATACTGGGTGAACTTCCACATGCTCGTCTCCGACGACGGGCATGCGCTCCTGGTCGACTGCGGCCTCTTCGACCGCAAGCACCTCGATCGCGTGCTCGACGGGGCCCGCGACCGGCTCGGCATCAAGAGCATAGACGCGGTGCTCGTCACCCACATGCATGGCGACCACTTCCTCGACGCCGAGCACGTGCGGAAGACGCGGGGCTGCGAGATCTGGACGCACGAGCGAGTGTTGGACCTCCTCGAACGGCCGCTCGACTACGACCTCGACGCGATGATCCCGTCATACCGGGAGCGGCCCACCGGCGACCTCCAGAGCCTGAAGGTCGATCGCGTGATCGCCGACGGCGACGTGATCCGCTGGCGAGGCCACACGCTCGCCTGCGACTGGATGCCGGGGCAGACGGAATTCGCCTGCTGCGTGCATGGCACGATCGACGGCAAGCGCGTCGCCTTCACGGGCGACAACATCTTCGGCTCGCCCGCCGACCCGGCCCAGCACGGCCACGAGGCGGTGGTCGCCAGAAACTCCTGCACGGTCGAGGAGGGCTACGGCCTCGCGGGAAAGTATCTTCACGGCATCGCGCCCGACCTGATCCTCGGCGGCCACTCCTGGGCGATCGAGAATCCCGGGCCGCTGATCGATCGCTACATCGCCGCGAGCGAAGAACTCCGCGAGGCACTCGCCGACCTCACGAACGAGAAGGACTACCGGCTCTGGTTCGATCCCTACTGGGCCCGCGTGCATCCCTATCGCGTGAACGTGAAGCCGGCCGCGGCAGCCGCGGCGGAGATCGTCGTGAAGAACTTCCTCGACGTGCCGACCATCTACGAAATCAAGCTCGTCTGCCCTCCGGGCATCCGGATCGATCCGTCGGTGGCGACGCTCCGCGTGGAGGCCGGGGGCACGCGCCGCCTGCCCGTCCGCGTGTCGGCAGCGGTTGATGCCACTGCGGGCCTCGCGCTCGCAGCGATCGACATCACGCAAGACGGCGTCCGCCGTGGCCAACTCTTCGACGTGATCGTGAATATCGCGTAGCGTGAAAGCCCCTCACGGCAGCGAGCGGGGTGACGCGAGCCATCACCATCCGGGCATTTGATCGAACGCCCGGGAAAAGAGCTGCGTCCCACCCCTGTTCGGCACGCCGCGTGCCGAAACTAGGGTAGGCTTCAGCCTGCCTCGCGGGGAAAAAGAGCTGCGTCCCCCTTTTCCGGTGGCACAAAACAATCGCCGAACGACCGTTTTTCGGTAGCCAATCCGACGCTCTTTCGCGACACTATTCGGCATGAACGCAAGCCTCAAAACACGCGCGTTGGCATTGACCACCTTGACTGTCGCCGCCCTCCTGGCGATGCCCGCAGTCGCCGACCCGCCCCCGATGCAGCTGCCCGCGCGGATGCACGAGCCGGTTGCCGAGTCGATCAGAATCCGCGTGGGCCATCCTGACGCTGCCGGAAAGGCCGGAGAATACGACTTCACTGGCCGCGACAATCGCGTGCTGCAGGCGGCCGTCGATCTGGCGGCTACGTTCGACACCGGCTCTGCGCGGCCCGTCGTCGAGATCGGCCCCGGCCGGTTCGAGATGCGCGACTCGCTCCATCTCCGCACCGGCGTGGAGGTGCGCGGCGTGCCCGGCAAGACGATCCTCGCGCCGCGGCGGGCCGTGATGAGCCGGCTCGCCCTCGACGGCGACTACGGCGAGGAGCAGATCACGCTCGAAGCGCCCGAGGGCTTCGAGGTGGGCGGCGGCGTGCTCGTCGAGTCGGATAACGTGAAGTATTTCCACGGCACCGTGGCCCGGATCATCGGCCGCTCGGGCAAGACCTTTGTGCTCGACCAGCCGCTGCGGGCCGATTGCATGGTCAACAAAAACGCCCGGGCCTCCACCGTCTTCCCGGTCGTGAGCGGCTGCGACGTCGAGCGGGCCCGCGTCGATGGCCTCGTGATCGACGGTGGCGGCGCCGACGGCCTGCCGATCGACGGCTGCCGCGGCGCGGGCATCTATCTCCTGCGGGCCCACGGCACCACGATCGCGCATTGCGAGATCCGCAACTTCCCCGGCGACGGCGTGAGCTACCAGCAATCGAACGACGTCTCGGTGCTCGACACCGTCGCGGTGGGCAACGCGGGCCACGGCTTCCATCCCGGCAGCGGCTCGCAGCGGACCGTCATGGCCCGCTGCCGCGCGGAGAAAAACCGCGTCGACGGCATGTTCATCTGCTGGCGGGTGAAGCAAGGGAAATTCGAAGACAACCTCTTCATCGGCAATGTCCGCAACGGCATCTCGATCGGCCACAAGGACACCGACAACGTGATCGCGGGCAACAAAGTGCAGCGGAATGGCGCCGAGGGCATCCTCTTCCGCGATGAGTTGCCAGCGATGGCGGCAAACCGCAACCGCGTGATCGACAACACGGTCGAAGACAACGGCGAGGCGGGCATCCGCGTCCGCGGCGTCACGTCGGGCAACGAGATCCGCGACAACACGGTCCGCGACACCCGCACCGGAGCCGACCGCCGCCAGACGACCGACATCGTGGTCGAGCCCTCCGCCGTCGGCAACGTGGTCGAAGGCAACACAAATGAGTAGCCGTCGTTTGCTGTGGAGCGCCGCCCTGGCCCTCGCCGCGGGCACGGCGGTCGCCGCCGAGATCCGCGACCACCTCGGCCGCCCCACGCTCTTCGTCGACGACGCGCCCACGCCCGTCGTCGCATATAGCCCGGCCGGATTTGCGAATCGCAACACCTTCGAGCAGGAGCTGGGCCACTTTCTCGACCAGCCGCTCACCACCTGGTTCATCTGTCTCGGCAACGCGAAGCAGCCGGAGGGCGAGCCCGGCGACTTCTGGGCCACGCCCTTCTGGAGAGGCGACACGATTTCGGCGGAGCCGCTCGCCGACTTCCAGCTGCCGCCGGACGAGCAGGCGGAGAAGATCCTCGCCCGCCAGCCCGACGCCCTCTTCTTCGTGCGGTTTTCGCTCCGCGAGCCGGGCTCCTGGCAGAAGCTTCATCCCGACCAGCTCGTCGTCACGGAGAAGGGGGAGCGTCTGCCCCACCCGTCACTCGCGTCGGAGGCGTTTTGGGATGCCTGTGCACGTTACGCCGCCGCGGCGATCGCGTACAGCGAATCCCGCCCCTGGGCCCGCCGCGTCGTCGGCTACGCGAGCTTCATGCGGCTCGAGGGCACGCACGAGCCGATGCTGCACTACGCCCTCTTCGACCACGGGCCCGCGATGACGGCCCGCTGGCGGAAGTATCTCCGCGACACCTACGGCTCGGTTGAAAAGCTCCGCGCGGCCCACGGCGATCCGGCGCTTTCGTTCGACACGGCCCAGGTGCCCACGGACAAGCTGCAGGGGAAGACGGCCGACGTGGCGAAGCTCCGCTACTGGCAGCCCGCCGCCGCCAATCGACCGCTCCGCGACTATCTCGCGCTGCAGCGGGATCTCTACCACGCCGGCTTTCGCAAGGCGGCCGCAGCGGCGCAGGCCGAGCTCGACCGGCTCGGCCGCAAGCGGGTGCTCGTCTACGACAGCCACAAGTCGACGATGCTCGGCTGGGACAACACCGGCTTCTTCGACAAGGCCGCCCCCTGGCCCCACGCCTATCCTGAATTGACCGCGGGCTCCGGCAACATGCAGGTCGCGAAGGTCCTCGACGGCCCCGGCATCGGCGGCCTGATCACGCCGCACGACTACCAGGCCCGCGGGGCAGGGGGCGTGTTCGAGCCGGAGGGCGTGGCCGATTCGGCCGTGCTTCGCGGCAAGCTCATGCTCTGCGAGATGGACACGCGGTCGTGGAGTGGCGGCGATCCGATCGCACCGGCCCGCGACGCGAAGGAGTTCGCCGCCGTCACCTGGCGCAACATCGCCGAGTCGCTCACCCGCGGCGTCGTGCCCTACTGGATGGACGTGTATCAAGATTGGTTCGGTCCGCCGGAGATCCAGCCGACGATCCGCCGGCAGGCGGAGGTGCTCCGCGAGGCGGTGGCCTGGCCCCACGAGACGGTGCCCGGCATCGCGATGATCCTCGACGACGAGGCGGTGCTCGAGACGAACGGCGACGGCCGGTTCCTCAACGAGGCGGTGATGTGGGAATGGAAGACGGGGCTCGTGCGGGCCGGGGTGCCGGTGCGGAAATACCTCGTCGACGACCTCGCGCTGCCGCAGTTCCCGAAGCACCGCGTCTATTACTTCCCGAATCTCTTTCGCGTCGACGCGGCCCGGCGGAAGCTCCTCGAGGAGAAGGTGCTGCGCAGCGGACATGTGGTGATTTGGGGACCGGGTACGGGAATCAGCGATGGCGAATCGATCGGGAAGGCGGCCGCTGCGGGGCTCACCGGCTTCGAGTTCGACCTGCTCGACGTCAACTATCCGCGCCGCACGCTGCTTTCCGACACGTCGCATCCGCTCACGCGGGGCCTGAGCCCGGCCACGCTCCTCGGCGGCCCGCTCTCCTATGGTCCGGTGCTCTTTCCGACGACGGGCACGCCGCTCGGGGTCGCCTGGACAAAGCTCGGCATGAACCGCACGGGCCTGGCGGCGATGGAGCGAAAAGCGGCCAACGGCTCGACGTGGACGAGCGTCTTCACGACGACGCCGGGGTTGCCGGCAGCCTTCTGGCGGAATGCCGCGCGGCATGCGGGGGCGCATGTCTGGTGCGAGCAGGACGAGCTCGTGATGGCCGATGCGGGGCTCGTCGGCCTCCACTCGATCGTCAGCGGCCGCAAGACGCTGCTCCTCCCCGGCCGCCGCAAGGTGATCGACGTGATCTCGGGCAAGACGGTCGCCGACTCGGCCGACCGCATCGACTTCGACCTCGTTGGCCCCGACACCCGCGTCTTCCGAATCAAGTCTCCGGAGTCACCCCAATGAACCCCCAAATCATCCTCTGGTCGATCGTCTCGGCGCTGTCGGGCTTTCTCTTTGGCTTCGACACCGTCGTCATCTCGGGAGCCGAGCGGACGATCCAAAATCTCTGGGGCCTGAGCCCCTGGATTCACGGCGTGGCGATGGCGGCCGCGCTCTACGGCACCGTACTCGGCGCGATCGTCGGCGGCTGGCCCACCGACCGCTTTGGCCGGCGGCCCACGCTCATCTGGATCGGCGTGCTCTATTTCGTGTCGGCCGTCTGGAGCGGGCTGGCGACCGACGTCTGGTCGTTCATCATCGCCCGGTTCATCGGGGGCGTGGGCGTGGGCATCTCGACGGTGGCGGCCCCGCTCTACATCGCGGAGATCTCGCCGCCGGCGGCCCGCGGCCGGCTCGCCGGGATGTTTCAGTTCAACATCGTGTTTGGCATCCTCGTGGCGTTCGTCTCGAACTATTTCCTGGAGGGCGTGCCGAACGACTGGCGGTGGATGCTCGGCGTCGAGGCGATTCCCGCGGCGTTCTACACACTCGCCTGCCTCGTGATTCCGGAGAGCCCGCGGTGGCTCCTGCTCGCCGGCGGCGCCGAGAACCGCGAGCGGGCCATCGCCACACTCGCGCGGATCGATCCGGAGGCCGGGCCGGACGCGATTGCTGCCACGGCGGAGCGGATCGTGGCGGCAGGGGCGGAGGACGGCGCGAGTGGTGGCGGCGGGCTCGCCGACGTGCGTCGGCCGATCCTGCTCGCCTTCCTGATCGCCATGTTCAACCAGCTCTCGGGGATCAACGCCATTCTCTATTTCGCGCCGCGGATCTTCGAGATGGCGGGGCTCGGCGAAAAGGCGGCGCTCCTGCAGTCGATCGGCATCGGCATCACGAACCTCGTCTTCACGTTCGTGGGGCTGTGGCTGATCGACCGCGTCGGCCGCCGCACGCTCCTGATCGTCGGCTCGATCGGCTACATCCTGTCGCTCGGCCTGTGCAGTTGGGCCTTCGCCAACGGCGTGTCGTCGATCGTGCCGGCCTGCCTCTTCGGCTTCATCGCGGCGCATGCGGTGGGGCAGGGGGCGGTGATCTGGGTGTTCATCGCGGAGATCTTCCCCGACCGCCACCGGGCCACGGGCCAGGCGATCGGCTGCGGCACCCACTGGGTGATGGCGGCGGCCCTGACCACCGTGTTTCCGGTCTTGGTCAGCCTGTTTCCGCCGAGCGCGGTATTCGCCTTCTTCTGTGGCATGATGGTGCTGCAGTTGCTCTGGGCGGTCGCGATGATGCCCGAAACAAAGGGTGTGCCGCTGGAGGAGCTTGCCGCGCGACTGAGATAGACGCCATGCCCTCAAAGCCCGCTGCTCCCGCCTCGCCCGCTGCGGCTCTCGCCGAGTCTGTAGGTGCAGAGTGCCAAACCTCCCAGATTTGGTGGCTGGCACCTTTTTCCCTACGTTACCAATCCGCCGGGGAAGTCATTACAATCCATAGTTATGCGGTCATCCCTCCTCATCCTGCGGGTAGGCCTCCTCGTCGCCATGGGGCTGGCAGTCGCCCCAACCGGCACCGGCGTCGCCGCTGAACCCGCCGCCGCGGCGCCTGCCCCGGCGTCGTTCGTGGCGTCACAACTCGTCATCGACCGGGCCAACCGCGACATCGAACTGATCGACGACGAAGGGGCCGCGGAGGGGAAAGCGGTCGAGCTGAAGTTCAAGGCCCGCAGCATCGAAAAGGGGCCACTGCAGGTCGCCGCCAGCCCCGTGATCGGCCCCCTGCCCCACGGGCTGCATCGACTCACGACCCGGCTCAAGATGCAGGCGCTGCCCCGATCCCTCGGCACCGGCATCACGCTCGCTGTCCGCGGCTCGAGCCCCGACGGCAAGACGCCCGGCCCCGTGGTCGCCTCGCGGACGATCTATCCGGCCGACTTCGAGGCCGAGGATGCCTGGCAGGAGTTTACGGTCGATTTCGACCATCACCCGCCCTTCATGCCGCCCCGGCTTTTCGTTAGAAGCACGAACGCCATCGCGCCCACGCATGTCGTCGCGACGGTCTCGATCGCAGCCGACAGCCGCGCCGGCGGCGGCACCGTCGGCGGCAGCCGGGGGAACTCCACGCCCTTCAGTTCGCTGAGACGGCTCCAGATCGATTCGCTCGCCATCGCGCCGCTGCCCGAACCGAGCGTCTTCATCCGCGACGTGCAGGCCCGCAAGGCCTGGCTGCGGCCCGGCGAACGGCAGGACTTCGAGATCGACCTCCACAATCGCAGCGGTGCAGAGCGGACCGGCGAACTGCGGCTGGCGATCGAGTCGGGCCGCGGCGACAAGCACCCGCTGCCGCCGCTGCCATTCACGATCGCCGATGGCGACTACCTGCGGCTTGCCACTGCCTGGGACGTGCCGGCCGACCATCCTCACTGGGGGCAGACCGCCATCGCCGAGGCCGTGGTCGATGGCGAAACAGTGGCCTCGTGGCGGACCTGGTTCACCGTTCACCCGCGGAACGCCGCCGTGATGATCCCCTTCCAGGCTGGCTACGCCGCCGCCGAGTCGGTGCGGTTTCACCATCCGACGGCCTCGAAGCCCAACTTCACGAACCTCGCCGAATACTGGGCGCCCACTCCCTACGACTCCGCCGGGCAGTTGCCCGACGATCCGGCCGAGCCGTTCTTCTCCGGCAACTCCGGCAAGGTCGAGAGCCTCGCCCGGCAGAAGCGGATCGCCGACGGTCTCGCCGATCGCGGCATTGCCAGCTACTTCTATCTCGAGGGGCACGGCACCGGCGAGAAGGCCTGGCAGCTCTACTGGGATCATCCCGAATGGTGCGGTCCCGGCGGCGGGCCGTCGGATGAATTCATCCTCAAGCAGCGGGAGGCGGCCAAGGTCTGGTTCCCGCATTTCCTCCGTGAGGAGGCCGGCATCAGGCGGACCCTCGGCCTGCCGCTTTCCGCCGCCGAGCAGGCGGCCATGGCCGGCCCTACGCCGCCGCCGATCGAGCCGGCCAAAAACCCGATCCCGCACCTGGGCTTCGTGAAGGTCAACTCGCTCTATAAACCGGTCGCCGACGGCATCATCGAACTGCACCGCAAGATCATCCGCGAAGTGGGCTACATCGGCTGCCGCTGGGATAGCGCGCTGCCGCTCGCCTGCTTCGGCACCGACGCGCTCGGCCGTAGTGTCGGCAAGACTCCCGACGAGATCCGCAGTCACCACGTCGCCGAGATCGGCCGCTATCTCGCCGAGGTCCGCAAGGAGCACCCGCACTTCGAGTTTGGAATCAACTACAACCACGGCCCGCTCATGAACCGTCGCGACGACCCGTTCGACTTCCAATCGGCCAGGCAGGTCATCGACGACGATCCCGCCTGCAAGGCGGTGCTTGCCGACGGCGGCTACATGCTGGAGGAGGGCTGGGGCCACTCGTTCGAGGTCTGGAGCGACTACAAGTTCACCTGCCGCAACTACCTGCGAGCCTGCCGTGCGGAGAGTGCGGCCTACAAGCATGCCGGCGGCCAGCATGGCCACATGTTCCGTGACAACGGCGTCTCCTACACCCCCGACGACATCTACCAGCAGCTCTTCTCGCTCCTCGGGGGCGCCCACCTCTGCCTGGTGAACTACGGCCCGCTCCCCGAGTGCGACTACGACCTCGGCGTCTACGCCACCCGGTTCGGCGAATTCTTCTGGGACACGAATCTCCGCCAGCTCGAAGCGATCGGGGAGAAGGTGGTCGTCGAGGCCGACGCCGACCTCTGGACCGACGAGGCCGGCTTCGAGAAGGA
>JBIIQM010000134.1:0-5042 GCA_044342075.1 Pirellulales bacterium
AACTGCTCGAAGATGCCTGTGGCCGGGTCGAAGACGCGCTCGTGAGAATCCTCAAGCGGCATGCCGACGGCCGCGTGGCGGTGGTCGTGCCGTCGCCGCTCGACCAGATCGTCCGCTGGCTCGTGGCCGGAGAATCGATCGGCGATCTCTGGTCGTGTGCGGCCGAGAGGGGCGTCACCGAACTCCCACTGGCCGCCCAATGGCGGTCTCCGGCCGTCCTCGAAAAAATCCGCTCCTGACCGCCCGCGAAAAAGGTGTCAGGACTCTTTTCCAGCCTAAAGCGGACCCTCTCCGAAAAAGGCGGACCGGAAAAGAGTCCTGACACCTTTTTGCCCCTGGGCTACACTGCCGCTCTTCAAGGAACACGCGCAAGGATCTCGCGATGGAACGCCCCACCACAGCCAAGCCGAGCGGCCCCCACGCCGCCCCTCCCGGCAATGCCGCGAGCACCAACGGCGCCTCCCCATCCGCGCCCGCCCGCACCAAGCGCGGCGTGCCCGAAGGGCTCTGGCTCAAGTGCGACGGCTGCCAGGCGACGATCTACCGCAAGGAGGCGGAAGAACTGCTCAACGTCTGCCCGCAGTGCGGCTTCCACTGGTATGTGTCGGCTGCGAAGCGGATCGAGCAGTTGCTCGACGCCGGCACGTTCGAGGAGTGGGACGCCGGCCTTCGCCCCACCGACCCGCTCGGCTTCAAAGACAAGAAGCCCTATGCCGAACGGCTCGTGGCGGAGCAGAAGCGGACGGGCCTCCCCGACGCCGCCCTCACCGGCACCGGCATGATCCGCGCCCGCCGCGTGGCGGTGGGCGTGACCGATTCGTCGTTCATCATGGGCAGCATGGGCAGCGTGGTGGGCGAACGCCTCACGCGGCTCACCGAGCGTGCCACGGCAGAACATCTCCCGCTCATCATCATCAGCGCGTCCGGTGGCGGCGCCCGGATGCACGAGGGCATCCTGTCGCTCATGCAGATGGCGAAAGTGTCGGCCGCGCTCGCCCGCTATTCGCAGGCGGGCGGCCTCTTCATCTCGGTGCTCACGAATCCCACGATGGGCGGCGTGGCGGCGAGCTTCGCCTCGCTCGGCGATCTCTGCTTCGCCGAGCCCCGAGCGCTGATCGGGTTCGCCGGCCCGCGTACGATCAAGGCCACGATCCGCGTCGAACTGCCGAAGGGCTTCCAGACGAGCGAATTCCTGCTCGAGCACGGATTCATCGACCGGATCGTCGCCCGCAAGGACCTCAAGAGCGAGATCGCCCGCGCGATCGACTACTGCGCCCGCTGACCATGAACCAACCCCAGCAAGCCTGTGATCTGACCGCCAAGAAGTGCGTGCCCTGCGAAGGGGGCGTGCCGAAGTATTCGCTCGCCGAAGCGGAGGCGCAACTCGCGAGCCTGCCGGGCTGGCGTCTGACGCACGACGGCGTCCGCATCCGCCGCGATTGGAAGTTCAAGAACTTTCGCGACGCGATCAAGTTTCTCAACAACGTCGGCGCGATCGCGGAGCGCGAGCAGCACCATCCCGACCTGCATCTCGAGGGCTATCGCAACGCGTGGGTGGAGATCTACACGCACGCCATCGGCGGCCTCTCCGAGAACGACTTCATCCTCGCCGCCAAGATCGACCAAGTCGCCCCGGTCGCGACCTGAGCGTTTCCCCGCGTCAACGCGCCCAACCCGGCTTCGGGTGACCCGTACCCCGTCGCCGGACGCTCGCTTCGTACGACCAATCCGCTAACGCGGATCGGTGCCCGCATGCCCTTCGCTCGCTCGGATGCTGACAACGCTTCGCCATCCTGGCTGCGCTTGTCAGCATACGCCGGCTCCCGGGGCACGGGTCACCCGAAGCCTCCCCGTTTGGCAGTTCAATGGGAGGGAGGCTCGGGGCTGCACATGCCCTCTCGCGGGCTATGGAAGCGAGCGCAGGCAGGATGCCGAAAGCGAGCGGACATGCAGTGAGCGAAGGACAGGATGTCCGCAGCGAACGTCCGCCGAGAGGGTATGTGCAGCCCCGGGCCGGTTTGCCACTGTTGGCGTGACGCTAGTACCGCGCCTCGAAGCCCGCGAAGCCGCCGTGGATGATCGTGCTCGATCCGGCGGCTATTCCTGAGAGCGATTCGTTGGTGATGAGCGTGGGCCACTGGCCGTCGGCCTGGGCGATGTTGCCGACGCCGACCACCCGATAGCCGATCGAGAGGCTCCAGCGGTCGGTCACGTCCCAGGCCACGCCGGTATCCACCGAGCCCAGCCAGGAGAAGACGCCGAGCGTCGAGTGCACGTTCACCGGGCTGCCCGAGGCAGTGAAGACGGCCGGCGTGCCGGCCGCGGTGCCGAGCGTCGAGGTATTGGTGATCGAGTTGCCGGCGACCATGAACTTCGGCACGGCGTTGAACCGCAGCCGGTTGGCGAATCGCCAGTCGAATTTCGCGCCGACCTGGCCGCCGTAGAGGTTGTTGTTGGTGGCGACGCCGAAATCGAGCGGGCTGCCGGCGGTCGCCGAGCTGGTGCTGGCGGTGAGCACGTCTTCCAGCTGGAAGAATCGGAAGCCGGCGAGCCACATGAGGTTGACACTGCGGCTGGGCGATGAAGGATCGCGCGACGGAAACTCGGGGCGATCCCCGAGCGAATAGAGCCAGTTGATTTCGATGTCGTTGATGAGGTCGGAGCGCGTGATCTCCTGCCCGGTGGCGTTCGTGAGGTAGTCGGCGGCCGGCGTGCCGCCGACGGTGGCCGCAGCCTGTGGAATCGCGACGATGCCGCTGCCCGCGACCGAATCCGTCGAGCCCATGCCGAAGACGCCCCAGTAGATGAACTCGACGGCATTCTTTTGCCGCGGACCGAACCAGCGTCCGACGTGGAGATCGACGCCGCCGGGCCACGAAAGCCCGCCCGAGGTCGTCGTCAGCTGCGTTCCACCGGCCGGCCGCATCACTGGCACGCCACCGGAGAGCGTGCGGGTCATCACGAGGCCGTTGGCGCCGGCGAACCAGCGTGGCCAGTTGGGAAACGTCTCCGGCACGACGCTCGGGGGCAGGCCGGCGAATTCGTCAGCCTCGAGCGGGTCGGGCACGTAGAGGGCGGGGGGCGATGACTCTGTCGTGGCCGCCGGTGGCGCGATCGCCTCGGGCAAGGGCTCGGCGAGCGGCGTCACAACCGGATCGGCTGCCTGCAGGTGCGGCATGCAGTGAGCCAGCGCGAAGGCGAGGGCGCATGCGAGGCGCGGCACGACGGGCTGCGAAAACGCTCTCGATGATGGCGCTGGCATGGCGAAAAAAACGGGGGGGAGGGGGGCAGCCGACGCAGGAGAGTCTGGAAACGGCCGCGGGGGGTCAAGGCCGTTTTGCCCGAAGGATTCGCCGCCGCGATACACTCGCACGGGCGTCGGCGGCCGGCCTGGAAACCTGAGCAAGATGGCAGCGAAGCGGAAAGATCGTGCGGGGCTCACCCGAGCCGAGGCCCTCGCCTGGCTGGAGCGGCGTGTCAATTACGAGCGGGCCATGCCGACGAGCTCCGCCGGCTCGTTCGGCCTGGCCCGGATGCGGCGGCTGCTGGCCGCGATCGGCTCGCCGCATGAGCGGCTGCCCGTGGTGCATGTCGCCGGCACCAAGGGGAAGGGATCGACCGTGGCGATGATCGCCGCGATCCTCGCCGCGAGCGGCCACAAGGTCGGCGCGTATCTCTCGCCGCATGTCCACGCGATCGAGGAGCGGATCAGCGTGCGCGGCCGGCCGATCTCGGCGGCAGATCTCATCGCGGCGTTTTCCACCGTGATCCCGGCGGTCGATGCGATGGATCGGGCGGCCGAACGCCGCGGCGGCCGCGGCCCGACCTGGTTCGAGGTGATGACCGCCGTCGCGATGCTCCACTTCGCCCGCCAGCGGGTCGACATCGCGGTGCTTGAGACCGGGCTCGGCGGCCGGCTCGATGCCACGAACGTCTCGCGGCCGGTGCTCTGCGTCATCACGAGCATCAGCCTCGACCACATGGCCATCCTCGGCCCCACGATCGGCCGGATCGCCGCGGAGAAGGCGGGCATCATCAAGCGGGGCGTTCCCATCATCAGCGGAGCGACGGCCCCGGCGGCCCGCCGCGTGATCGCCGCCACGGCGGCCAGACGCCGGGCGCCGCTCCTCCAACTCGGCCGCGACTTCCACGCCACGCACGTCTGCAGCGGCGGCGCCGGCTCGAGCCCGCTCGGCGAGCAGTCCGTCGTCGTCGATCTGCCCGACGAGCTCCAGGCGGCTGGTGGCCCGCCGGCGCCTGCCTCCTATCGCGTCGGCATGCCGGGCGTGCATCAGGCAGCGAATGCGGCGCTCGCCGTCGTCGCCGCGAAGAAAATCGACTCCCTCGGCTACCGCGTGCCGGACCGCGCGATCGCCGCAGGGCTCGAAAACACGCTCCTGCCGGCCCGGGTTCAGATCCTCTCGCAGAAGCCGCTCGTCGTGGTCGATGCGGCCCACAACGTGGCCTCGATGGAGGCGCTGCTCGAGGCGCTCGCGGGCCCGCTCGGCGCGTTCTCGCCCCGCGTGCTCCTCTTTGCCGCGAGCGCCGACAAGCAGCTGGAAAAAATGCTCGCCGCCGCTGCCGGTCGGTTCGACGACATCGTCATCACACGCTACGCCACGAATCCCCGCGCCGCGCCGGTTGAGCGGCTCGCCGCCGCCTGCGCCGCCGCGGGTCTCCCGAAGCCCCGCACCGCCGCATCTCCTCGCGACGCCCTCAAGATCGCGAAACAGATTGCCGGCAGGAACGGGCTTGTGTGCGTGGCCGGAAGTTTTTTCCTCGCCGCGGAGATCGGCCCGTAGACCGCTTGGGCCGGCTTCGGGCGACCCGTTCTCGTAGGACAGGCCTCTGTGCCTGTCCCAGACAGGCTGAAGCCTGTGCTACTCAAAAGCAGGTAGGCACGGGGCTGCCTGTACCCTCTCGCGGGCTATGGAAGCGAGCGCAGGCAGGATGCCGAAGCGAAGCGGACATGCAGTGAGCGGAGGACAGGATGTCCGCAGCGAACGTCCGCCGAGAGGGTACAGGCAGCCCCGGGCCGGGTT
>JBIIQM010000135.1:0-4982 GCA_044342075.1 Pirellulales bacterium
CCCCTTCGCCGGCTCACCCGATCGCAGTCGCTTCGCGAGCCGCGTGAAGAGGAGCAGCATGACGCCGGCCAGCAGCAGTTCGAGCAGCATGTATTTGGAGATGCAGAAGCCGGACTTCTTCTCGAACAGGCTGTCGAGCGTGCCGAATGGCTGCGGGATCAGGATCTTCCCGTCCATCGCGTGGTTGAACTCGGCCACGTCGGTGATGTCGGGCCGGCCGTCGCGGAGGAACTGCGGCACCTGGTCGAGCGACTGCCAGTTTTGCCGCCACAAGGCCTTCGGAACCTCGAAAAAATAGGCGTCTTTGAGGTGGTAGATGGGGTTGTGATCGGACATCGCTTGCTTCGTTCCTGACGTTCTGCGTTGCACCGCGCCGATGCATGAATCCTTGCGGGGCCGAGAGTGTGCGGCATCGGCGGCCGCGGCGTCAAATCAACTCGTCTTCACCGCGGCTTCCGGCCCCGTGCCGACCCCTCCATGATGGCTCGGATCACCTCGGCCGCAAGCATGGCCAGGTAAAACCCGACCAGAAACCGATCGGCGCCCGCGGCCCGCAGGTCGGCGCCGCGGGCCTGCAGCCAGCCGAGCGCGAGGAGCGCCGGGAAAATCCGCAGCGAGACGGCCGCCAGCGGGGCAGCGACGCGGCCCGCGGCGGACGTGACGGGCAGGAGCGTCACGAACCAGGCTGCGAACGCCCCGGCGAAGCAGACGCCGGCCGCGAAGCCAATCGCCCGCGTCCGCTCCGGGCTTGCCGGGCCGCTCCCCAGAGCGACCGACGCGGCCAGGAAGAGGACGACCGTGGGAATCACCAGTCCCTTGAACATCATGCGAGCACCCCCGACACGGAGTTTCGATCAGCGTTTCTGCCTGTCGCGCTCGGCCCGCAGGCGGGCAAGCGACAGGATCGCCACGCCGAATCCCGCCGCCAGCCCCAGTAGCCCGAGGAACGACGTGCCCAGCCTGGCATCGAGCCAGCTGCCGGCCACCCCCGGCAAAAACATCGTCAGCCCGATCGCCATGATCCGGGAGACCCAGCCAAGGGCTTCGCCGATCGGGGAGATGTCGGAATCGCGGGGCATGCGCCGAGGATACCGCGCTTCGAAGGTTGGCGTGCATGAATCACGGTTTGGATTCGACCACTGCCCCGGCGGGCCGCTATCGTGACGACGGTACTATCAACGTCACTCCTCGCTCCCTCGTTGCCGGAGACCCTCGCGTGGCATCCCGCAAGCACCGCCGCCGGCGCCGCCGGCTTTCGCATCGCGATCCCGCCACCGCTGCCGCCGGCCGCCAGGCCGCCGGCCAGCCCACGATCCTGCGGCTGATCGGCTGCGATGGCGAGACCACCCACGAGTCGACGGTCGTGGCGCCGCAAGAGCTCAGCATCGCCCGCGAAAAGTGGCCGGTGGTCTGGCTCGACGTCGACGGCTTCGGCGACGCGGCCGCGATCCGCACCGTCGGGGAATTGTTCGAGATCGGCGAACTGGCGCTCGAAGACGCGGTCACGCCCGACGAGCGTCCGAAGGTGGAGGTATTTGGCCACCAGGTGCTGATCGCCGCGCGGATGGCGAGATACGACGGCGAGGCAATCGTGACCGACCCGATGGCGATCTTCCTCGGCGACCGCTACGTCATCACGTTTCACGATCGGACCGTGCCCGACGGCTTCGCCAGCGTGCGGGAGCGGATCCGCCACGGCCGCACCCGGCTGGGGGAACAGGGCGCCGACCATCTCTGCGCCCTCCTCCTCGACGCCGTCATCGACGGCTACTTCCCGGTGCTCGAGCAGTTTGGCGACCGGCTCGAGACGATCGAGGAGGAGGCTCTCGACAACCCCACCCGCGGCCTGCTCGGCCAAATCCACGATGTGCGGACCGACCTGATGACGCTCCGCCGCGCCCTCTGGCCGACCCGCGACGTGCTGCACGCCCTGGGCCGTGAAGCGACCGCGTTTGTGGGCGACCACGCCCGGCAGCACTTCCGCGACAGCTACGACCACACGATGGAGCTGCTCGACCTCACGGAGAGCTACCGCGAGATCGGCAGCGACCTGCGCGACATCTATCTGGCGAGCCTCAACAACCGCATGAACGACGTGATGAAGGTGCTCACCGTGATCGCGACGATCTTCATGCCGCTGACGTTCATCACCGGCTACTACGGCATGAACTTCAACACGGAGTCGCCGTGGAACATGCCGCTCTTGAATTTCCGCTACGGGGCGCTCGTGGCCGCCGGCATCATGATTGCGACGACGGTGGGCATGGTGTCGCTCTTCTGGCGCCGCGGCTGGCTCCGCCGCTGGCACTAGCTACACGCGAAACATCGGCATCCTGCCGATTTTCGCTTGGCGAGCTCCGCTCGCTGGTGTTTACCCGGCCCTCCGGGCCTAGCGCCTCAGGACCGGCCCCGGCAAGCCCACCGGCGCGTGAGGTCTGCCCCGGCAAGCCCACCGGCGCGTGAGGTAAAAGCTGGGGAACTAGGATTCGAACCTAGACTAACTGGTTCAGAGCCAGTCGTGCTACCGTTACACCATTCCCCAAGGGGCCGTGTTGGCCGGGCCCGCGGCGTCGGAACAGACGCCGGGCCATCGCACGGGAGCGGCCGAAGCCGGTATGCTGCGGCCGAACGGCATCGAGCGTACCTGCTGACTCGTCGCGAGGCAATTCCGCTCGCCGGGCCGCGAGGCCTGGGCGGTCTCGGCCCGTCGCTGGCAGGTTCGCGTTCGTCCGCCATCACCAGGAGCCGAGTGTCCCGTGGCAACGTGTGCCCTCGAGATCATGAACGGGCCTCGCGCCGGCGAGCGGTTTCGGCTCGTCGAGGAACGCACGGTCATCGGCCGGCATCCGGCCTGCGACCTCGTGCTCGACGTTTCTTCGGTGAGCCGCCAGCACGCCGCCATCACCATGGTCGGCACGATGGCTTTCATCGAGGATCTCCGCAGCCGCAACGGCACGACCGTGAACGGCAAGCCGTTCGAAGGCAAGCGGCTGCTCGAAGATGGCGACGAGGTGCAGATTTGCGACCAGCGATTGCGGTTCTCCTCGAACATGCCGCTCTCCGCCGACCGGGTGCTTTCAGACTCGGCGCTCGGCCTCGGCGCGGAGATCGTCGAGTCGGGCATCGGCGATTCCGTCATCGTATCGCAGGTGGAGGTTTCCCGGCCGTCTTCAGCTGACGATGTGGGCGCGTTGGCGGAGGTGAAATTACGGGCCATGCGCGGGCTGAACCGGGCGATCGGCGCGTCGCTTTCGCTCGGCGAGGTGCTGCCGCGGCTCCTCGACGGCCTGTTCGAAATCTTTCCGAACGCCGAGCGCGGTTTCGTGCTCCTCACCGATTCCAAGTCGAAGCGGCTCGTGCTGCGTGCCCGCAAGCAGCGGGGGCGCGTCGAGACGGGGCCGCTCAAGCTGAGCCTTTCGCTGATGGACAGGGTCGTTCAGTCGCGCCGCGCCATCCTTTCGGCCGACACCACGAACGACAGCCGGTTCAAATTGAACGACAGCGTGGCCGACTGCCGGATCCTCTCGGTGATGTGCGTTCCCTTCATCGGTTCCGACGGCAGCGTGCTCGGCGTCGTGCAGATCGATTCGCAGGAACTGCGGCATGTGTTCGGCAAGGAGGATCTCGACGTGCTGGCCGGCATTGCCGGGCAATTGACTCAGGCCATCGAGCAGGCGCTCGCCCATGATGACAGGATCAACCGCGAGCAGTTGAAGCGCGATCTCGAGCTCGCCCACCGGGTGCAGCAGGGGCTTTTGCCCGCCCGCCCCCCCGAGATCCCCGGATACGAGGTTTTCGACTACTACGAGCCCGCCCACCAGATCGGCGGTGATTTTTTCGGGTATGTGCCGCTGCCGGATGGCCGTATGGCGATCGTGCTGGCCGACGTTTCCGGCAAGGGTGTTTCGGCCGCGCTCGTCATGGCAACCCTGTCGGCCGACGTGCGCTATTGCCTCGCCATCGAGCGCGATGTCGCCCAGGCGGTGTCGCGGATCAACGAGAGCTTTTGTCGCAGCGGCTGGGACGACCGCTTCGCGACGCTCGTCGTCGCCGTTCTCGATCCGCTTGCCCACCGGCTGTCGATCGTCAACGCGGGGCATCTCCCCGTCTTTCTGCGCGATGTCGCGGGCACGGTGCGCACGGTCGGTGCGGAAGAGTCGGGGCTGCCGCTCGGCGTCGATCCGGAGCATGCCTATCTTGGAGTCGATGTCGATTTCGATCGCGGTTCGACGCTCGTGCTCTATACCGATGGCATCAGCGAGGCCATGGACCACGAGCAGCGCACCTACGGCCTCGGCAGGCTGATGCGGATCTTGGCGGATCCGGTAAAGAATGCCGAGGAGCTGGGTCGGCGGGTTTTGGGAGATGTGGAGCGGCATGCCGCCGGGCAGATCCGCAGCGACGACATGTGCCTCGTCTGCCTCGCCCGCTCGGCAGGGACGGCGGCAGAGTCTTCCCAGAGGCCGAGGGCCGTCCATGGCGACGGAGCGGTTCAACCCTCGACCTGATGAGGCCGATACCATCCCTGTGGGCATGGGATTGAATCGGATTCAGGGGGGAACGCTGCGATGAGTTTCTTTGACTGGCTGCGCGAGGGGGTTCGTCAGGCCGTGGTGCTCGGGCTGGCCGATGCAGTCGAGGATGTCGGCACCCGCACGCGTGGCGAGGATCTCGGTCCGGCGCTTGCCCAGTCGCTCCGCGAGCGGCTGGCAGTGCAGCATGAATCCAAGGCGACGGACGTTCTCGAAACGACCGCCACGGCCACGACTGGCCGCCGCCGGCTCGGCCGATCGCTCGACGGCTTGCGCAAAGCCGCCTAGCGAGGGTTTGAAGCGGTCTACCGGCCGCCGCCACAGACGACGCCAATTTGTTCCGGCGGTGGCGGTGGGGCAGAAAAGTCGATCTGCGGCAGCGTTTTGATCGCGCCCCGCAGCGCCTGCTCCCAGCTCGAACGGATCTCGCCGAGTTCGGGATCGCTCGCT
>JBIIQM010000072.1:0-16610 GCA_044342075.1 Pirellulales bacterium
GCCTGAGGGCCATCACGCAGACCTCGCGGCCGCCGGTCGAGAGCTGCCGGGCCTGCGGCGCGTAGCCCCAGCGGCGGAAGAGCGCCAGCCACTCGGGCAGCGCCTTCGCCCGCGACCACTCCGGCAGCTTGAGCGTGGCAATGATGCCCTTCGGGCGGCTGCCCGGCGCGGTCACGACCCGTTCGACCGCCTCGAGCGTGCTCGTGGGGTCGATGTTCATGTCGGCCACGACCCAGTCGAAGCCGCGCAGCTCCTTGAGCCGGACATCGCGGGCCCGCATCCGCCGCTGCTCGAACCGCGGATGGGCCGCCACGCGCTCATCGACGAGGGCCGGGTCGATGCCGGTGACGGAAAGCCCGGCCTCGAGCAGCCGCTGGCAGGCGCCGCCGGGCGCGCAGCCGAGCTCGACCGCACGCTGTCCCGGTGCGAGCGGGATCGCGAAGGTGGCGATCGCCTCGTCGAGTTTGAGCCAGGCCCTCGAGACTTTGTCATCCGGCAGACCGACGGGATAGAGGCCGCCGGGCCACTGGCTCGGGAGCGCTTTGGCGCGGTGCCAGCCGACCCAGAGCCGCTGCGCTGTGTTGTCTCCCTGCTCGTCGATGATGCAGTCGAGGACGAGATCGCCCGGCCGGGCGGTGGGCTCGTCGATGACCGTCTCGAGCGATTGCCGTCCGAGAAGTCGGCGGGCCTGCAAGGCTTTGAGGATCGTCGCGCGCAGGCCGCTTGCCTCGGCGGCGGCCTCGTCGGCCGTCGCGCCGCGCGGGGCGCGAACCCAGGCATGCACGTTGTCCCACGAGGTGTTTCCGGCGAGGGCGAGGAGGCTGTCGAGCAGTTCCTGCTCGGTCGATCCCTTCGCCTGCCCGAGCGAACGGATGACGGTGCGGGCGAACGTGAGATCGGGAAAGAAGTCGTCGGGTGGGTCGAAGCCGGGGGAATCGGCCGCGGCCTCGGGCAGCCGAAACGTCACGACGCCGCGCCGCCACACGCCCTTCGAGACCTGCGGGAGCACTTCCTGCTGACGGCTGCAGAGCGCCTCTTCGGCGCCCCCCTGGCAGGCAACGAGGAGAAAGCCACCGCGGGTGGTTGGCGCGGGGGACGGAGTCTGTGTGGGGGAGGGCATGGAGGAAGCGTACCCTCGACCAGAGCCGCTCGGGTGCCAGCTGGGCACAAAATCAGGTGGGCGCAAAAATCAGGCCGGCCCGGGCGCCCAAGGGCCCGGGCCGGCCTTTCTCGTCTGAACAGTCGACAGTTGAACGGTCGACAGCACCCAGCCGAACCTCAGAGAGGATCAGCCGGGCGAAGGACTAGCCGTGGCCCTTCTTCTTCTTGGCAACCTTCTTGGCAGCCTTCTTCTTCTTCTTCGCCATCGATATGGCTCCTTGCCACGAGCGCCCTGACACACACCACACATCCGATCCCTCGGGCACTCTGTCGAAGGGATCGGACGACGTTTCGTGAATTGCTCGTGAGGCTCGGTGGCGGACGTGTTTCCAGCGAATGTTTGCCGGTTCCCATGCCGCAGCCAAGCGTCACGAAAAGAGTTGTGAAGGATGGAGCGGAAAACTGTCAAGAGAAATCCGGGAAAAAATTTCGGATTTTTTCCGGCGTTGATCGCGATCCAGCCTTCATGGCGGTGGTATCATCGTGACGTTGATCGTCGATGTCGGGAACGCATAGGCACTCCTTCATTAGGAAACCCTCACAGGAAACGAGAGCAGCACTCTGACCACGGGCATGGAGAAGACAAGCAGTCTGCATCTGGCGCGGCGCATGGCGTCGCTCGAGCCGTCGGCCACGCTGGCCATGGCGGCCAAGGCCTCGGCGATGGCCGCATCGGGCATCGACGTGATCGATCTTTCGGTGGGTGAGCCCGACTTCCCCACCCCGCCCCACATCTGCCAGGCGGCCGAAGCGGCGATCCGCTCGGGCAAGACGAAATACACCCCTGCCGCCGGCATTCCCGACCTCCGCAAGGCGGTGGCCGCCGACTATTCCCGCCGATCCGGTCTTACGGTCACGCCGGCGCAGGTCGTCGTCTCCAACGGCGCCAAGCACTCGCTCCACAACGCGTTCATGGCGCTCCTCGACGAGGGGGACGAGGTGATCGTGCCCGCGCCGTATTGGGTGAGCTACGCCGAATTGATCAAGCTCTCCGGCGCCCGGCCGGTGCTGCTGGAAACGAGCATTGCCGACGATTTCAAGCTGCGTCCGGAGGCGCTGCGGGCCGCCCTGACGCCCAAGTCACGGATGCTCTTGCTCTGTTCGCCGAGCAACCCCACGGGCGTGGTCTACACGCCCGACGAACTGCGGGCCCTGGCCGACATCGCGATCGAGGCCGACCTTGCCGTCGTGGCCGACGAGATCTACGACCAGCTCGTGTTCGACGGCCGTCAGTCGCCGTCGTTCCCGACGCTCAGGCCCGGCCTCGCCGACCGCACCGTGGTCGTCGCGGGCGTGAGCAAGACCTACTCGATGACCGGCTGGCGAATCGGCTGGACGATCTGCCCGGAGCCGCTGGCGAAGGCGATCGGCAACCTGCAGAGCCAGGAGACGAGCAATCCCTGCAGCGTGAGCCAGCATGCGGCCGTCGCCGCGCTCACCGGGCCGCAGGAGTGCGTGGCCGAGATGTGCCGCGCCTTCCAGAAGCGGCGCGACCTCGTCGCCAAGGCGCTCACCGCGATCCCCGGCGTGAAGCTGCCCGAGATCGGCGGCGCCTTCTATGCCTTCTTCGATATCAAGGAGCCGCTCGCCGGCGCCAAGTCGCGCGGCATCACGACGAGCGCCGCCTGGTGCGAGAAGCTGCTCGAGGAGGAGCATGTGGCGCTCGTGGCCGGCAGCGCATTCGGCGCGGAGGGCAACGTGCGCATGTCGTTCGCGGCCTCGGAGCAGAAGCTCACCGAGGGCCTCGCCCGCATCGCCCGCTTCCTCAGTAAGTAGGGTAGGCTTCAGCCTGCCACGCAGAAGGCTTCAGCCTGCCGCGATAACTTCAGCCTGCCACCCTTCGATCCACGGGCATGGACATGACCGCAGGCGTCATCGGCATCGTGTTGGCCGGCGGATCCTCGCGGCGGATGCAGCCGACCGCCGGCGGCCCCCCGGTTCGCAAGGAGCTGCTCGCCCCCGGCGGCAAGACGCTGCTTGCGCGGGTGGTCGGTATTGTGGCGGCCGAAGTCGAAGCGGTGATCGTCGTGGCCGCCCCCGACATGCCCGTGCCAGAGCTGCCTGGCCCGCCGCTGGTGGTGCGCGACTCGATGCCCGGGGCCGGGCCGCTCGCAGGGCTTGCCGATGGGCTCAGGGCTGCGGCGGCCGCGGCAAAGGCCCACGGCGGGGAGCCGCCGGCGCTCGCCGTCGTCGTCTCGTGCGACGTGCCGCTGGTGCGCCGCGAAGTGCTCAGGCTCTTGATCGACCGCGCCCGCGCGAGCGGGGCCGCGTGGACCTTGCCGCTGGTGGGCGGCCACCGGCAGGTGCTCGTGTCGGTCGTGCAAGTCGGGCTGCTGAACAGGATCGACTCGTGGCTGGCCGCGGGCCGCCGCGACCTGCGCGGGCTCTTCGACGACATGGCTGCCGCCGACGCTGCCGCCGTCGCGATCGTGCCGGAAGCGGAGATCGCCGCCGTGGATCCGCGGCTCGAATCCTTTGTAGACGTCGACACGCCCGCCGATTACGACCGCGTGCGCCGCCAATTGCCCTACGGCGAAAGCGACCGCTAAACCTATAATCCGCCGCCATGAGAGGGATCTCCTGATGGCGCGGCATTCCCGGGCTTTCGGTGGCGGGCCGCCGCGCCGCCGCCGGCGCGGAATCTTCTGGCTCGTGGGCGCTCTCGCGCTCGGCTGGCTGGTGCCGCACTTGATTGCGCTGACCCCGCTGCGAGACGAGCCCTTGCGGCTGGCCTTCGCGGGCATCGACGGCCGGCTCGCCAGTCGATCGGCCACATGGGCCTGGTCGCGCGGGATCGAATACCGCGACATCGTGCTCTTCGACCGGGCTGACCGCCCCGTCGTGGTCGTGAAGCGGGCAGTGGTCGATCGCGGGCTCCTCGCGCTCCTCTTCGATCCGACCCACCTGGGCACGGTGCGGCTCGTCGGCGGGGAGGCGCTCGTCGAGGTGCGGCGGGGCGGCTCGAACCTCGAAGACATCCTCGCGCCGTATCTCGCGAGCATGGCGCAGGCACAGTCGCTGCCAGTGACGTTCGACCTGGAGGTGGTGGATGGCGCCGTGGAACTGATCGATCTCGAACGGCAGGACACCTGGCGGATCACCGACATGGTCGCGGCCGGCACGGTAAAGCCCGGCGTGGAGATCGCCGGCTGGACGGTGTCGGGCCGCGTGCAGCATGCCGGCGAACCGGTCCGCGACCTCGCGCAAATGGCGCTGCGGCCAGCGGCGACGAATGCTCCCGTGTCTGCCCCCGCCCGACTCGACCGTGCGACGATCGCTGCCGGCGCCACGGCTACGCTCGCCCGAGACGGCGGCTGGTCGGTGTCGAGCCCCGAAGCGGCCCCTCGCGCGCCGCGGTCGCTCGTGATCGCCGGCACCCGCGTGCCGCTGGGCATCTCGAGCGTCTGGGCCACGCGGTTCGCCCACGAGCACCTGCTCGACGGACTCGCCGATCTGCGGCTCGACATCACACTGCCCCCGGCCGACGTTCCGCTGGAGCAGACGGCAGCGTCCAGCCGCGTCGTCGGCACGGTGACCGGATCGCAACTGGCGGTGTGCCGCTCCGACACGCTCGCGGAGGTGCTCGCGATCGATCGGCTGGAGATGCCGCTCGACGTCTCCACCGATGGCCGCACGCTCGCGATCCGCAGCCTCAAGGCATCGTCGCCGCTCTTCAAGGCGGAGGCCTCGGGGCGGATCGGCCTGCCCCGCACGACCTCGTGGGAGTGGGCGGAGTCGTTGATCGCCGACGATTTCGCGGTCGCCGCCGACATCGATCTCACCGCCGCGGCCGGCGCGATTCCGGGAGGGCTCGCGGTGCGGCCCGATGTGCGGGTGACGGCCGGCCAGGTGCAGTTCACCGCCGTGTCGAAGGCCGACGGCCACGACCGCGTGCTCGAGGTGCGGGCCACGTCGGAGGATCTCGCGGCCGTGCAGGGGGAGCGGCAGTTGCGGTGGAACGAGCCTTTCTCGGCCTGGCTCCGCGGCCGGCGCGGGGCCGTCAAAGGGGAGCCCTTCCGCGTCGAGGAGGCGCGGATCGCCTCGCCGGCCGTCGAGCTCTCGGCCGCCGGCACCGCCGAATCGTCGAGCCTGCAATGGACGGTCAACCTCGACAGGCTCGTGCAGGAGGCGGCGGAGGTGCTCGACCTCGGCGGCACGAAGATCACCGGCACTGCCCGCGGCCGGATCGACATCGCCGCCACGGAGGACCGCACCGCCTCCACCGCGAAGATCACCGCGGGACTCTCCAATTTCGTCTGGTCGGCGCCCGGTCGGGCAACGTGGTCCGACGAGGAGATCTCGCTCGAGGCCGAAGGCGCCGGGAGCCTCTCGGGGAACGCCGCGCTCGTCGATTCCGCCCACGCGATCGTCGCCGCCGCCGATGATCGGCTCGAGATGACGCTCACCGGCGGCGCGATCGTGAATCCAGGCGGGTTCTTCGCGGTTGGTGCGCAGGACGCATCACCCTGGCTAAGGCCGGCCCCCAATGCCGACGGCCTTTCGGCCGATTGGTCGCTGTCGGGTGACCTCGGCCGCTGGCAGCCGCGGCTCGAGGCGGTGTTGCCCACCTTGGCGAGCGGCGGCCTGCGATTCGGCGGCACGGTGCGGGCGTCGGCGGCGCTCGCGGCCCGCGGCGACATCTGGCAGGTGACGCGGGCCGGCGCTGAGATCGAGAAGCTCACCGCCAATGACGCCACGCGGCGGATCAGCGAGCCGCGGCTCGTGGCGAGCGCCGCCGGACTCTTCAACCCGGCGACCGGCCAGATCGAGATCTCGTCGGCCGAAGTGCTCACGGCCACGATGTCGCTGCGAACCGGCGGGCTGGCACTCGCGCCGGCGGGTCCGCAGGATGGCGGGATCTTCGGCCTGATGAATCGGCTGCGCGGCCGCGCCCAGTGGCAGGCCGACATGGGCCGGCTCGAAAAATGGCTCGTGGCGACGCCGCAGGCCGCCCGTTGGCCCGTCGGCGGCCGGGCCTGGGGCACGATCGACGTGATCGACACGCCGGCTGGGATGAACCTGCTCATCGACGCCACCGGCAATCAGCTTTCGCTCGCGCACGACTCTGCGGTGGGCGGGCAGGGAGGCGGCGGGCAGGCCGCGGGCGCTACGGCGCCGCGCGAAGTCTGGGCGGAGCCGCGGGCGCGGTTCGTCGTCGAGGTCACCCGCGGGCCGGTGGCACAGGGAGCGCCGCAGGAAGACAGCCTGGTGGTGAATCGATTCGCGGTCGAATCATCGACGCTCTCCGTCGCGGCGGCCGGCGGTGTCGATGAGTGGTCATCGCGGCGGCTCGTCGATCTGGGTGGCACGATGCGATACGACTGGGACATGGTCTCGCGGCTGCTCACACCCTGGACGGGTGGCCGCCTGCGGCTTGCCGGTGCCGGGCCGCGGCCATTCGCCGTGCGGGTGCCGTTGGGTGCGGTGGCCGCGGCCGCGTTTCCCGAGAGCGTTCTGGCGCCGCGGGCCGCGTCGGCCACGCAACTTCCTTCTGCCGGCCCCCAGCCCGAGTCAGTGCCGCTGCCCGAAGATTGGCTCTCGGCGATCGGTGGCTCCCCGGCCGCCGGCGAGGCCCCCAAGCGGCTCGCGCTCCCGGTCGCAGAGGCCAAGCGACCACAGCCGCTGGCGATGGCCGATTGGCTGCGGCTCGTCTCGATCGACACGTCAGCCGCCTGGACGGCCGCCGACATCGACGGCTTTCAGATCGACGCCGGCGAGATGCCGGTGCGGCTCTTCGAAGGACAGCTCGCGCTCGGGCCGTTCGAGATCGCCGCCTCGGGCGGACGGCTGCGGGGCGCGCCCTGGATCAAGCTTTTGCCGCTGCCGGGCGAGCTCATCGTGCCCCCCGGCCGCGCGATCGATCGGGTCGCCCTGTCGAGCCGGCTCTGCGACCAGTGGATCTCCTGGGCGGTGCCGATCATTGGGAAGTCGGCCCGCATGCAGGGTGTCGCAAGCCTCGATCTCGCCGGCGCGCGGCTGCCGCTGGCCGATCCCTTTGGCGGCGAGTTGTCGGGCCAATTCATCTTCGAGAATCTCGAGGTCACGCCCGGCCCGCAGCTCGAGCCGTTGGCGATGCTGATGGTGAAGCTGCAGTCGCTCGTCGATCCACGGTTTGCATTTGGCGACAAGGCGGTGCTCCTGCGGGTGCGGCCCGATCCCGTCCGCGTGCGGCTCGTGGACCGCAGGCTGTGGCACGAGGGGCTCGTCATGGACATGGGGCAGCTCGTCGTGAAGAG
Organism: Pirellulales bacterium; assembly: GCA_044342075.1. Classification (GTDB taxonomy): domain Bacteria; phylum Planctomycetota; class Planctomycetia; order Pirellulales; family UBA1268; genus RGVT01. Next base: position 7,398 of record JBIIQM010000072.1, read on the forward strand.
CGGCGGCAGCGTGGGCGCCGACGGTTCGCTCGCCATGGCGGTCGAGGTGGCCTTCCGCGGCGACATGGCCGCCCAGACGCCGATCGTCGCCCAGCTCTTGCGGACGCCGCTGGTGATCCCATTGGGCGGCACCGTGAGTCGGCCGCAGTTCGACGCCGGTGCGCTCGACAAGATCCTCGGCCGGATCGTGGAGAACACGGCCGAGGCGGTGATCAACGACGGCCTCAAGCGCGGTCTCGAGAATCTCTTCGGCAACCCGCAGCCCCCCGCCGGCGCCCCGTAGGACAGGCTTCAGCCTGTCGTCGCTATGACAGGCTGAAGCCTGTCCTACTAGGAGACTGCTCATGAACCACTGGCTGATCAAGAGCGAGCCCGACGTCTTCTCAATCCACGACCTCGCCAAGGCGCGGAACAAGACGACGCACTGGGAGGGCGTCCGCAACTACCAGGCGCGAAACTTCCTCCGCGCCATGAAGAAGGGGGACCGCGCCCTCTTCTACCACTCCAACGCCACGCCCTCGGCGGTCGCCGGTGTGGTCGAGATCGTCCGCGAGGCGTATCCGGATCCGACCGCCTGGGACGCGAAGAGCGACTACCGCGACCCAAAGGCCTCGCCCGACAATCCCGTCTGGTCGATGGTCGACGTGAAGCTCGTTGCGATCTACCCCCGCGAGATCCCGCTCGACGAACTGCGGGGCGTGAAGGCCTTGGCCGGAATGGAGCTTTTGCGACGCGGCAGCCGGCTCTCCGTCACGCCGGTGACGCCCGCCCAGTTTCGCACGATCGAAAAGCTCGCCACCACGTAGCCACCGGCCTCCGCGGGCAGCGGTTTGGCCGCGGAGCCGCCGGTCTACAATGCCGGAATGCCCTGCCGCATCGATCCGTCAGCCCCGCCGCCAGCCCGCACCGCATGCCCGCTGCCCGACGCGCTCGCCTGGATCGAAGGGGAGATCGAGGCGCTCAGGGCCGAAGGGCTCGAGCGGCCGCACCGCGTGCGGTCGGGGCGGCAGGGGGCCGAGGTCGTGCTCGACGGCCGCAGCCTCGTCAACTTCGGCTCCAACGACTATCTCGGCTATGCCGGCGACGTGCGGCTTACGAAGGCGGCATCGAAGGGCTCCTGCGCCGAGGGTTTTGGCGCGGGCGCAAGCCCGCTGGTGAGCGGTCACTCGCAGGCGCACGAGGCGCTCGAGCGGGCGATCGCGACGCTCCTCGACGTCGAGGCGGCCCTCGTCTTCCCCAGCGGCTTTGCCGCCAACACCGCGACGATCGCCGCCCTCGTCGGGCCCGACGACCTCGTCGCCAGCGACGACCGCAATCATGCGAGCATCATCGATGGCTGCCGGCTCTCGCGGGCCCGCGTGGCCGTCTATCCGCACCGCGACTTGGCCGCGCTCGATCGCATGCTCGCCGCGGCACCAACCGCCCGCCGGAAATTGATCGTGACCGACACGCTCTTCTCGATGGACGGCACGATCGCGCCGCTCGAGGGCCTCTGTGAACTCGCGCGAAAGCACGGCACGATCCTGCTGGCCGACGAGGCGCATGCGACGGGTGTCTTCGGGAGCCGCGGCAGCGGGCTCGTCGAGGAGCGGGGCTGCGGCGCGGGCGTGCACGTGCGGGTGGGCACGCTCTCAAAGGCGCTCGGCGCGGCAGGCGGCTTCGTCGCCGGCAATGCGCAGCTCGTCCACTGGCTCAGGCACAAGGCCCGCGCCTGGATCTTCTCGACAGCCCATCCGCCGGGCGTGGCTGCGGCGGCCACCCGTGCGATCGAGCTCGTCGGCGCGGAGCCGCATCGCCGCCATGAGCTTCTGGGGCGCGCCCGTGCCTTCCGCGACGCGCTCCGCCACCGCGGTGTCGACATCGGCGGAGCCGAGGCGCAGATCGTGCCCATCGTCGCCGGCCCGCCGGCAGCGGCCGTCGCGCTCGCCGCCCATCTGGCCGACCGTGGCTTTTTCGTGCCGGCCATCCGGCCGCCGAGCGTGCCCGTCGGGAAAAGCCTCGTGCGTGCGAGCCTTTCGTGGCTCCACGACGAGCGCGACCTCGAACGACTTGCCGAGGCGATTGGCCAACCATGATCGCTCGTGAGCAGGATGGCGATCGCCGCAGGAGCGAAAGCCGCTGGTGCGTGATTGGCGCCGGCCCCTCGGGGCTCACGGCCCTCAGGAATCTCCGCGCGGCGGGCATCGACGCCGAATGCCTCGAGCGCGAGGACGACGTCGGGGGCAACTGGTATTTCGGCTCCGCGGCCTCCGCCGTCTTCGCCTCCACGCGGCTCATCAGCTCGAAATCGCTCACCGAATACACCGATTACCCGATGCCACGGCAGTGGCCCGCCTATCCCGACCACGCGCAGTGCCTCGAGTATCTCCGCGGCTACGCCCGACACTTCGGCCTGAACGCCCACATCCACACCCACGCGCCCGTGGAGCGGATCGAGCCGGCGGAGCAGCCGCACGGCGGCTGGGTCGTGCACGCGACCGGCCGCGCACCGGCCGCCTATGCGGGTGTCGTGATCGCCACGGGGCACAACCGCCTGCCCCGGTTCCCAGAGATCCCGGGCTCGTTCGCAGGCCCGCTGTTGCACGCCTGCGACTACAAGTCGCCGCTCAAGCCGGTTCCGATCGCCGGCAAGCGGGTGCTCGTGATCGGCGGGGGCAACTCGGCCGCCGACATCGCGGTCGAATGCTCCCGGCACGCCGCCCGCACGGTGCAATCGACCCGCCGCGGCTATTACGTCGTGCCGCGGTTCATCCTCGGCCGGCCCGCCGATTTGCGCGGCGAGCGAATGCTGAAGATGAATGCGCCGCTCTGGCTCCGCAGGCTCGTGAGCCTGCGGATGATCGACCGCACGATCGGTCTGCCGCACCGGCACGGCCTCCGAAAGCCCGACCACGGGCTCTTCGCCTCCCATCCGGTCATCAACGAAGAGCTCTACGCCCGCATCGACGCGGGCGCACTCGTGGCCGCGGCCGACGTCAGGGCCTTCGAGGGGAGCGAGGCCATCTTTGCCGACGGCCGCCGCGAGCCGTTCGATGTGGTCATCTGCGCGACCGGATACCGGATCGCGCATCCCTTCATCGCGCCCGAGCACCTTTGCGAGGAGGACGGCACGCCGCGGCTCTTCCTGAATCTGCTGCATCCGACCCGCGACGACATCGCGGCGGTGGGGCTCATTCAGCCCGACAGCGGCCAGTGGGGGATCACCGACGCGCAGGGCAGACTCGTCGCGCAGATGGCGCTCGCCGCACAGCATGCCCCGCGCGCGGCCGCCTGGCTCTACCGCCAGCGGCAGCGGCCGACGGCGAAGCCGCCGATCGAATACGTCGACTCGCCGCGGCACCGGCTCGAGGTGGAGCACTTTTCGTATCGGCGGCGGCTCGAGCGGCTGATCCGGAGCATGGATCGTCGCCTGCGCCGGTAGGACAGGCTTCAGCCTGTCGCCGCCATGACAGGCTGAAGCCTGTCCTACTTTAAAAAACGAGCGGGCCGGACGGTTTCCCGTCCGGCCCGCCTTTTCATTCATCGAGTCCCGTGAGGGACCGGCGTGAACTAGCAGCCCTTCTTGCAGCCGCGGCCGCAGCCCTTGAGGAGGCCGCCCTTGCCGCAACCGGCGCTGCCGCCGTTCGAGGCGCCCGAGTCACAGGCCGGAACCTGCTCCTCGACGCACTTCTTGACCTTCACGCAGACCTGCTTCGTGACCTTCTTGGGCACGCGGACGACGTAGTGCTCGGTCTTCGTCTCCGAGACACAGTCGCTCGTGCACACGCTGTAGGTGGCGGTCTTCTGGACCGGCACCATCACCGTGTAGTTCACTTCGCGGGTCCGCTTTTCGGACACGCAGCGGTTCACCGTGATCTCGCGGGTGCGAGTCTCGGTGCGGCACTTCTTCACGCACACCGTGCGGGTCCGGGTTTCCGGAACCATCTTGGTGACGCAGTAGTTCCGGGTCCGTTCTTCGCAGCGGTTGAGCTTCACGCAGTAGGTGCGGGTCCGCTCTTCGCAGCGCGACTTCTTGACGCACACCATCCGCGAACGCTCCTCACAACGGGTCTTCCGCACGCAGTAGGTGTAGGGCACCTGCTCGCACTCGGTCTTCCACATCGTGACCGCGATCTCCTTGGTCTCACAGGTGGGAACCCACTTGCGGCAGCAGACCACCTTCGGGCAGCACGGGTTGCCGTTGGCGTCATACTTGCCGTTGGCCGAGATTTCCTTGGCCTCCGTGACCCAGTGGCCGCCCCGGCAGGTGACCGACTTGGTCGTCTTGACGGGAACCCGCTTGCTGACCGTGCGGGTGCCGGTCATCTGCTCGGTGTAGGGAACCTGGACCGTGTACTTCTCTTCGACCTGCTCCGTGTAGGGCACGTTCACCTTGTAGGTGGCCGTCCGCTCTTCCGTGTAGGGCACGTTCACCTTGTAGGTGGCCGTCCGCTCTTCCTTGACCGGCACGCAGACCGTGTAAGACTCCTCGCGGCTCTCGGTGTAGGGAACCTTCACCGAGTACTCGATCGTCTTGGTCTCGGGCACGTTCACGTTGACGGAGTACTCGACCGTCTTCGTGCGGTGCTCGGGCACCATCACGGTGTAGTTCCGCGTCCGTTCCTCGACCCGCGGCACCTTCTTGGTGACCGTGAAGGAGCGCTCGCGGACTTCCGTTGTCCACTCGGTGGCCTCGACCTCGCGGATCTCGGGCACCATCTTCCACACCTTCACCGTCTTCATGCAGGCGTCGGCGGCGGCATCCTCCGCCACGACGGCCTGGGCCGGGGCGGCGGCGGCTTCACCACCGACGAGCACCGAGCCATCCTCACTGCGGGCAAACGAGCCGCCGAGGCACACGCCGGCAGCTGCAACCCACGGCAGGAAACTGAACGTCAAACGCTTCTTCACAGAAACCTCCAAAGGAAAAAGAACACGCCAAAAGGGTTCGCGAACACTCTTTCCAGGCAATCCAAGGAGGCCATCCCCAGTCGGTGGCTTTCCGCAGTCGAGCCCGGCCGAGCCTGCCGACACGAATCCTCAGCGGTTCACGGGACGGAAACGTGGCGTCGTTCCCGTGATCGCCAAGGTTTGCGTGAGTGGCAAACTCACAGCAGAAGATCGATCTTTCCGGACCGGAAAACTCACTCGTCGCGAGAATCGCGCGATTGTTCCGTTTGCGCCGGTAGAGCGGCCGGCAGATTGCAGGCGGGGCTGCCGCCCATCGGCCCGCCCTCGCAGCAGGTCTCGAGGATCATTCCGCACGCCCGGCAGACGAGCTTCGCGCGGATCTCGAAGGTTTCACCCTGGCAGACAGGGCAGCGGGACTGGCTCATGGGGGAAAGCATAGCGACAGGCTGAAGCCCGTCCTACTTTTTTGTCAGGGTGTCGGCGAGCATGCGGCGGAGGGCGCGTCGCGAGAGATGGGTGCGGACGAGCTCGCGGGCATTTGCGGCGATCCGGCGGGCCTCTTCCGGGCGCGACCGCAGCCGCGAGAGCACGTCGGCGAGCGTGTGGCGGTCCGCCACGATGCAGTTGTGGCCGTCGGCGAGCATGTGATGCCAGCACTCCTCCCACTGCGGCTCGAAGCGGATGGGGACGCCGCCGAACGACCCGATGAGTAAAAACCGGTCCCACGATGAGACATTGCCGTCCACGTCGGCGAGGAAGCGGTGGAGGTTGAGCATGTCGATCGGATGCCGCCGGCCCACCAGGCCGGTTTTGTGCAGTTCCTTGGCGAATGCCGACGACGAGTTGCCCAGCCGCGAAAGCCGGCAGTCGGTGCGGGGCAGCGCTCTGGCCAAGTGGCACAGCATCGCCCGGAGGTTTTCCTCGATCGACTGCGGTCCCGTGCTCGAGCCACGGAAATAGAGCGTGTCGGTCTTCCATGCCCAGGGCAGCGGCGGCGTGAGCCACGGCCGCGGTCGCAGGAGATACGGATTCGGGATCAGCCGGGCCGGGCTGCCCGGTCGCTTGGCGAACGCATGCTCCTCGGCGGGCGTTTCCGGACCGACGCCGTCGGCCAGAGAAATGGTTGCATCGTGAAACGCGAAGTCGGGATCCTCGCGGCCGATTTCCCAGATCGCGTCGGCTAGGATCCGCCAACGGGCCGTGAGCGACGCTAGGTGGGGAAAACCGCTGAACGTGATCAGCACCCGTGGCCCATGGCGGCGACGGTCGAATGTCCAACGGGTGGAGAGGCCGGCGCAGCCGCCGCGGTCGGCCGGCCCGGCGATCCGCACCGATACGGGGGCATGGCGCAGGCCACGGAAGACCTTCCGCGGATTCGTCGCCCAGCTTCGCCACGGCATCGGCTCCCACCAGCCGATCGGCACGTGGTCCTCCAGCGGGGAGAGCGTTTTCAGGCGCGACATGCGTTTGTCCGCCTTACCGGTCGACGAGGATCACGATGAGTTCCTTCGGGCCGTGCGCCCCGAGGACGAGGATCCGCTCGATGTCGCCGGTGCGGCTAGGGCCGGTGATGAACGAGAGCATGCTGGGCATCCGGCCGGCGTGGCGGTCTTTCGCCAGATGCAAGGCGTCGCCGAGCGTGGGCACGATCTGGTCGAGCGTGGCGACGACGACGTGCACGTGCGGCAGGATCGAAAGGCCGCGGCCGCCGCCGCTGGCGCTCGAGACGAGGATCGAACCGGTCTGCGAGACGAGCGCCTCGCAGGAGGTGATCCCGGCATCGCAGGATTCGAGCGAGTTTTTATCGCACTGCGGCGCATCGACCTGATAGGTGACGCAGGACACGCCGGCCACGAGCGGCGTCACGAGCGGGTGCGAATGGTAGGCCAGTCGCTTCCAGCCGCGGTCGCGGGCCAGGCTGCCCACGAGATCGGCCGCGGCCTGGAGATCGGGCACGCGGTGGACGACCGCCCGGAGTTTTTCCAGGTTGTCGGAGAGGATCTTGATCCGCTCTTCGGCCGTATCGCCGCCGTCAGGCAGCCAGGGCTTCGCCACCTCCAGCGGGAGCACGGCCAACGCCGGATGGCCGTTGGCGGCGGCCGGCACCGCCGCCTGCGCGGCGTCGTGTGACTTGAGGTGCGGCAACGGCGCCGGGATGCGCAGGGCCTCGCGGACGCGGGCGAGAATCGTGTCGCGGGCGTTCATTTTTCCGACAGGCTGAAGCCTGTCCTACTTTTCCATTGGGCGCGGAAGCTTTGCGCAGGCGCCGCGGGCAGGTCGCGGGTGGCGAGCCAATCGCGAAGCAGTGGCGGCCGCAACGCCTTCATGAGCCCGAGCGTCTTGCGAAACAGGCTGCCACCGGCGGCGAAGAGCCACGGCCGCCGGGCGACCATCACGAAGAGCTTGTGGCCCAGTTGCTCCCAGCGATTGGGGGCGGTGCGGGCGGCATTGCGGCGGTTGTGGAGCAGGTGGTGGTGGATGTCGATCCGCACCGGGCAGGCGTCGGTGCAGGCGCCGCAGAGCGAGCTTGCGCCGGAGAGGTGATTCCAGTCGGTGAGGCCGCGGAGGTGCGGCGTGATCACCGAGCCGATCGGCCCTTGGTAGGTCGTGCCATACGTGAAGCCGCCGACATTCTTGAAGATCGGGCAGACGTTCAGGCAGGCGCCACAGCGGATGCAATGGAGGCTGTCACGCTGCTCGGGATCGGCGAGGATCGCCGTCCGCTGGTTGTCGAGCAGGACGAGGTGCATCTCCTCGGGGCCGTCGCATTCGCCGGGCTTCCGCGGGCCTGCGTAGAGGGTGTTGTAGCAGGTCATCGGCTGGCCGGCCCCGGCCGTGGCGAGCATCGGCAGGAGGACGGCCAGGTCGTCGAGATGCTCGATCACCTTCTCGATTCCTGCGATCGCGATGTGTACCCGCGGCAGAGCGGCGGTGAGCCGGGCATTGCCCTCGTTTTCCGTGATCGAGATCTGACCCGTCTCGGCGACCAGGAAATTCGCGCCGGTGATCCCCACGTCGGCGTCCACGTAGAGCCGGCGCATGTGCCGGCGGGCGATCATCGTCAGCTCCTCGGGGCTATCGGTCGGCGGCGTGCCGAGGTGTTTGCCGAAGAGGTCGCTGATCTCGTCGCGGCGGACGTGCATGCACGGAAAGACAAAGTGGTAGGGGGGCTCGCCGCGCAGCTGCTGGATGAATTCGCCGAGGTCGCTCTCCACCACACCGTAGCCGTCCTTTTCCATGGCGGCATTCAGGTGGATCTCCTCGCTCGTCATGCACTTGCTCTTGATGACGGCCTTCGCCTTGGCCTGGCGCAGGAGGTCGAGCACGATCGTGCGGGCCTCGTCGGCGTTTCGTGCCCAGTGCACCCGTCCCCCATTGGCCTCGAAGTTGGCGACGAACAGGGGCAGGAGTTCGTCGAGCCGGTTGACGGCCGACCACTTGGCGAGGCTGGCCGCGTCGCGGGCATGCTCCCAATCCCGGTAGCGGGCCTTCTGTAGGTCGCGATTCGTGTAATAGCCGCCGAGGGCCTTGCGCACGAACGACCGATGGCCGGTGTCGCGCACGTGCTCGGCGGCGTCGTGGAGGAACTGTTTCTTGGGTGCTTTCGCGATCATGCACCGCTCATCATAGCCGCCCGGGACGGTTGGCCGGCCCCGCTGCCCCCTTTGCGTGGAGGGCATGGGCTGGGTACAAACGTTCGCGGGTGTGGCGGCGTAACACGCCTTTCTCAAGGTTTTTGATGATTGTGCCGCCCCCGAGCGGTCTCCCCGCGCAGGTGTCGGATGGTAGCGACGGAAGCCCTCGAGCAGGTTCTCAAGGCGGGGGCGGTCTGGCTTGTCCTTGCGGTCGTCTGGGCGGCCACGTGCCTGAGGGTCGATCGCGACGCCCACGCCGGCGTCCCCCAGGCAGCGGGCTGGAAGGCGTTTTTCGTGGCGTTGGGCGTCATGTTTTTCCTGGCGACCTGGCAGTTCGGCCTGCGGTCGCTGATCCCGATGCTTGTCCTCCAGCCGCTTGCGCTCGTCGCCTACGTCGTCTTCCGCGAGCTTGTCGCACCGGACGAGCTCAAGCTCCTGTCGCAGGCCGCCGGTGGCGGCCTGGGAACCCTCGCCACCAGGCTCGGCATGGGCGGCGTGCTCGAGCGGCTCAAGGCTTCCCGTCCGGCTCCCGAGCGCGTGGCTTCGGAGCCTGCGCACATAACGCTGCTCAAGAAAAATGGCCAGCCCTACGACAGCAAGGATGCCAGCGGCCTCGACCAGGAGACCTCGCGGGCGATCCGTTCCGTACAGGGCATCCTGCTGACCGCGATCCGGATGCGGGCCACCG
>JBIIQM010000136.1:0-4968 GCA_044342075.1 Pirellulales bacterium
CGGCGTGGACGGAGTTGTCGGGATCGGCCGTCAGGCAGAGCCGTCGCGCGGCGTCTTCCGGCTGCTTCGCCGCCGCGGCGAGAAACTTCCGCACGTCGTCTGCATCCTCGTGGCTGACGCCGACGATGGTCACGCCGCGCGGGGCATACTGCGCCTGCAGATCGGCCAGCAGTGGCAGCGCGGCAGTGCAATTGGGGCACCACGACGCCCAGAACAAGACCACGCCGACCTTTCCCGGCTCGAACGCACGAAAGGGCTTGATGCCCGTCGCCTCGGCGCCCAGCCAGTGACCGATGTCGAGGTCGGGCGCCTTCACGCCGACGAGCCGGCTGTAGGTCGCCAGCGGAAACAGGCTGCGGACAGCGGCCGGCTTCGCCGCGTCGAGCGACGATGTGGTGGGCCTCCCCTCCGCGGCCGGCTGGCACGACGCGAAGAGCAGGAACAGGGGCGCGAGGGCTGCAAGCAAGGCGAGGTGGGTCATTATGCTCCTCCGAAACATCGGTAGGAGCCTAATTCGGCCTCATCGCCGCCGCCAATGTTCGGAGATCCGCTTCGGGACGAAGCGGTCTACTCGGCTTTGCCCTCGGCCGGTCCGGCGGCGACCGGTTCGGCCGTCACCAGGCCCTTGAAGACGAGCTGCTTCTTTTCGGCGATCTCGACGCAATCCACCTGGATCGTGTCTTTGCCCTCGAACTCGCCCTTGAGGAGCTCCTCGCTGACCGGGTCCTCGATGTAGTTTTCGAGGGCCCGACGCAGCGGTCGGGCGCCGAAATCGGTGTCGGAGCCCTTCTTGATGAGGAACTTCTTGGCCTCGTCGGTGAGCTCGAGCTTGAGACCGCGCTCGAGCAGCCGCTCGCGAACCTTCGCCAGCTCGATGTCGATCACCTTCTTGAGATCGTCCACCGTGAGGTGATGGAAGACGATCACGTCATCGAGGCGGTTCAGGAACTCAGGCCGGAAGACCTTCTCGATCCGCTCGTTGACGCGGCCCTTCATACCCTCGTAGCTGGCGTCGTCGTCGGGCTTCTGAAAGCCGAAGGCGGCCTCGTTCTTGATCGCCTCGGCGCCCGCGTTGGTCGTCATGATGATGATCGTGTTGCGGAAGTCGACGTTGCGGCCGAACGAGTCGGTGAGCCGGCCCTCCTCCATCACCTGGAGGAGCATGTTGAAGACGTCGGGGTGGGCCTTCTCGATCTCGTCGAGCAGGACCACGGCATACGGACGCCTTCTGATCTTCTCCGTCAACTGGCCGCCTTCCTCGAAGCCCACGTAGCCCGGCGGCGCGCCGATGAGCCGGCTGACGTTGTGCTTCTCCATGTATTCGCTCATGTCGATCTGGATGAGCGCCTCGGCGTCGCCGAACATGAACTGCGCGAGTGCCTTGGCGAGCAGCGTCTTGCCCACGCCCGTCGGCCCGGCGAAGACGAACGAGCCGATCGGGCGCTTCGGATCCTTGAGGCCCGAGCGGCTGCGGCGGACGGCCTTCGACACGCTCTTGATCGCCGCATCCTGGCCGATGACCTTCTTGTGGAGCTCGTTCTCCATGCCCATGAGCCGGGCCTGATCCTCGGTGGACATCCGCGTGAGCGGGATGCCGGTCATCTTGGAGACGACCTCGGCCACGACCTCCTCGTCGACCACGCCATCGGCCTCGCGGCTCTTGTCGCGCCAGTCGCGGGTCATCGTCTGCTTCTTCTTCTTGAGCTTGTCGGCCTGGTCGCGGAGCGCCGCCGCCTTCTCGAAATCCTGATTGGCGACCGCCTCTTCCTTCTCCTTGTTGAGCTTCTCGACCTCTTCGTCGATCTCCTTGAGATCCGGCGGCTTGGTCATCGCCTTGAGTCGCACGCGGGCGCCCGCCTCGTCGATCACGTCGATCGCCTTGTCGGGGAGGCAGCGGCCGGTGATGTAGCGGCTGGAAAGCTCGACGGCGGCCTCGAGGGCCTCGTTGGTGATCTGCACGCGGTGGTGCGATTCATAGCGGTCGCGGAGGCCTTTCAGGATCTCCACCGCCTCCGTCTTGCTCGCCGGCTCCACCATGATGATCTGGAAACGGCGATCGAGCGCCGAATCCTTCTCGATGTATTTGCGATATTCGTCGAGCGTGGTGGCGCCGATGCACTGGATCTCGCCGCGGGCGAGGGCCGGCTTGAGCACGTTGGAGGCGTCGATCGCGCCCTCCGCGCCGCCGGCGCCCACGAGCGTGTGCAGCTCGTCGATGAAGAGGATCGTGTTCTTGGCACGGCGGACCTCGTTCATGACGGCCTTGATCCGCTCCTCGAACTGGCCGCGATACTTCGTGCCGGCCACCATCATCGCGAGGTCGAGCACGACGATCCGGCGGTCGGCGAGCAATTCCGGCACATTGCCATCGACGACGCGCTGCGCGAAGCCTTCGATGATCGCCGTCTTGCCCACGCCCGCCTCGCCGAGGAGGACGGGATTATTCTTCGTGCGGCGGCAGAGGATCTGGATCGCCCGCTCGATCTCCTTCTCGCGGCCGATGACGGGATCGAGCTTGCCCTGGCGGGCGAGTTCGGTGAGGTCGCGGCCGAAGCTGTCGAGCGCGGGGGTCTTGCTCTTGCCCCCCTTGGTGGACGACTCGCCGCCACCGCCGCCGGCGCCGGCCGTCTGGCGGCCGCCCATTCCGGCCCGTTCACCCCCCTCGTTCTCCATGCCGTGGCCGAGGAGATTGAGCACCTCCTCGCGGACGTCTTCCAGCTTGAGGCCGAGGTTCATGAGCACCTGCGCCGCCACCCCTTCCTGCTCGCGGAGCAGGCCGAGGAGGATGTGCTCGGTGCCGACGTAATTGTGGTTGAGGTTGCGAGCCTCCTCCATCGAATACTCGATCACCTTCTTGGCCCGGGGCGTCTGGGGGAGCTTGCCCATGGTGACCATGTCGGGGCCGCTCTGGACGAGCTTCTCGACCTCCATGCGGATCTTTCGCAGATCGATGTCGAGGTTTTTGAGGACGTTGGCGGCGACGCCGCTCCCCTCCTTGATGAGGCCGAGGAGGACGTGCTCCGTGCCGATGTATTCGTGGTTGAACCGCTGGGCCTCCTGGTTGGCCAGCTGCATCACCTTGCGGGCACGGTCCGTGAAACGCTCGTACATGGATGTTGTTCCTTCGTCTGAATCAGGCCGGAGTGGCGCATGCCAATCCGGCAGCCGTCCATCGGCACCAGCGTGACAGTGCAAACCTTACGCCAAATCCCGCGGAGGATTCTAGGAGAGTCGTGGCGGAAAGTCTTTGAGGGGGCGTGAAATTCGGAAAACGGGCCGCGTTTTGCGTTCCCTCATGCCGCCCGCTCGCCCAGGCCGTCCGCGGGAGAGCCGCGGTCGAGCGGCAGGATTGCCGTCTCGTCGTCGTCCGCGGTGGCCGTCGTGGCCGGCGCGGGTGGCCTTTTGGCAGCCGCCGCCAACCGCTCAAGCTCCCGGGCGATCGCTGAAAGCCACGGACCGCCGGAGTCGCTGCGCGACAGTTTGTCGAGTGCTTCCCGAGATTCCTTCAGCCTTCCGACCCGGCGGAGGAGCGTGGCGAGGAGCAGTTGGGCCTCCCCGTCAGTCGGCGCGACCACCAAGAGCGAGCGGAGTTTGGTTTCCGCGGTCAGCCAGTCGCGGGAGAGGTAGGCATCGCGGGCGGCCACGAAGAGGGCGTCTGTCGCGGCGTCGCGCGTGGTGCGGATCGGCGGCGGAAACGCCGAAACGGCCGATACGGTGGCGACGATCCAGACGGCCGCGGCCGCCGCCCAGAGCCCGAGCGAAACCTGCAGACCGAAGAACTCCGAATAGACCCAGGTGGCGACGATCGCGAGGTCGAGCACGACCGCGAAGGCCAGCGCGAGCACGAGGCCCGCCGCGCTGCCGCGCAGCCACAGCCAGGGCATGCCCGGCCAGAGCAGCGTCAGGTATCGAGCGGCGGCCACCATGGCGGGGGAGTGTAGAAACGCCCGCCCATTTCTCCAAGGCGTGTGGAGGCTACAACAGAAGCATGGAAAGAAGCACGGGAAATCGCGGTGAGAGAGGCATTTCGGAGCAGGGCGACCTCGGCCAGATCGGGGCTGCCACGGGCGCTTGGCGGGCGCTCGACGCCTCCGCTAATCGGGCCGGCGAAGCGCTGCGGGTGATCGAGGACGTGGTGCGGTTCGTGCTCGACGACCCCCATCTCACCGGCCTGGCGAAAAATCTGCGTCACGATCTCGCCGCCGTGCTCGCTTCAGGCCGCCTCGCGGAGCGCATCCTGCTTCGCGACGTGTCGGGCGATGTCGGCGCCGGCGTGGAGGCGGCGGCCGCCCTGCCGCGGGCGACCGTGCGCGATCTCGTCGCGGCGAATGCCGCCCGCGCCGCGCAGGCTTTGCGCAGCCTCGAGGAGGTGTCGCGGCTCCTCGAGCCCGATGCCTCGGCCGCCTTCGAGCGGCTGCGCTACCGGCTCTACGTGCTCGAGCGCGGGACGGTCGGCACGGCCCGCGCGACCGACCGTCTGCGCGGCGTCGATCTCTGCGTGCTCGTCGATGGCCGCGACGATGCCCGCGGCTTCGAGCGGCTCGTCGAATCGCTCCTCGAATCGGGCGTGCGGATGCTGCAGATTCGCGACAAGGATCTGCCCGTGCCGGTGCTCGCCGAGCGGGCGCGGGCGGCCGTCGAGATCGCCCGTCGCCGCCATCCCGATGGCCAGGCGTTCGTCGTCGTGAATGACCGGGCCGACGTGGCCGCGGCCGTCGGTGCCGATGGCGTCCATACCGGCGCCGACGACCTGCCGCTCGCGCTGGTCCGCCGCGTGGTCGGGCCGCGGGCGTTGCTCGGACGCACCGCTCACGATCTCGCCGAGGCCCGCGCCGCCGTGCTCGATGGCGCCGACTGCCTCGGCGTGGGCCCCTGTTTTCCGTCGCACACGAAATCGTTCGCGGCCTATGCGCCGCCGGAATTTCTCGCGGCGGTCGCGAGCGAGATCGCGCTGCCTGCATTTGCGAT
>JBIIQM010000021.1:0-46320 GCA_044342075.1 Pirellulales bacterium
GCGCCGAAAGCTGCCCGCCGGTTCACAAACATGGGCCGGCATTCCGTCTGGGGATTCCTGGCGGGCGAGTACGGCGGCGGCGCCTGGACCTTCCGCCGCATGACCGGCCAGATCTCCCCCTTCGATTACAACGACGTCCGCATCTCGCTCGGCACGGAGTTCGTGCCGCAGACGCCGACGGGGCTCGCCGGCAGCTTCGAGGTGGGCTACGTCTTCGCCCGCCAACTCTTCTTCGTGGACGGCCCGCCGCAATACCAGAACCTCAACGACACGCTCATGCTGCGGCTCGGCCTGGCCTACTAGTTTCACGAGAGGCAGTATCGTGTGGAGGATTCCCTGCCTCGTCGTCGTGCTCTCGAGCGCGGCGATCGGGATCGTTCGAGCCGACGAGGCGGTCGTGCCGCTGCCGCCGGTCGAGCAAGGGCTCTTCGAGCGGATCCGACTGGCGTCGCTTGGCAGCGTGCGGCTGGCGGCTTTCGGCGATCCGCAGGATCTCTCCGAGCCGCTCCTGCCCGACGATGTGGCCCCGCCGGGTCAGCCGCGGCAGGAGTTTGAGCCGCCCGCGGGCAGAAAACTGCCCCCCGGCGCGAAGCCCGGCGCGGTCCAGCAGGTGATCTTCACCGCCACCGAGCTGCCGCGTTTTGGGTCCGACGGTCTCGGGCTCACGACGCTCGACACGAGCCTCACGATCGGCATGCCGGCGCCAACGGTCGATTCGCCGCTGCTTGTCACGCCCGGCTTCGGCACCACGCTCATCGACGAATCGGGCGGCGCGATGGATCCAGGCCTGCCGGCGCAGCTCTATGAGTCGTGGCTTCAGGCCCGCTGGATGCGGAAGGTGGGAACGAAGCTCGGCGTCGACCTCGCCGTCGCCCCCGGCTGGTATAGCGACTTTGCCAACGACACCTCGCAGGCCCTCCGAATCACCGGCCACGGCTTCGGCGCCTACGAGGCCAACGAAGATCTGCGAATCGTCGCCGGCGTGATCTATCTCGACCGCTACGACGTCAACATCCTGCCCGCCGGCGGTCTCATTTGGACGCCCTCCGACGACCGCCGGTTCGAACTTCTCTTTCCGCGGCCGCGGCTCGCCTGGCGGGTGCAGGAGACCGCGAAAGCAGCGCAGTGGGTCTATCTCGCCGGCGAGTTCGGCGGCAACCAGTGGGCCGTGCGGCGCGACAGTGGCGCGAACGACGTCGTCGTCTACCACGACTACCGGCTGCTCGCCGGCTGGGAGCGCCGGCCCGCCGATCTCGGCATCTCGTGGCGGCTGGAAACCGGCTGGGTCTTCGGCCGGCTCGTCGAGTATTACATCACCGACACCGCCGACTACCGGCCAAGCGACACGCTCATGGTGCGGGCGGGCATGTGGTATTAGCTTCACGGAACTGGTTCTAAAGTAGGACAGGCTTCAGCCTGTCTCCGTCATTGACAGGCTAAAGCCTGTCCTACTAGTTGCAGTTTTCGCAACGGCCCTTGAGCAGCACTTCCGTCACGGAGCGGGTGCCACGCGGCTTGGCGGGCTTCGCAGGCTTGGCGGGTTTGCCAACGGCGCCCGACTTCGGCGTGATCGCCACGTTGACGTCGTCGAGGCAGGAAACCTCGCCGCAGGTCGTGCAGAGGAAGTGCGGATGATCTTCCCCCTTCGCGCCAGAGTGCGCATGCCGGCGGATCTCGAACCGCCAGACATGGTCACCCAACTCCACGCGCGAGACGAGCCCCGCGTCGGTGAGCTCCGTGAGGTTGCGGTAGATCGTCGCCCGGTCGAAGCCCTTGTCGGCGAGGGCGTCAGACACTTCCGCATGGGTCTCCGGCCCCCGAGACCGCAGCAGGTACTGCATGACGGAGAGCCGCGCAGCGGTGCACCGCAGCCCCGCACCGCGGATGCTCGCCTGGACCGCCTCGACACTCGAGTCGTCGGCGGAAGACTTTGCACGAGATCGTGTCATGGCCGCAGTGTACACCAGGGACGGCTAAGGCACGCCCACCCCCGCGAGCAGGTCGACGATTGCACCCATGAAGGCGGGCAGATCGGCCGGTTTGCGGCTCGTAACGTGGTGCCGGTCGACGACCACCTGCGTGTCTTCCCAGATCGCCCCGGCGTTCATGAGGTCGTCCTTGATGCCCGGGCTGCCGGTCACTCGCACGCCCCGGTAGACGCCGGCGGAAATCGGAATCCAGCCGCCGTGGCAGATCGCCGCCACGAGTTTGCCGTGGGCGGAAAACTCCCGCACGAGGTCGAGCACTTTTTCGTCGCGGCGGAGTTTGTCGGGCATCCAGCCGCCAGGAATCAGGATGCCGTGGAAATCGGCCGCTTCCATGTCGCCGATCGCCGCGTCGCTCGTGCACGGGTAGCCATGCTTGCCGGAATAGGTGCGGCCCTGCATCGAGCCGGCCACCGTCACGTGGGCGCCGGCCTCTTCCAGCCGCAATTTCGGATACCAAAGCTCCAGATCTTCGTAATCGTCGCCTACGAGCGCGAGGATGCGGATGCCATCGAGCGGGCGGTGGGGCATGGAGTGGGGATGAGCCGGCATGGTCGGATTCTCCTCTGAAAGAAAGCGGGGCAGGGTGGCGCGGGAGTCCGTTTCCAGATGCCGCATTGTCGCGGCGAAAGTGGCCAAAGGCGAGCCCCCTGGCGACCACCCCGCCTTTGGGTGGTTTGCTTCACCGACGCTCGGGCTCGCGACAGCACCGCTAGCAACCCGTTTTTCAGCGGGTTTACGCGCGGCCCGCAAAACCTGCTTGACGGCTGATGGGCTCCCGCTACATTCACGCCCCGGCCATATGGAGTGGTCGGAGGCCCCACGGCCACTAGATGTTGCGATAGCATGCAGAAGGAGCTGCTTTCTCTCGATCGCGATGATGCCGCTTTTTTCGGCGTCTGAACCCCTCAAGCGACACCTGCCGCACGTTCGATATCGGTTGCAGGGACGCTATACGGAAGTATACTTTTACGTTCGACACTTTCTCTCGCAAGGAGCACCTCATCATGGCAGCGTTCGAACCGTCCACGGGATTCGCCCCCGCAGCGTCGAGCACCCCGCCCGCCGGCAGCCAGACGCCCGCCGCCCGCCAGCCGCTCGAGGTGCAGCCGACGTTCTGCCCGGTGGACGTGGACAGCCCGTTCGACACCACCGAATGGGAGCTGCGGACGGCGGCGATCAAGGGGGAAGACGGCAAGGTGCTCTTCGAGCAGCCGGCCTGTGAGATTCCGGCCGCCTGGAGCCAACTGGCCACCAACGTGGTGGTGAGCAAGTATTTCTACGGCGAGATCCACACGCCCGAGCGCGAGCACTCCGTCAAGCAACTCGTCCACCGCGTTGCCCGCACGATCGCCGACTGGGGCATCGCCGACGGCTACTTCAAGTCGAAGCAGGACGGCGAAAACTTCTACCGCGACCTGGCCTGGCTCTGCGTGCACCAGCACGGTGCCTTCAACTCGCCGGTCTGGTTCAACGTCGGCCTCTTTCACCAATACGGCGTGAAGGGCGCCCCCTGCAACTGGCGCTGGGACGAGGCGAAGCGCGACGTCGCGATGCCCGACAACCCCTACGAATATCCGCAGGGGAGCGCCTGCTTCATCCAGAGCGTGCAAGACAACATGGAAGACATCATGGAGCTCGCGCGGAGCGAGGCGATGCTCTTCAAGTTTGGCTCGGGCACCGGCACCGACCTCTCCACGCTCCGCAGCCAGCGGGAGAAGCTCGCCGGCGGCGGCAAGCCCTCCGGCCCGCTCTCCTTCATGCGGGTCTATGACCAGGTGGCCGCGGTGGTGAAGAGCGGTGGCAAGACCCGCCGCGCCGCCAAGATGCAGTCGCTGAAAGTCACGCACCCCGACATCATGGAATTCATCGAGTGCAAGGCGAAGGAGGAAAAGAAGGCCCGCGTCCTCATCGAGAAGGGGGGCTACGACTCCAACTTCAACGGCGAGGCCTACAGCTCGATCCTCTTCCAAAACGCGAATCTCTCCGTCCGCCTCACCGACGACTTCATGGAGGCCGCCGACCGCGACGACACCTGGACCACGCGTTGGGTGACCGATTCCACGAAGGCCGGTCCGAGCTTCAAGGCCCGTGAGGTGATGAGCCGCATGGCCGAGTGCGCCTGGCAGTGCGGCGATCCCGGCGTGCAGTACGACACCACGATCAACCGCTGGCACACCTGCCCGAATTCGGGCCGGATCAACGCGTCGAATCCGTGCTCCGAGTACATGTTCCTGGACGACACGGCCTGCAACCTGGCCAGCATCAACCTGATGAAGTTCCGCAAGCCCGACGGCCACTTCGACGTGGAGCGGTTCACGGCGGCCTGCCGAATCTTCTTCGTCGCCCAGGAGATCCTCGTCGATCACGCCAGCTACCCGACGAAGCGGATCGCGAAGAATAGCCACCTCTTCCGGCCGCTCGGCCTCGGCTACTCGAACCTCGGCAGCCTGCTCATGGCCGACGGCCTCGCCTACGACAGCGACGCCGGCCGGGGCCTCTGCGGCGCGATCACGGCGATCCTCCATGGTTCAGCCAACCGGACGAGCGCCGAGCTCGCCGCGGCCGTCGGGGCGTTCGAGGGCTTCGCGGGCAACCGTGAGCCGATGCTCAACGTCATGCAGATGCACCGCGATGCGGTCGAGAAGATCGATCGATCCTGCCCCAAGTATCTGCACGACGCCGCCCGGAAGGTCTGGGACGACGTGCTCGCCGGCGGCCGCCGCCACGGCTACCGCAACGCCCAGGCGACGGTGCTCGCGCCCACCGGCACGATCTCGTTCCTGATGGATTGCGATACCACCGGCATCGAGCCCGACATCGCGCTGGTGAAATACAAGCAGCTCGCCGGCGGCGGCATGCTCAAGATCGTCAACCAGACGGTGCCGCTCGCGCTCCGCACGCTCGGCTACGACGAGCCAACGGTCGAGGCCGTGCTCGCCTACATCGACAAGAACGACACGATCGAAGGCGCCCCGGGCCTCAAGGACCAGCACCTGTCGGTCTTCGACTGTGCGTTCAAGCCGCGGCTCGGCAAGCGGAGCATCGCCTGGGAGGCGCACGTGAACATGATGGCTGCGGCGCAGCCTTTCATCTCGGGCGCCATCTCCAAGACCGTGAACATGCCCCGCGAGACGACGCCGGCCGACATCGCCGGTGCCTACATGGAGGGCTGGCGGCTCGGCCTCAAGGCGCTGGCCATCTATCGCGACGGGTCGAAGGAGAGCCAGCCCCTCAACACGAGCACCGAGGCCGACAAGACCGCGGCCAAGGTGACGGCGGCGCCGCGTCGCGAACGGCTCCCCGACACCCGCCGCAGTGTGACCCACAAGTTCAACGTGGGCGGCCACGAGGGCTACATCACCGTGGGCCTCTACGACGACGGCCGTCCGGGCGAGCTCTTCATCACGATGGCGAAGGAGGGCAGCACGATCGGCGGCCTGATGGACGCCTTCGGCACGGCCGTCTCGATGAGCCTACAATACGGCGTGCCGCTCGAGGTGTATGTGAAGAAGTTCTCACACACCCGGTTCGAGCCGTGGGGCTACACGAAGAACCCCGACATCCCGGTGGCGAAGAGCCTCGTGGACTATCTCTTCCGCTGGATGGGGACGGAATTCATTCCGGGCTATCGCGAGGCGAACCGGCCCGGCGGCTACGGCGGCGGCGAGGAGGCCGCCGCGGGTGACGATACGGAAACAGAGCGGAAGCCCGCCGCCACGACGGCGAGCGGGCTGGCCGATGGCCAAGGGAAGGCCGCTGCGAGCACCGCCACCGCTGCCCCGGCAGCCAAGGCCAAGCATGCCCCCGGCACGAACGGGGCGGCGACCGTGAAGAAGGCGTCCACCGCCGCCTCCGACCGCGCCGCACTGCTCGAAAAGGCGGGCCTCAAGATGGCCGTTGACCCCAATGCGAGCCCGGCCGACCGACAGAGCCAGTTTGCCAAGTTCCAGATCGACGCCCCCGCGTGCGACAACTGCGGGTCGATCACGGTCCGTAACGGCAACTGCTACCTCTGCCACAATTGCGGCAACTCGATGGGTTGCAGCTGATCTCACGCCTGCGGGGCCATCCCTGGCCCCGCAGGGTTGGGCTGTAGCGGATATGACCGTGCCCTGAAACGGCTGGAGGAAAGACTACGCGGCGGACGAATGACAGGGCATCGACATTCGACCTGTTTCCGCGTCCCGTCGGAGGTGCCAACCCCAACGCGTTGATCCGGATCCTTTGAAAAGCGGGTGCTTGCACCCGCCCGATCCGCATCAGTTTCGCAATTTTCTACCCCGTTCGCAGGCGGACGACAGGTTCGATCCATCGGAAGGCCGTGGCAAGCCCAAGCTGCCACGGCCTTCCCCTTTTCACTCCCCAAGTAGGACAGGCTTCAGCCTGTCTCCGGTGGGGCAGGCTTCCAGCCTGCCGGTCGTAGGGCCTCTGCCGATTGCGCGGCCTGGGGAATCGTCGCGGTTTGCTGCGACCTGACCCCCAAATTAGCATGGGAGCGTTTTATGGCGTAGCGTCGTAGTGAGGCTTGTGAGCCCTGCGATCCGTTCCCTTCCCTTCGAGGTGATCCCGTGCGTCGTTGGCTGCGTGTTTTGTTCGTTGGCGTTCTCGCGCTGCTCGTCTCGATCGACTCGGCTTCGGCTTGCCGGTTCCTCCGCAGCCGTTGCCGGCCTCGCTGCCGGACCGTCGCCTGCTACCGTCCTCGGCCAGCCGCCTGCAGCCCCTGCGCCGCGCCCCACGAAAGCATCTCGATCGCCACCCCGCAGTGCTGCGTGCCGGCCGACGGCTCCGCCCATGCGGAGATTGTGGCGCCCGTGGATGAGGCGATGGTCGAAAACGTCATCGAATCGGGGGTTCCCACCGAGGCCCCCGCAGCCGAACTGGCCCTGCCCGCACCGACCGTCCCGCCGGCGGCCGTGGACAAGCCCGCGCCCGCGCCGTTGACTCCGGTGCCGGTCGCGCCGGCATCCGCCGAACAGCCCGTTCCGGTGCCGCAGTTCAAGACCGCCAAGGAGATCCTCGAGGAGTCGGCTGCCAAGCAAGCTGCGGAAGCGAAAGCGGTTGAGGAAGCGAAGGCGGTTGCGGAAGCCAAGTCTGCTGCGGAGGCGAAGGCCGCCGCGGAAGCCAAGGCCGCGGAAGAAGTGCTTGCCAAGGAGGAGGCTGCGAAGCCGGCTGCCGAGAAGCCCAAGCCCGCCGAAGAGGAGATGCCGGAGGAGGAGCCTGCCCCTGAGGAACCGGAAGCCACCGAGGAGCCCGCAGAGGAACCCGCCCCGAAGCAGCCCGCCGAAGAGAAGCCGGCCGCGGAGGAGGAAGAGGAAGAAAACCTGTTTGACGAAACAGACGGTGATGCCGGCGAGAAGGCCGAGCCCGCCGAGGAAAAGACCGAGGAGCCCAAGGCCGAAGACGATCCGTTCGCCGGCATCCTGCGGGCCCCGAACGAACCGGTCCGCCGCTGGATCGACAACACGGGCCTGCACGAGACGATTGGTCGCCTGGTCGAGGTGCACCCGGATCACATCCGGATCCTCAAGGCCAACGGTCGCCATGCGACGGTGCCTTTCGCGCGGCTCAGCCACCACGATCAGGACTACGTGAACACCACCGGCGCGCGGATCGCCGCCGAACAGCGGTCGCAGCCGGCGGTGCACGACACGGCCGGGCTGTGAGGACGGCAGGCTGAAGCCTGTCCTACTTCTCGTCGAGGACGGCCACCGTCTCGAAGGCCTTGCCTTCGAGCATCTCGAGCGATGCGCCGCCGCCGGTCGAGACGTGGCTCACCTTGTCGGCATAGC
Organism: Pirellulales bacterium; assembly: GCA_044342075.1. Taxonomy (GTDB): domain Bacteria; phylum Planctomycetota; class Planctomycetia; order Pirellulales; family UBA1268; genus RGVT01. The sequence goes on from JBIIQM010000021.1 coordinate 7,778, forward strand.
CGAGCTGCTCGACCGCCGCGGCCGAGTCGCCGCCGCCGATGATCGTGATCGCGCCCTTGGCCGTCGCCTCGGCCACGGCATCGGCCACGGCCTTCGTGCCGGCGTCGAAGGGGGGCAGTTCGAAGACGCCCATCGGTCCGTTCCAGACGACCGTGCCGGCCGCGCGGATGATCTCCGCATACTTCTTCGCCGTCTCGGGGCCGATATCGAGCCCCTCGAAGCCGTCGGGGATCTGCCCCGCCTTCACGACCTGCTTGTTCGCGGCGGACGAGAAATCGTCGGCGCAGTGGGTGTCAAGCGGCAGCACGAGCTTGCCGCCGGCCTTGGCGAGCAACTCCTTCGCGAGATCGAGCTTGTCTTTCTCGACGAGTGACTTGCCGGTCTTCCCCCCCTGGGCCAGCGAGAAGGTGTAGGCCATCGCGCCGCCGATCAAGACGTGGTCGCAGATCGAAAGCAGGTTCGTGATCACCGCGATCTTGTCGGAGACCTTCTTGCCGCCGAGGATCGCGACGAACGGCCGCTTCGGCTTGGCGATCGCGTCGGCGAGGTATTGGATCTCCTTCTCGACGAGGAATCCCGAAACGGCTGCTTTGCCGAGCGCCTTCATCGCCACGGGCACGGCATGCATGCTCGCCTCGGTGCGGTGGCAGGTGCCGAAGGCGTCGTTCACGTAGGCGTCGGCGAGCGTCGCCAGGCCGTCGACGTAGGCCTTGTCGTCCCCCTTCTTCTCCCCCTTGTTGAAGCGGACGTTCTCGAGCACGAGCACGCCGCCGGCCGGCAGCGCCTTTGCCTTGGCGTGGGAATCGGGGCCGCCGGTATCGGAGGCCAGCGTGACGGGCTTGCCGAGCAGTTCGCCGAGCCGCGTCGCGACCGGCGCCAGTGAGAACGCCTGCTCAAAGCCCTTCCCGGCCGGGCGGCCGAGGTGCGACATGAGGATCGCCTTGCCGCCGCGATCGAGGATCGACTTCACCGTCGGCAGCGCCATCCGAATCCGCCGATCGTCGGTGATCGCGCCGGCGTCATCCTGCGGCACGTTGAAGTCGAAGCGGACGAGCACGGCTTTGCCCTTGGGGTCGATATCGGCAATGGATTTCTTCGGCATGCTGGCTCTCTCCTCTGCGCGGTGGGGCTCTCGGAAAGCGGTATTCGACAAAACGGCCGGCGCTGCCGCAACCCTCCGGGCTTGCGCCGCGGCCGCGCTGCCCGACACCCGGCCGACGGTGTATCGTGACGCGATGGCCAGCCTGTCGCCGACCAACCCCTCCCGCCGCGCGCCGCTTCTGATCGTGAGCCTCGCGACACTCGCGGCGCTGGCCGTCGCCGCGCCGTGGATCGCCTCATCGGCCATCGCCATCCTCGGCGTCGATGCGACGACGCCGATGGAGTGGGTGCCGGCGACGTTTCCGCCGCGGCAGGCCTACGACCAGTTCACCCGGGAGTTTGAGAGCGGCGATGTGGTCGTCGCCACCTGGCCGGGCTGCACGCTCGACTCCCCCGCGATCGACCGCTTCATCACGGCCGCCACCGGCCCCGATGCTCCCCGCGACCCCCAGGGGCGGCCCTGGTTCGAGTCGGTCGCCACGGGATCGAGTGCCCTCGCGCGGCTCGCCGATCCGCCACTCTCGCTCGACCGCACCGCCGCCCTCGAACGGCTCGAGGGGGTGCTTGTCGGCCCTGATGGCAAGACCACCTGCCTCGTCATTCCCTTCACCCGCGAGGGGCTCGCCGACCGCAGGCAGGCGGTCGCCTGGATCCGGCGGATGCTCCTCCAAACCGCCACGACCTCCCCCGACGACCTGCACCTGGCCGGCCCCGTCATCGACAACATCTCCGTGGACGATGCCAGCACGGCGAGCCTCAACACCTACGGCGGGCCGGCGGCGCTCGTGATCCTCGGCCTCACCTGGTGGTCGCTGCGGTCGCTCCGCTACGCGATCCTCGTGTTTCTCCTGTCGCTGGCCTGCGTGGGGCTCTCGTTCACGTTTCTGCACGCCTGGGGCGACCGCATGAACCCGGTGCTCATCGTGATGCCGCTCCTGGTGCTCACGCTCGGCGTGTCGGGCGGGATTCACCTCGTGAACTATCTCGTCGAGGCGCTCGAAACCGGCCCGCGGCGGGGCGTGGCCGCTCGGGCGATCGCGCTCGGCTGGCTGCCCTGCTGCCTCTCGGCCGGCACGACGGCGGTGGGCCTCATGTCGCTCGTCGTGAGCGAGCTCGAACCGATCCGCGTCTTCGGGTTCCATGCGGCGCTCGGCGTGCTCTCGACGCTCGTGATCCTCTTTCTCGTCGTGCCCGGAATCTTCGAGCAGTGGCCGATCCGCCGGCAGGGCGCCCGTGCCGGCCACGTGGCGGCAGATGTGTCGTCGTTTGCGACGCGGGTCATCCACCATGCCACGCCCATCGCGATCGCGGCGGCGGCGGCGATGGCCGTCGCGATCGGCGGCCTGCCGGGCATCCGCACGTCGGTGGCCATCGACACGCTCTTCACGCCGGAGAGTCGGGTGATCGGCGACTACCTTCACCTCGAGCGCACGATCGGCCCCCTCGTGCCCGTGGAGGTGGTGCTGCGGTTTGCAGACGACTCACCGATCCGCCCGGCCGAGCGGCTCGACATGGTGCGCTCAATCGGCGGAGTGCTGGCCGACATGCCGGGCGTCACCGGCGTGCTCTCGGCCGCAACCTTCCTGCCGGAGTTGCCCGAGGCCTCCGGCACGCTCGGGGCGGCCCGCAAGGCGATCATCGCCCGCAAACTCGAGCAGAATCTCGCCGGTCTCACCGACATGAAGATCGTGCGCGACATCCCCGGTGCTCAACTCTGGCGGGTGACGGCCCGTACGTCGGCCCTGTCCGGAATCGACTATGGCGAGTTTCTCGGGCAGGTTCGCGACCGCCTCGATCCGCTCGTTGCCGCGCACGGCGGCGCGGCGCGCGGCGTGTCGGCCGATTACACGGGCGTCATGCCGCTGGTGAACGCGATCCAGAAGACGCTCCTCCACGACCTGTTTTCCAGTTTTCTGTCGGCCTGTGTCGTCATTGCGCTCGTGATGATGGCCGTGGAGCGGAGCGTGGTGGCGGGGCTCGTGGCGATGATTCCAAACGTGTTCCCGATGATCCTGCTCTTCGGGCTCTTGGGCTGGACGCGGCTACCGCTCGACATCGGCAGCGTGATGACGGCGTCGATCGCGCTCGGCATGGCGGTCGATGGCACGCTTCATTTCCTCACCTTTTTCCGGCGGGGGCTTTCCAGCGCGGCAGCAGCCTCCGCATCGCCCGACCCGGCCGAGCGTGCCGCGGCCGTGCAGGCCGCCTTCCAGCACTCCGCCGCCGCCCTCACGCAGAGCGCGCTTGTCTGCGGCCTCGGCATCCTCGTCTTCGCCGCGAGCTCGTTCGCCCCGACGCGGCGGTTTGCCTGGATGCTCGCGCTCCTGGTCGCCGCGGCGCTCGCGGGCGACCTCGTTCTGCTGCCGGCCCTGCTCACGGGCCCGCTCGGCCGGTTTTTCAGGCCGCGCAAGGCGGAGACAGGCTGAAGCCTGTCCTACGTAGGACGGGCTTTAGCCTGTCATTGCCCGCGCTACACGTCGAGATTCTTGACGTCGAGGGCGTGCCGCTCGATGAAGTCGCGACGCGGCTCCACCTTCTCCCCCATCAACACGCGGAAGAGGTCGTCGGCCGCGGCGGCGTCGGTCATCGTCACTCGGAGGAGCGTGCGGTTGGCCGGGTCGAGCGTCGTGTCGCGAAGCTCCTCGGCATTCATTTCACCGAGGCCCTTGAAGCGGGTGATCGACAGGCCCTTCTCGCCGGCCCGGCGCACGGCCGTGAGCAGCCCGCGCAGATCCTCGAGGCCGATCTCGTTTTCGCCGCGGCGGAGCGTGTAGCGCGATTCCTCGGTGCCGGTGCGGTCCTGCGGCAGCAGGGCGTCGATGCCAAAGCCCATCGACTCGAGCTCCTTGAGGCCGGCGTTGATGCTCCGCACCTCGTGGAGATCGATGACGACGAGCTGGTCGTGCCCGGTGTCGTGGGCCGTGCCGGGGGTGGTGTCACCCGCCGCGACCGACTCCTCGATCCGGCCGACGGCCAGCGTGCCGCCGGCGGTCTGTTCCTTGCCCTTCACGAAGGCCTCGAGTTCGTCGCGGCTCGTGAACCACCGCTCCTCGACGCCATAGTAGACGTGGTACATCGGCAGCTTGCCGGTCTTCGCATCCCGCCGGTTAGCGTGGTCGCGGAGGCTGATGCCGCGCTTTTCGAGGGCCACGAGCGCGTCCTCGAGGCCGGAGAGCGTGCGGCAGAGTTTCTGCATCTCGTCGCCGGAGATCTCACGGCCACCGCCGGGGAGGAAGACGCCCTCGCCGAGGCCTTGGTCGAGGAGCTGGGTCTTCATCTCCTCTTCGGTCTGCACGTAGTAGACGTTCTTCTTCGACCGCACGCGGAAGAGCGGCGGCTGGGCCACGTACACATGCCCTTCGGCCACCAGCCGATACATCTGCCGGTAGAAGAACGTGAGCAGGAGCGTGCGAATGTGGGAGCCGTCGACGTCGGCGTCGGTCATGATCACGATCTTGTCGTAGCGCCGCTTGCCGAGATCCGCCTCCTCGCCGATGCCGGCGCCGATCGCCGAGATCACGCTGCGGACCTCCTCGTTGGCGAGCACCTTGTCGTCGCGGCTCTTGTAGGCGTTGATGATCTTGCCACGCAGGGGCAGGATCGCCTGGTATTCGCGGTGGCGGCCGCCTTCGGCCGAGCCGCCGGCCGAATCACCCTCGACGAGATAGAGCTCGCACTTTTCGACATCGCGGCTCGTGCAGTCGCGGAGCTTGCCGGGGAGCCCGCCGCCGGAAAGCGCCCCCTTCCGCTCGCGCAAGAGCTGCTTCGCCTTCTTGGCCGCTTCGCGGGCCTCCGCGGCGAGCACGCCCTTCTGCACGATCGACTTCGCGCTCTTCGGGTTTTCTTCGAGGTATTTGGCGAGGTAGTCGCCGACGGCCGAATTGATGATCCCCTCGACCTCGCCGTTGCCGAGCTTCGTCTTCGTCTGCCCTTCGAACTGCGGATGCGGCACGCGGACGCTGATCACGGCCGTGAGCCCTTCGCGGACGTCCTCACCCGTCGGCACGAGATCCTTGTAGAGGCCGCTCTTCTTGCCGTAGGCGTTGAGCGCTCGCGTGAGGGCCGCGCGGAAGCCGGAGACGTGCGTGCCCCCCTCCGTCGTCGAGATGTTGTTGACGTAGCTGTGGACGCTCTCGGTGTATTCGCCCGTGTATTGCAGCGCGATGTCCCAGGTGATTCCGTCCCCCTCGCCCTTGATCGAGATCACGTCGGCATGGATCGCGTCGCTCGCCTTGTTGAGATACTCGACGAATTCCTCGACGCCCCGCTCGTAGAAATACTGCTCGCTCGATCCGGTGGCGGCGTCGGTGAACGTGATCCGCACGCCCGAGTTGAGGAACGCCAGTTCCCGAAGCCGGCGCGAGAGGATGTCCCAGGAAAACTTCGTCTGCGGGAAGATCTGCGGATCGGGCTTGAACGTCGTCTTCGTGCCGGTGCGGGTCGTGGTGCCCATCTTGCGGACCGGCCCGGTCGGCTCGCCCCGCTGGTATTCCTGCTGCCAGACATGCCCTTCGCGGGAAACCTCCACCTCGCACCATTCCGAGAGGAAGTTCACCACCGTGACGCCGACGCCATGGAGGCCGCCGGAGGTCTGGTAGGCCCCCTTCTCGAACTTGCCGCCGAACTTGAGGACCGTCATCACGCCCTCGAGCGTGGAGACGTCGCGATCCATCTCCTCGGAGAGCTGCGGGTGGCGGTCGGTGGGAATGCCGCGGCCGTCGTCCTCGACCGTCACGCTGCCGTCGACGTTCACCGTCACGGTGACGTGCTTGGCGTGGCCGGCCATGCACTCGTCGATCGAGTTGTCGACCACCTCGTAGACGAGGTGGTGGAGACCGCGGGACGTGTTGTCACCGATGTACATGCCGAACCGTTCGCGAACGTGGTCGCGATCGGAGAGGTGCTTGAGGTCGGCGCCGGTGTAGTCGGGCTGCGTCGATTTGTCGGCCATGGTTTTTCCCTCGTTGTGTTCAGGAACTAGCGGCCGGCGTCGGCGAGCAGGCGGCAGCGGATGTCGGTGATGCCCTCGGCGGGCACGATTTCGGCGAGCTTGGCGAGGATGTCTCGCTTGTGGAATCCCATCTCCTGCACGAGCGCCGAGTGGCTCACGAAGACCTCGAGCACGCCCCGCCGCACGAGCCCGGGCTGCGAGCAGCCGCGAAAGCCCTCGGGGGCCGCCTGGTCCCAGGCGGTCGCCAAGCCGCTGGCCACCTGCTCCTGGTCATAGCCGGTGTGGGCGAGCAGCCGCGAGACGACGCTCCCGATCGAACGGGGGCCGCCGGCGCTGGAGGGTTGGCGTGGCAGGGTCATGGTCAACACGTCAGTCGGCCGCCAGGGGCATGATCACGTAGCCGTAGCCGTCTTCGGTGCGGCAGACGCAGGCACTCTGGGCGTCGGTCAATTCGACGGAGACGCTTGCCCCGCCGTCGAGCACCCGCAGAAAGTCGCTCACGAACCGCGGATCCATCTTGATCCTCACGCCGGCGCCGGCATGGTCGATCGGCAGTTCGATCCGGCTCTCGCCGCTTTCGGCAGACCGGCCCGAGAGGACGAGCTGGCCGTTCTCGAATGCGAAGTCGACCCCCTTCGATTGCTCGCTCGTCACGATCGCCGCCTGGCGCACCGCAGCGAGGAGCGGCCCGGCAACGAGGTTCACCCGCACCGCATCCGGGCGATCGGGAAAGACGTCGCGCCAACGGGGAAACCGGCCCTCGACGAGCCTGGCAGAGATCGTGGTGGGGCCGGTCTTCACGAGGATCTCGCTCGAGCGGACCGCCACGTGGACGGGCGTCTCGGCGGACCCGAGACAGCGTTCGATGAGCTGCATCGCGCGGGCGGGCACGATCGGCTGAGCGTCGGCGGCGCTCCCATTCACCGCGGTGGCCGGCCCCTCCATCTTGGCAAGGCGGCGGCCGTCGGTGCCGACGGCGGTGACACCCTTGCCGGTGAGTTCCATGAGCACGCCGCCGAGGGCGAACCGGCTCGATTCGTTGTCGGTCGCGAAGACCGTGCGCTTCACGAGCTCGCGCATCAGCGGCGTCGAGAGCTCGAAGCAGGGTTCGGATGGGAACGTGGCCACCGACGGAAACTCCATCGGGTCTTCGGCAGGCAGGCGAAACTCGCTCCGCGGCGCCTTGACGACCGCCGCCGTGCCATCGGAGTGGATGTCGAAGACGGTGCCGGGGGCGCTCTCGCGGACGATCGCCATGAGGCGGCCGCTGGGGAGCAACACGGCCCCCGGGGCGGATGTCTCGACCCCCTCGACCTCCGTGCGGATGCCTACCTCGAGATCGGTCGCGGAGAGCACGGCCGATCCCTTGTCGGCCTCGAGTTTTACGTTCGTGAGCACCGGTTTCGGCGAGCGGGCGGGCACCACGGCCGCCGCGCTCTGCAATGCCGCCAAGAGCGGTTCCTTCGTGCAACGGACTTTCATCGCGGGCAAAACATCCTTTCAAGCGTTCCGGCTTTTCCAGCCAAACGGCCCTGACCCGGGCCGATTCCACAGCGGTTTCGTACCCCTACTGTACCGGTTTTGGGCCGTCCTGAAATGGGCTCGAATCCCGTGTTTTTTGCGGTTTTTCAGCCACCCCATTCTTTCTTATTCCTGACATTCCTTTTCCAAGAAAAAGAAAAGGAGGAATAAGGAAGGGATAGGAGGATCACCAGTAGTAACTAGAGGCTCTGGAAACCGTGTCGTAGTTCGGCCGAGCTGTTAAAAATGCCCATACAACCACGATTTCGTCATGTGGAGGCATTGTCGAAATCATGTTGGAAACGAGTCGGAACACCCTTTTTCAGCTCAAGATCCAGCGGTTGCAGCATGGCCAATAGTCGCTCGTACAAGGCGTGGATTCACGTCGTGCAGCCGCCATCCGAACGGCGTTGATTTGCTGTGTGATTGGGAGCGGTTCTGTCGCCCGGGGAATACTCTGTTCAGGCGACGCCGTTCCGACACGGTTGCGACCGGTGTTTGGAACCAGCACGAAGTCAGGGTGACGAAGACGGATCTTTTGAGTCCGCCTCAGGCCCGGACGGCGGTGCCCAACACCCGCCACACTTCGGCGGGGCTTATGCGGCCTTCGCGGATCAGCGACCGGGCCTGCATGAAGAGCGGCGACATGCCGTTGTCGATCGCGATCCGGTAAAGTTCCCGGCTGTCGGCCTTACGGAGAATGGCCTTGCCGATCTGGTCACCGCGGGCGTCGAGCAACTCGCTGATCATCGCCCGGCCGCTGTAGCCCGTGCCATGGCAATGGCCGCAGCCCATCGGCACCCGTGCCCGATCCACTTCGATGCCGCAGAGGTCGGAAGGGTTGGATGATTCGCGGCTGCAATGGCTGCAGAGCGTGCGAAGCAGCCGCTGCGTGACCACCGTGATCAGGCCGCTGCGAACGAGAAAAGGCTCGATGCCCATCTCGATCAACCGCGTGATCGCGCTGGCGGCAGTGTCGGAATGAAACGTGGCGAGGAGCAACTGGCCGGTGAGCGGTGACTGGATGGCAAATTCGGCGGTGTCGCGGTCGCGGATTTCACCCACCATGATCACTTCCGGATCCTGCCGCATCATCGATCGCAGGCCGGTCTTCAAGTCGAAGCCGGCAGCAAGATCGATCTGACTCTGGGCCACGCCTTCGACCGGTACTTCGATCGGGTCCTCGATAGAGACGATGCTCCGCGAACCCATCGTGGACGTGACGAGGTGCCGCAGGCAGGCTTAGAGCGTGGTGGACTTGCCGCTGCCGGCCGGGCCGGAGATCAGCATCGCGCCGCTGGTTTCCACCAACGCATCGCGGATCCGCGCCGTCACCTGCGGTGGATTGCCCAGTGCGTCGAGCGTGGTGAACTCGAGGTCGTGGCCGAAGAATCGCAGCACTGCCCGCTCGCCGTGCATCGTCGGGAACGTGCTCACGCGAATCTAGCGGCCGTGCCGCGGCTTTTCGATGCGGCCCCCTTTGGGATTATCGTTCTTGTAGGTGAGCAAATCGGCAAGCACCTTGAGCCGCGCAGTGACGGACGAAGTGCCGCCCGGCGGGATCACACTCACTGGCTGGAGCACGCTGTCATAGTGGAATTTGACGTCGAGCCCGTTCCGCGTTGGCTGCAGATGCATGTCGCTCGTGCCGACGGCATGGGCGAAGTCGAGGAGAATGTCGACGGTTTCTGTGGCGTAGGAAGTGGTCGTCGGACTCAGCATTCGCAGTCGGCCGCGGGCCGCGTCGAGGTGGTTGGGCAGGTCCCTGCCAGCGGGGCGGCGGGGCCGCGAACGCGGGTGCCTTGGGCGGCTCGGCCAGACCGGTGTCCCTGCAGAATCGCCTCTTTCGCCCGCTCGGCCTTTGCCTTGAACGCGGGCGACCCCGAACTTCTGAAACTCAGTGTCATCGCGTTGGCGGCTGTCACACCGGATTCGATCGCCAACGCCAGCGACTGCACGAAGGTGGCCTCGTCAAAGGTGAGCAATGCCTTGCCCAGCACGGGCACATGCAGCAGCCAACTGCCTACAAAAGAGAGTTTCCCGTTGCGGAGGAGAACCCATAGGCCGCAGAGCAACGCTGCTAGAACGGCCACCCACGTCCAAAAAATCACCAGCCCGCGTGCCCCGATGAGCCCCAACCCGAGGATATCGACCGGTCCGCCGTCGTCCACGTTCAGCATCGAGGGAACGAAGATCAACACCGACACCACGACGAGCGCAAGGCCGAGTTGGATCAGTGGCCACACGATCGCACCGTGAAACTCGGACGCGAGTTGGGCGACTTCCTTGTAATGCTCGGCCATCCGATCGAGCACCTTTTCCAGACGTCCCGATGTTTCGCCGACCTCGATCAGCCGATGAAAGCTGGGCGCAAAATAATTGCCCTGCTCGTGAACGGCGTCAGTCAGAGACGATCCCTGGCGGATTCGCTCGGCAATCGCCCGCATGTGCCTTCCATGCCGGGAGCGGCTATCTGCGGCCACGCGCTCGAAAATCCGGTAGGGGTCGTGACCGACATCGAACGCCACGCCGATGCGCTCGCAGAGCAGCCCGAGTTCGCGGTGTCCGATTGCGGGTGGTCATGGCGGCCTATCGGTCGGATGGGGACGCCCAGCATCATGTCGATACGTGTTCGGAGAGTGTGTGCGTGCGACGAGAAATGAATGAAAGCGCGAACGAGAGTGGATGGGCGGGCCGGATGCCTTCGCCCGCAGTGTCACGGGGTGACGCGGTCACGCTCGGCGCCTGGAACCGTGGCCGTGTCGGCGTCCACCTTGTTTTCGAGCGACTGCATGGCTTTGTAGAGATTGCGTTGGGCATCAGGAAAATACTCCCGGATGGCGATCGCCGACTGAAAGTGATGAATGGCCTCCCTCATTCGCCCTTCCTCAGCAAACAGGATCCCCAGGTTGTTGTGGGCATCGGCGTGAGCCGGGTCGAGACCCAGGGCAGCTTCATAGTGTTCGAAAGCCGCCTGACGTCGGCCGAGCCGATGGAGGCACGTCGCCAGGTTGAATCGTGACTTTGCAAAATCAGGCTTCCGTGCGACGGACTGCTGCAGGTATTCCGCTGCACGATCCAATCGCCCCGCATCGAGCAGCGCAGTGCCGAGATTGTTGCGTGCGTGATGACTGATGGGATTGGCACGGATCGCCTGGCCGTAGAGCGTTTCACAATCGCGCCAGGAGCCGGCCTGCACCACGCTGGCAGCACCCAACGCGGACAAGCCGGCCACGATCGTGCCTTTGGTGATCTCGGCGTATCGACCCGCGCGAGCGATTTGGGAAACGAGCATGGCGAGGCCAAGCGACGGCCCCAACATCGCGACATATGCATAACGCTCTGCCACCGTGGAAACGTGCTGGAATGAAAACGGAACCAAACCCAACACCGGCAGCAGAGGGGCGACGAACAATGTGACGGGCAGTCGCCACGCGCGCCAGGCGAAGATTCCGAAGGCCAGCCCAAGAGCAGCCAGCATGCCCAAAGCGACCGCGCACGCCAGCGAGTCGCTCAGCACGAAGGCAGGCGTGCGGCCGTGATCGATCCCGAGATTCAATGGCACAAACAGTTTCATTGCGTAAAAAGCCAGCGCGTCGCCGGCGATGAAAGGCCGCAGCCAGAGAGACGGTCGGTCAGCCACGATGGCGTCAGGCTGCAGGAATTTCGTGCCCGCGGCAACAATCAGCGACAAGGCGAACCAAGGCGCCAATTCATGCACGACCCGTCGCCACGGCGCCTTGAGTGCGAGGAGGTCGATCGCTCCTGCGAGCAACGGCAAGGTCATCGCCGAGGGCTTCGACAGAACAGCTGCCACCATCATGAGGAAGGCCGCGGCCGAAAGACGGCGACGCCGGCCTTCGTCGCTCTGCAAGGCCCACCAACGGCAGTACAAGGCCGCGAACGAAAAGAGGCCAGCCAACAGCCCACGCTGCTCCGAAATCCATGCGACCGACTCGACCTGCAGGGGGTGGATTGCGAACAGGACCGCACCAGCTGTCGCCGGCCAAGGCCTGGCGACGAGGGCCGTCAGCAGCCGCCATACGAGCAGGACGCAGCCGATATGCAATGCGATGCTCGTCACGTGAAACACGCTCGCCGGCGGCACCGCCACGGGCTCCGCCGCGACGAGGAGCCGACCGAGCCAGGTCTCCACGGCGAACAGCATGTAGGTGAGCGGGATATAGAGCCGCTCGAAGGGTTCGCGCCAAAAGTCGAACAGATGAGAAAAAGCCGTCGGCTGGAACTTCGGGTTTTCCGTCACGTGGAGCTGGTCGTCCCAGTTGGTCCAGCCGAACGTGGCGCATTGTCCGAACACGAGGATCGTGGCGGCGATCAGCACCACCGGAGGAGTCAGCCACCGGACATCGGCTGCTCGGGGCGCGTGACTCATAAAGAAGGCGCGGCCGAAACCGCGGCTTCGCCCCCGGTTTTCGCCGCGGGCTCCGCGGCCGGCTTGCCATCGGATGCATCTGCCCCGGGCGGCGCCGGGAACGCCCGGGCCGGATCGAGCCCAGCGGCTGCTGCCTGGGACGCCAGCAATTCACGGAGTTGCAGCCAGTTGCGGGCCTTGAGTTCCTCGGGGGCCCAGGCCCAGATCCTGGCACGGACCAGAACGGCGTTCGACTCCTGCTTCATGGCGCTCGTGAAGGAAGCATCGACGATCTTGGGGAAGGGAGGCAGCTGCGCCTCCTTGCTGACGTGCTTCGTGCCGGGTGCGCTTGCTGCGTATCGCTTATCGTACACCGAGTAGGCCAGCTGGACGAAGCGATTGAACGTGTCGATGCGTCCCGTCGCCAGGCCATCGAGCATGGCCCGCTGGATCATCGCGTCCAGGAATTGACGTGTATTCGAGATGTCGATCTCCATCACTTTGCTCAGCCGCAGCGTGAGAAAACCTTGGAGCCCCTCGTTGTAAAGAGGCTGTTCGCCACGCCCCGACTCCTCGGCAAGCTTGCGAAGTTTGGTAAAGCATCCGCCCGCCTCCTGGTCGTCGCCATAGAGATAGGCGAACACCGTCGCCTGTTCGAGGAAGGACTCGTATCCCTTGAGGAGATCGTCAACCGTGGCGCGGCCGAATTCCGCCGCGGAGACCCCGGTGTCTGACTGAATCAGTCGAACGGCATCCTGCATTCCCCGCTCGTATGCATCGATGAACCGCGGGTCAGGCAGGATATCGATCCGGTCGGCCAGCGGGTCGAATTCCAGCCGGCCGCTTCGCATCAGGTGCTGGAGATTGCCCAGGCGGGTGCGAATGATCGTGAGTTCGTTGAGCCGATCGCGGCGGAGGGTCTCGCGGCCGAGGGCTATTCCCTTTTCCGACCAGTAGATCCCATGGGCGTGCGGATGAGCCCAGTCGAGCGGGCCATACTTCTCCAGCAATCCGAGCATCGACTGCGGGTCCATGCGGTAGCGGTCGATGAGCACGCGCTTCTGCAGGTGCGGGATGATGACGTCAAACACCGCGGTTGCGAGCCGTTGATCTGCGAGCAGCGCGGCGACGAACTCGCGGTTGGTGCCGGCTGGAAGCACCTTGCCGGCAAGGAGTTTTGCGTCAAGCGAGCTGTTGTAGAGCACCACGCGGCCAATCATGCGGAGGAACTTCTCGTTCGGCTCCTCGCCATATTGGTCGAGCAGCGAGAGGGCGTCGCGCACGGCAGGCTGGCCCTGCAATTCGTCGAGCGTTTCCGGAGCCTCGGCGATCCTTCGAAACCGCTCGACGGCCTGGGCGGAAGTACGGCCGCCGGTCGTATCGCCAAGAAACTCGCGAAACTCGCGGGCCAGGCGGGCCTTGTAGTACCAATGCTCGCGATCGTTCTTGCCACCGACTTTGTGGAAAAAGATCCAGCCGAGCTCCATGGGCAGATTGGCGTCTTCTGGATTGAGTGGCATCCCCTGCAGTCGCAGCAGATTGATGCCGCGATTGATCCAGGCCCACCGCTCCTCGGGCTCGCGGGTGGAGACCGAGATGTTGTAGGCGAGGTTCCAAGCTTGGAAGGCCCAGACCTTGGGAAACCGTGGCTGGAGGGCGGTGATCCATTGGCTCAGCGTCTGGGCCTCGAAATACTCACCCTTGTCTTGGAGGGCGTCGGCGCGAACCCACAGCACGTCGACCGCCAGGCCGCGGAAGGTGCCCAGCGCTGCCGTTGCCAGGGCGACGTGGGGCGGCATGCCTCGCGTCCCTTCGGCCGAGATGACCAGCTCGAGCTCTTGTCGCTGGCGCGTGATCGACGGCATGAGCATTCCGGCACCTGCCAAGGAGCCGATCATCGCGGTCGCGGCAATCGCTTCGATCAAGCGGTCGGTCATGGTGGCCAGCGTCGGGCTGTCTCAGGTGGAGGAGCGAACCAGGTCGCGGTGTTGGAAAATGGCCCAGCCAAGCAGGCCCAGCATGAGGGGATAGAACACGCCGATCTTCAGAAAACAGGAAAGAACGTTTGCTGGTGGAATCACGATGCCCGTCGCCAGGCTCGCCACGGCGTCGTAGTCGGAAAAAGCGGGCATGACCCAGAGAACGAGATCGGTGACAAAACCGAGGATCATTCGCCAGGATTCGTAGATCCGCAGTTCACCGGCCATCTGGGCTGCCAACGTCAGTCGTTTGGCGATCGATTCGAGCGCCGAATCGGCGACCACGTTGTAAAGCCCGAGCGCGTCGCGGAGGAAGCCGCTGCCGAGGGCGGCGAGATAGACTAGCAAGCTGAGGAGGATGGCTGTTGGAAAGCCGAGGAAGGTCGCTGCCGCCACCGCTGCCGCCGCCACCATGGCGAGTTTGATCCATGCCACCGCCAAGCAGCGGAGAAAGTTGGCGTCAAACGTGCCTACTCGCTCGAGGATTTTGAGCCCATCGCCCGGTGAAAAGGTAATCGCGGTGGGCCTGGTCTCGCCGGCGGGCACGAGGTTGCGATTGGCGACGGTCAGCTTGAGCGTGCCGGTGTTATCGATGAAATCCACCGGAATCTGCAGCACGTGGACAGCCAGGCTGGCAAGCGTTTGTTCGGCATGTTTTCCGTCGTGGGTTGGCCATGGCCGATCGTTGAGCCACATCAGGAAGCAGACCTCCGCGAGGTCGACGTCCACGTTGTTAACCCGCGGCTTGAGCTGCAGTTGCACGGTCGGCGCCGTGGCCGCAGCGGGACTGGCGGTTCGTTTTTCGTCGCGACCGGCGGGCGACAGGCCGCGAAACAAGTAGGTCGATACGGCATCGGGGGTCACCGTGTGCCACTGCCATTCGTACTCCTGTCGAATCCGCTTTCGCGCGGCGGTGGGGTTCAAGGCGAAGGCACCTGGATCATCGGCCTGAAACTGCTTGATTGCCCCGGCGATGGCTGTCTCGTATTCCTCGGGGTCGTCGTGCTCGGGCCAGATTTCCCTGCGCGCCGTGAGCACCTGCCGGTCGACCATGTCGCGATCGGCCTGATCGCAAGCCTCGGTCGTCGCGAGCACGCGGATGAACGTGTATGTTCCCGCGCCTGCCAGGCCCACCATGAGAAGATTGAACAGCACGATCCCCAACCATTTGCCGACCAGATATTCCCAGCGATGCAGGGGCTTCACGAGTGTCATGTGAATGCGACTGGAATCGATGTCGCCACAGACACTGCCACACGCGAGGAAAATCGTCAGCAGGCTGAGGATCAGCCCCGTCCCCCCCAGGGCCCAACTGAGAAAGAACTGCACGCGGTAGGCAAGCCGTTCTGAATGATCGAGGATCAGCGGCAGGGTAGGGATGAGCAGCACGAGCAGCACGAGTAGCACGACAGCGGCCCGCATCCGTACTGACTCGTCGATGACCGCCCGTGCCACGCCCGCCACGCCCGACGATCCGGACAGCGCGGCCCGGATCGCATACAGCCCCACGACACAACCCGCGGTCATGCCGCTGACGCCCGTGAGTCCGGTTGCCAGAATCAGCCGATCGTGCCTGATGAGAAACCAGATCGTGAAAGCGGAGCCGATCAGGGTGGCAACCCATCCTGCCTGGGATCGCCGTTGCGGGGCCGCACGAAAGACCCACCAGACCAACCATGCCGAGGCAACCGCCGCCACCACCTGAACGCCGCCCCCGAAGCTGACGCTCCCCAGCCGGGAGGCCGCTTCGGCAACGAGTGCCCCGCCAGCAAGCAACGCCATGAAGACCGCGGTCGGTTGCCAGGGCTGCTGTGTTCCGGAAAGCCCGAAGACCCCCACCATGAACCAGGCCAGGGTTGCGCCTAGTGTCGTGAGCCGCAGCGCCGCTGCCGGCCCGGGGGCGGCCTGGGCCTCCAGCAGCGCGGCCGCTCCGAAGCCGACCGCCGCAATCCCGATGAGGGATGCGAGCCAGGTTGCGGTCGTGCTATTCAGGATATGCCGCTTGGTCCGGGAGGTTGTCATGACGGTCTCGTGGCCCCTAGCGGCCCATGAGCGTGTCGATCAAGCTCTTGTCGACGCCGTCTGCCGGACGGTCGGCCGACGTGGTCTCAGTTGCGGTGTCGGCAGCGTTGGCCGTCGGGCCGGCGTTTTCGCCTTCTCCCCGTAAAAAGCCGGCGACCTGTCCGCCCGACCGCGCTCCGCTGGTCTGAACGCCTTCCGCACGGGCCTGCTCCACGATCTCCAAAAAGAGCGACTCCATCCGCCGACGCGGTCTTTCGACATCGATCTTGTCGATCCCGTGGCGCGAAAGCACGCCGCGTATCTCCTCGACGACGCCGGGCGGCAGGGCCGGGGTCTCGATGGTCGTGCGGTTTTCCTGTGAGAGCAGCTCCGTGCAGGTACCCTCGGCCCGGACCCGTCCGCCAAACATGATAGCCACCCGGTCGCAGAGGTCCTCGACGTCGGAGAGCTGGTGCGTGCACAGCAGCACCGTCTTGCCGCGGCGGCCGAGATCGGCGATCAGGTCCTTGATCTGACGGGCGCCGACCGGGTCCATGCCGCTGGTCGGTTCGTCAAGAATGAGCAGCTGCGGGTCATTGATCAGGCTCTGCGCCAGCCCCACGCGGCGCTGCATACCCTTCGAAAAGTCCCCCACCGGCCGATGCTCGACGGCATCCAGGCCCACCATCTCGAGTAGTCGGTCGATCCGTTCCCGACGCACGCTCGCGGGGAGGCGGAACAGCCGCCCGTAGTAATCGAGCGTTTCCCGTGCCGAGAGGAATCGATAGAGATAACTTTCTTCGGGCAGGTAGCCGATTTGTTTCTTGGAGGCGACATCACGAGGCCGATGGCCAAGCACTGCGATGCGGCCGGACGTCGGGGTGAGGAGGCCGAGGATCATCTTGATCGTCGTGCTCTTGCCCGAACCGTTGGGCCCAAGAAGGCCATAGACCTGTCCGCGACGGATCTCCAGGTCGACGCCGACGACGGCCTTTGCTCGTGGCCGCATCCAGAAGTCGCGAAACGTCTTGTTCAGCCCGACGCACTTGATGTCGATGCCTTCGGCGGCGTTGACCGTGGAAATCACGAAAACCTCCCTGCGGAACCGGCGTCTTCACCAACGGCCGCTGCCGTCGCTCACTTCCCGAACTCCGACTGTTTTTCCTTGAGCGAGCGAAGCTGCTCCTTCTGCCGCTCCTTCTGGATCACCGGATCGCGGTTGAGCTGCAATTCGAGCCGGCCTGGCACCGTGTAGAAGGTCTCGACGTCGCCGGTCAGGATCTGCTCGCGGGCGTCCTCCCAGAGCCTTGAAAGGATGATCCGCGGGTTGCGCTCGTACTGCGGCAGGAGCCGCTGGAAGGTCTCGCTATCCCCCTTGACCCGCTCCACGACCTGCGTGCGGTATGTCTTCGCCGCGTTCACCACCTGCGCCACCTCGCCGCCGATCGGCACGTCTCCGACTCGCAGTTCGCCGAGTGCGGCCTCGATTTCCCGTTCCACGGCAAGTGCCTCTTCTGCCGTGCCGAACTCCGCCGCCTGCTCGAAGCGGTCGAGCAGTTCGAGCAGCTTCTCGCTCCCCTCCCCGGCGGCTTCTCCGAGGATCCGCGCCCGATCCTGCTGGGCCGACACGATTCGCTGCGACCGATCCGTCTCGGCAGTCGTGACGGCATCGAAGCTGCCGATCACGCTGATGGGGGCCGAAACCTTGTCGAGGGCGAGCTGGTCGATCGTGAGACCGGTCGCCATCTCCGTGAGCCTTCGCTGCGCCACGGCCGTCGCCACCTCGCGATTGACCACCCCCTTGAGCAGGTCGTCAGCCGGCAGTTGGGCCACCGCCTGCACGATTCCCTGCTGCATCGCGCATCGCACCAGATCGGCCGCCAGGCTCTTGTCGCCCACGTTCGTCACGAATGCCACCGGATCGATCACGCGGTAGGTCACCGTCCATCGGGCATGGGCGATGTTCATGTCGCCGGTGAGGAGTGAGCCGTCGAGCAAGGGGTTGAGGGGCCGGGCACGGGAAGTCCGGATCTCGTCACGGGTCATGCCCTGCACCTGCAGGCCGGTTTCAAACCAAAACTCCCGGTCCAGCGCCAGCGTCATCGGCCGCGTGTCGATCTTGATCACCTGCTCGATCGGGAACGGAGCGGCGAGATAGGTGCCGCGTTCGAGGACACGGCTCCCGGGCGCGCCGACGTAGTCGCCGAACCGCAGCCGCAGGGCCACCTCGTTGGAGCCGACGCTGAAGGTGCCGCTGAACGCATACGCGACGAGCACCGCGAGCATGGCCACCTTGAGAATGGCGAAACTCACCCGCAGGGCTTCGGCGAGGGATTGCTGCGAAGGATCGAACTGCGCGGCCTCCGCGGCATCGGCATCGCGCTGTGGCTCGCTGCCTTTATGAGCCGAAGTCATGGCCGATTCCTTTCACCGCCGGTCCGCGCCGCGGCGGGCGCAGGTGTCGGGCCGGGTTGGCCCGGATCGCGGTTAAACCAGTCGAGAATCCCCAGGCTGTCGGCGGAGAGCACGAAGGTGGTGTTGTGATCGAGCATCTTTTTGAGGGCCTCCACCTTGCGGAGAAAGATCGCGAATTCCTCGTTCTTCGCGAAGCTCTCGTACTCCCTCGACGCCTCGCGATCACCCTGGGAGCGAATCGCCTGGGCACGCCGCTCAGCGAAGGCAAGGATGCGGTCGCGGGCGCTCTTGGCCTCGCTGCGGATCGCGGAGGCCTGTGCCTGGCCTTCCTGCAGCGCGTTTTCGGCAAGCCTCTCGCGGGTCTTGATCATCGTCTCGAAAATCTTCCCGGTCGTGGCCTCCGGCAGGACGATCTTGTAGATCCCGACGCTCTCCACCTTCAGCCCGTAGCCTGACTGCGCCAGCGATCGCTCGAGGGATTGCCTGGCCTCGTCCTCGATGGCCGCGAGCTTGATCCGGTCGCGATCGAGGTTCACGAGTTCATCGAGACGGTAACGGCTGATGACACCGCGAATCTCGCGCAGCCGGCTCGAGAGCTGGCGGGCGGCTTCGGAGGGATCCTTCAGAGTCACGTAGAAGTCGAGCGGGTTTTCAATCCGCCACGTGAGATACGTGCGGACAATCACGCTCTTGCCGTCCGCCGTCTGCAATTCCTCGATCTTGTCTTCGAGGAGCTGCAGCCTCTTCGAATAGTGCGTCACCTTGTTGATCGGCCACGGCAGCCGCCACTTGAGCCCTGGCGTGCTCTGCACGCTGTTCGCGTCGGCCTTGTCGAACGTGGTGCGAACGGCGACCTGGTCATACCGCACCTGGTAGAGAAACATGTACGCGAGAAGCGACGCCGCGATGACGCCGCCGAGCAGAAGCGTGAAGGAGTTTTTCATGGCACGATCCGGGAGGTGACGGCTGTTTATTCGCCGAGCAGTGTGTCGATTGCGGAGGCGGGGTCGCTGAAATCCATGCGCAACAGCGGCAGATCGCGGTGGTCTCCCGCGACGACGAATTTCCGGCGCTCGGCCATCCCCTCCGAGAGCACGTCGAGAAACCGTCGGACGCGGTAGTAGTCGGGCGACCTCTGAAACGCCATTAATTCCCCCGCAAACCGCTCCTGGGCGCTTCGCTCCCCCACGGCCCTCGTCCACCTGTATCCGCGGGCGGCGTGAATCAGTTCCGCGGCTTCGCCGCGAGCCTCGCCGAGCAGTCGCTCAATGTCGAGTTCCTTGGCGGCGATCCGCCGCCGCTCCACCTCCGTCGGCTGCTGCGCGGCGGCCGAACTCCGCAGGGCATCGAGCTCGAGGATCGCCGCATTGATCCGGTTGCTGTGGTCGACCGAGCCTGCCACCTTGGCGAGCGTGACGACGGCGTCGCGATGCCCCTGCTGGATGAGGGTTTCGCGTTCCTGCTGAGCGCCGATCTGCTGGTGAAATGCCCGCGAGACACGGCCGCCGGGGGGCTTGATCGCCGTTACCGAAACCCCCACGACGTCGAGCCCCAGGTTGAGCGAGTCCAGCCGCGCCTGAATGGTCTCCTCGAGATCGGCGCCGCCCTCGGTGCGGCCGCGGGAGAGCACGTGATCGAGATCGTGGCACGCAAAATACCGGCTGGCCTCCTGCTGGGCGATGACGGTGATCGCCTCCTTCGGAGCGAGCGAGCCGCGGAGGAACTCGAGCAGGTCGCGGACCCGGTATTGGACGATCACATCGGCAGCGACGAGGGCAAGCCCACTGCCGGAGGCGCCGGCGGAAAGGGTGTCGAGCGCCGTGGAATAAAACTCCTTGCCGATCGTGGCGCGGGCGTCGTCGTCGGTGGTCCAGAGAATGGCCTCGCCGTCCGTATTGAGCCCCGACAGGTCGCTCGAGACGGTGATCTGCAGCACCTTGCCCACGGGATACGTGGTGGCGGCCTCGATCGGCCAGGGCAGCTTGAAGTGGATGCCGGGCGCTCGCGCAGCGCCTCGCACCGCGCCGAACCGCGTGACGACCCCCTGTTCATCGGGCCCGACGATCACGACGGTGCTCAAGAGCAGCATGACGAAGCCGCCGAGCACGGTGAGCGGCGTCAGGGCCCGGCCGAGCAGCTGGTAGAGCCAGCTCCGCGTCACTTCGACGCCGAACTGGTAGTTGATTAACTCGCCCACCATCTGGCCGAGCGATTCGGGGGCCGTGAGGAGCCCAAGCATGCGGCTATCGAAGGCGGGCCGCGGGATCTCGCCCGGTCGCCGCGGGCGGTAGGCGGCCAACAGGCCGGTGAGCAGGATCTCAACGCCGACCACGAGCATCACCGATGGCACGGCAATCGCGATGACACGGAAGAACCAGGTGTCATCGAGAACGGCAGCGACGATCGCGGCTCCGAGAACGAGCGCCGCCAGCACGAAGCAGCTCATCAGGTAGCTGGAGCCGCCGCGCAGAAGCTGCCATTCGCGAACCCGAGTGTAGCCGCTGATCCAGCGGGCGGAGACGAAGGCGACGAATGCGATCGCCCCGGCCACGAAGAGCAGCCCGACGGGATTCACGCCCGGGGCGAGGGTAGTGATGACGAGCGGATCGTCGTCGTTCGCCAGCGACGAGAATCTCCAGAGAAGCATCGCGCCGGCGACGATAAGGTACCCGGCAACGAGAAAGCTGACAGCCGACAGGCCATAGCCAAGCAGGTTTGCCAGCCGCTGACGAGCCCGCTGCAGATCGTCGGAAAGTTCGCCGAAGAGCACCGATGACGCCGCATCTTGCTCGGCGAGTTTCTCCGAAGCGAGCGTCTCCCGCTGCTCCGTCTCGTACTGGCCATAGATGAGGCTAAGGATGACCCAGATCGGTAGGCCGCCGAGCATGTGCCACGTGGCGGCCTGGATGGCGGGGCTGCGGGTCCAGAGGCCGACCACCGCAGTCGCCACGGTCAGTGCCAACTGGATCAGAAGGCCCACGACGGCGGCTGTTCTGCCACGGCGGTAAAGGAGCTGATTGTCGGCCAAGCCAAGAATTCCTTCAGGAAAAAACCGCCGCAGCCGGGCGCGGCGACCGCGGCGGCGAGATCAATTGAGTGTAGCCTTGGGGCGGGCGGTTGCAGCCCGCCGGGTGTTAGAACTGGATGAGCGGCTGCGGCCAAACAGCAGTTTTTCGCCGCTTGCGGCCGGTTACATTCATGGGTGCCGGCTCATCGGCGAAGTCCCGGGATTTCTGGTGGAGCCCCCTAAAGTGACCGTCTTTGCGATCGCCCGCAACAGCCTCATCGAATCGCTGCGCCAGCCGGTGTTCATCGTGCTCCTGGTCGTCGGGATTCTGGCGTTGGTGCTCAACGTCAATCTCGCCGCCTTCACGCTCGAGGACGACAACAAACTCCTGATCGATCTCGGCTTGAGCACGCTGTTTCTCACGGGACTGCTGCTTGCCGCCTTCACCGCCACGAGCGTGCTCTCGAGGGAGATCGACAACAAGACCGTGCTAACGGTGGTAAGCAAGCCCGTGTCCAGGCCGGCGGTCGTGGTCGGCAAGTACCTGGGCGTGGCCGGCGCGTTGGCGATCGGCTATTGGGTGCTCGCGGCGGTGTTCCTGTTGGCCGTCCGCCATCGCGTGCAGATGAGCGTTCGGATCGACGACACGTTCGACATGCCGGTGCTCGTCTTCAGCCTGCTCTTTGGTGGCCTCGCCCTGCTCTATGCCGGGCTGGCCAATTACCTCTATCGACGGCCGTTCCCGAGCGTCTTTGCCGTGGCTCTGGCCGTGGCGCTTTCGGCGGCCCTTGGCGTCGTGGCCTTCATCAACCGCGAGTGGCAGTTTCAGAGCCCGCTCGTGGAGTGGCGGCCGCAACTGATGGTCGCGCTGGGGCTCGTCTTTCAGGCGATCCTCGTACTGGCCGCGGTGGCGATCGCGGCTTCGACACGGCTGGGTCAGGTGATGACGCTTATGATCTGCCTGGGCGCATTTCTCGTGGGCCTCGTGAGCGAGTATTTTCTCGGCACGGCCGTGGGGAGCGGGACGTCAACTCCGCCGTGGCTGCGGGCAATCCTCTGGCCGCTGTATGTCGCGGTGCCAAACCTGCAGTTCTTCTGGCTGGCCGATGCGCTCACGCAGGGGCACGAGATCACGCCGTCCTACTGCGCCGCCGTCAGTCTCTATGCCGCAATGCTCACCGTGGCCATCATCAGCCTGGCCGTGCTCCTGTTCCAGCGGCGAGACGTCGGCTAGCCCGCCCGGCAGCAAGCCGGTCGGCCTCCTCCTGCTCGACATCCTCACCGCACCTCACGAGTCGGGCGGAATTGAAGATCACGATCAGGCCGCTCACCACGTGCAGGAGGGCGGCGGCCACCGGCGAAACATAGCCGGCTCCGGCGAGCCCGA
Source organism: Pirellulales bacterium (assembly GCA_044342075.1). GTDB lineage: Bacteria > Planctomycetota > Planctomycetia > Pirellulales > UBA1268 > RGVT01. The sequence continues at coordinate 30,512 of JBIIQM010000021.1, forward strand.
GGAAGGCGACGATAAATACGATGCCTACGATCATGTTTTGACGGATCACGGCAATCGTCCGCCGCGAGAGCTCGATCAGAAACGGGATTCGGTTCAAGTTGCTGTTGAGCAGGGCGATGTTTGCCGAGTGGATCGCCACGTCGCTGCCGGCTGCCCCCATCGCGATCGAGATGTCGCCGGCGGCGAGGGCTGGCGCGTCGTTGACACCGTCGCCGATCACCGCCACCCGGTGCCCGCGGGCCTTCAGGTGATCGACCATCTCGAGCTTCTCGTGTGGCAGCACCTCCGCCCTGTATTCCTGGAAGTGCATCTGCTCGGCCACCCGCTTGGCGACGCTCGCCCGATCGCCGGTCAGGATCACGAGCCGCTTGAGGCCGAGGTTTCGCAGTCGGTCCACCGCCTCTGCCGCCTCGGGGCGGGCATTGTCTTCGAGGCCGATCCAGCCGGCGAGGCGGCCGTCGCGTACCACGTAGAGCACGCTGAGGCCTTCCGCCTCCGGGCTCGCCTGAATCTGCTCGATCGCGGCGACGCTCTCCGTCGTCAGGCTCGCCTCCGGCGCCGTGAGCCAGGCGGCCCTGCCCACCTTGATCACCGCACCACCAACCGTCGCCACGACGCCACGGCCGGCGACCTCCTCGAATGCCTCCGGCCGAGGGAGCGGCAGGTTCGCCCGCCGCGCCATCTCCGCCACGGCCCTGGCCACCGGATGGCGGCTGTCCTGTTCAGCGATCGCCGCGAGACGCAACAGTTCGCTCCCCTCGACGCCCTCCACCGGCCGGAGCCGGCTGACGGAGAGGACGCCGGTAGTGAGCGTTCCCGTCTTGTCGAAGACGATCGCCGTCAGGTTGCGGGCCGCTTCGAGTGTCACCACGCTCTTTACCAGGACGCCGAGCCGGGCGGCCGCGGAAAGGCCGGCCACCATCGCCGTCGGCGTGGCCAGGATCAAGGCGCTCGGGCAGGCGACGACGAGCATCGCGATCGCGCGGCTGAAGGCGGTATCGGGGTCGCTTCGCAGGGCGAAGAAGAGCACGACACCGACGAGCATCAAGACTGTCGGCGTGTACCAGACCGCGTATTGATCGACCAGCCGCATGATCGGAGTCCGAGTCCGCTCCGCCTGCAGGATGAGATCCTTCACGCGGCCGAGCAGCGTATCACTGCCGGCCTTCGTGACCTCAACGTCAAGCGAACCGGTCAGATTGATCGTGCCCCCAAACACCTCTTCACCGACAAGCTTGTCGACGGGCAGCGATTCGCCCGTGATGCTGGCCTGGTTCACCGTGCTCATCCCCCGCAGGATCCGTCCGTCGGCGGGGATGTTGTCGCCCGGGCGGACGCGAACGACATCTCCGGGCCGGAGATCCTTCGCCTCGACCAGTTCCTCCGTGTCGGTTGAATCGGCACCGTCGGCCGCGTTGGGATTGGAGGGGTGGAGCCGATGCGCCTTGGTGGGCGACAGCCTGATCAGCGATTCGATGCTCGCCTGGGCGCCGATCGCGGTGCGTTTTTCGATCAACCCCGACACGATCATGAAGAGTGCGATCGCCGCGCTCTCCTGGTATTTGCCGGTCGCCGCGGCGCCGACGACGGCGAGCGCGACCAGCGCGTTCATCCCGGCCTCCCCCTTGATTAGATCCCTGATCGCGGCGACGGCCAGCGGCGATCCGAGCAGGAGGACGGCGATCGCCGCCGGGACAGCGGCGTAAAAATCCTTGGCCCAGAGGAACTGGGCGAGGAGGGAGCAGATCAGAAACGTCGCACCCACGAGCGTGGCGCCGATCTGGAAACGCAGCATCCTGCCGGCGGCGGCATTCGCCGCTGCTTCCAGCGATCGAGAAGTCTCGTCCGTCTCCGGCGAGGTCGACGTCCGGGGAATGGGAAACGTTGCGGTGGCCATACTCCAAGACTATAGCCCGGGCCGGGGGCCGGCGTGTTATGAAACCATGAAAAAACCGCGGCCGCCCGAAGGCGGCCGCGGCATGGAAATCGTTCGGTCTCAGGCGTTGCGAACGTTAGTCGTTCACGCTGCCGGAAGCCGTGTTCCGGGCCCGAAGACGACGAACCCAGACCTTGTCGCTGATCTCCTTGATCCCGGCCGGACCGATGGCGACGGAGGTGATCTTGCCGGTAGAATTCCGGCCCACGCCGTTGCCCAGGTAACCGTCACCCGTTGTCGTCTTTTCAGTCGAGCCCGAAGTGACCGTGTCGGTGATCTTCTCGACGTGGAGGTCGGCAAACAGAATCGGCGCCGAACCGCCAGTGCCATCGCTGTTCTTTGGCTGGTGCAACGGCTCGATATCGTTGAACTCATGGATGAACGTCGATCCGGTGCCCGTGATGCCCACGAGTTTCTTGTCGGAAACCGAGACGGTCATGCCGTCGTTGAAGCTTTCGACGAGAATGTCATTGGGCTTCACAATCTTGGGTCGACCGTTCGTGCCGGCTCCAGCGAAGGCATTCATGACACCGTCGACGGGCTGCTTGGTGCTGCCGGCCGAACCGCCTGCGACCACAAGGGCATCACCACCGTCACCAGCCCGAGCCGGGCCCATGAGGGCGATGCGGGCTGCAGTGGTGTTGGCCTGACCGACGTGGTTCTGAGACAGCGGGCCGTCGCCATCAGCAGGCCCCTTCAAGCCCACAGCAAAGCCGTCCGTCGCGGTCGGATCACCGCGGCTGAAGTGCCAGGTCGTGGCGTAGTTCGAATTGTGGCCGGCATCCCAGACTTCCTGGGCCACGAGACGGTCCGTTCCGTTGTACCAAGTCGTTCCGGCATTCGCTGAAGACGCGGCACCCGTATCCCAACGACCCGCGGCAACACCCGTTGAGAAGTCGGAGTTCGTATTGGCACCCATGTAATCGCCAACCTTCTCGTTGATCTTGTTGCGGCTGGCAGCGTCCAGAGCCTTGCCGGGCTGTGCAACCTTTTCACTAATGAGATCGGCGACCCATCCATACTCGGTCACGTCGCCATCGCGGCAGTGATCGAACGCACCGGAGCTATAAGCGCCGTTGTTGTTCGTGGCATAGAGCTCGAAGCCACGGCCGAAGCTCGACAGGTTGTTGGAACTGCCGGAATAGTTTGCAGCCTGACGAGCCGACGACAGCGCCGGCAGCAGCAGCGCCACCAGGACGCCAATGATTGAAATCACGACGAGGAGTTCGACGAGTGTAAAGCCCCGTCGGCCCCTGAAAGCAGAACAGGTCATGGGAATGCTCCAAAGAGGTCATGCAATGGATAATGCGCCGGAGGGCGGCGAACGCTTCGCATCCTCTGCCAGCGGTCGAGACTGTAAGGGAGAAGTGTAAGGGTTCGATGAGCAGATCGCGAGATTCACGTGAATTCGGATCGGTACTGTTTTCAGCCGATAACCGCTGAATCGGAGATTCTCCGGCGGTCTCTCATCAACTTCTCACGCCAGCAAACGCAGGCTGGGGATTAACACATAGGCCTTCGCGGACTGGCGCCCCCGCATTCGAAGGAGTTGCGGTGAAAACCGAATCGATCGGGAACTATTTGCATCGGCAGATCCCCAAAAAAATTGCCATCACGGCAATCGCCGTCGCTTTCGCCGCATTTGCGGCCGTCGCGTTGATGCAGGCCCGCCGCCCACGAGAGCCTTCCGTCGAGGATTTGCAGGCTCAATGGATCCAGCTTGCCGACCGCGTGCACGAACTCAAGGTGCGGGGCATGCACGGCGAAGCGCTGCGGATGGCGAAGCGATCGCTACGGCTGGCGGAGACAACCTATGGCCCGCTGCATCCGGCGACCGGCGAGTCCCTCAATGAATTGGCACAACTGCTCGTGGAGGCCTCTCAGTTTGATCACGTCGATGCGCTGTATCGGCGGGCGATCGGGATTCAATCGCGGGTCAGCGGGCCGGACAGTCCCGAAGTTGCCGCCCTGACCAACAATCTCGCACAAGCCCACGACAAACGGGGACAATTCACGGAGGCAGAATCGCTCTACAAGAAGGCGGTGGCCATCTACGAGCAGACGGTGGGCGCCGACGATCCGGCAACGGCACGAGTCGTCAATAACCTCGCCTGCCTGGAGGATGCTCGCTGCAACTACGCGATCGCTGAGCCGCTGCACCGTCGGGCGCTCGCGGTCCGCGACCAGGTTCTAGGCCCGGCCCACCTCGACACGGCCGAGTCGCTCGGCAACCTGGCGAGCAATGCGCGGCTTCGCGGCGATCTCGAGACTGCCGAGCGACTGCATCGCCGCACGCTCGCGATCCGGGAGCACGCGGCTGGGCCGTCGCACCCTCACACGGCCTCGTCGCTCGCCGGCCTCGCGGCCACGCTGCGGGATCGCGGCCGACCGGACGACGCCGATCCGCTCGCGACCGCGGCCCTCGCAATCCGACAACAGTCGTTTGGCGAGAGGCACGCCGCAACGGCGTCGGCGTGCGAGACGCTGGCGCTGATCCGCTGCGACGTGGGCGAGCCGGAAACCGCCCGGCGGCTGCTCGAGCGGGCGGCCGAGATCAGGCTGAAGGACCACGGCGTTCGGCACCCACGCACGGCCGAAACGCTCGAGCATCTCGCGGCACTCGAGCCGCCCACCGGGCAGCCCCCGGAAACAATCCGTGAACTGCAAAACAAATCCGTGAAACTTCTGGAACAGGCCGTGGCCATTCGGGCGGAATCGCTCGGCCCCGATCACGCCTCGACCCTCGCAGCGATGGAAAAACTCGCACGGGCCTTGGACACCGTCGATCGCAAGGAAGAGGCCGTGGTAGTCAGGAAACGGTTGGAGGAGGCGGCGAAAAAGGCCGCGGCAAAAAACCAAAACGAATAAAGCCTGCAACGGGTTCGATCGCGTTGCTCATCATTTCCTAATGAACCGCAAGTAACGTCGCAGAAGTGTTTTTTGGGGCCCCACCACTTTCTCCGAGGGCTTGAGTTTTTGAAGACGAATCAGCCGCGTGGCATAACGCTTGTCGAGCTTCTCGTGGTGATCGCGATCGTCGCCACCCTGGTGGCGATGCTCATGCCGGCCCTGGGGCAAGCCCGCGAGGCGGCCCGCCGCACCTACTGCATGAACAACCTTTCCCAGTTGGGAAAGTCGATTATCGCGTTTGACACCGCGAAGAAGTATTTGCCGGGCTGGCGGAACAGACTGGGCAACTACACATCGTCGCGCGCGGCTGATGCGGCATTGAAACCGGATGCCTGCGTCTCATGGACCGTGATCCTTTTGCCCTTCATCAACCAGAACGAGATAGCCGAATGGTATGACACATACAATCCGTCGGCGGTCGTAGATGATGCAACGAAAAAACTGATTCCGCCGTATGTCTGCCCATCTGCGGCCGGTGACATGGAGTCGGAGTCGCCGCTGTGTTATGCCGCCAATGGCGGCACCGGCGCCGAGGTGCTGAGCAATGGTCGGGACCAATGCGGGAGTGACGGTGTGTTCGTCGATGCAGCCGGCAACCTGCCGGCAATGGCCTGGTACACCACGGGCTCGAATGCGCAGTCCTATACGGCGGCGCGAGCCACGCTGAAAGACGTGGAGGTCGGGGATGGCGTGGGCTCGACGATGATGCTGACGGAGCGCTGCGGAGTGCTGGCACCGCTCGATATTTCTTGGTCGGCCAGTCCGCGCCCGGCCGCTGCCGACGCCAATGCACGCAAGCGGACCCACTTGGTGCTGCATCCGCCACGACTGGGCGCCGGCCAAAATCCGCCGGCCGGAAAACGCTTGATCAACCCCAGCGAGGAAACCAAGCCGCTCACAGAAACCGATTGGAGCGTCCGTTATCCCTCTTCAAGGCATCCTAAAGGGGCGGTGGCTGTTTTTTGCGATTCGCAAACGCGTTTTCTCCACGAAGACATCGATCCGTGGGTCTATGGTTCGTTGCTGACCTCGAATCGGGGCGGCGCTTCGGAGCGAGCCAAAGGATGGGAACGCTACCCTCGGGATGACGGGCAGTGGGTTCAATATATTTTTAACGGCCGCGACCTCGAAAAATAGTCCGCGACGACGATGATCGTCTCAAACGACGGACTATGCCATTTTCCGGGCGTCTTTGAGGAGGGCGGCCAGGGCGTCGGCAGCCGCATCGGCCGCGGGATTGCCCGACTTGGCCACCGCCTTGGGCGAAGAAGCCGTCTTGCGGGCCGTGAGCCGCAGCCACCGCTTCATACCGACCTGCTCATGGACCGTTTCCTGCGAAAGATTTGCTGGCTTGAGCATGGAAACCTCGCTGGCTGGGGTTGATGCCTTTCAGATCGGCCGTGATCGTGGCAAAGCCCTGTGAGACCTCCGTCAGCGTCCTGTGAGAAATGCGTGAGTTTTTGGACGCGAGCGCGCAAAAAAAACCGGCCCGGCTGGGGTTTCCAGCGGGGCCGGCTTTGCGGGGATATGCAGGCCTGGAGGGCCGGGTTAGCAACAGCGAGCGGAGCTCGCCAAGCGAAAATCGGCAGGATGCCGATGTTTCGCGTGAAGCCGGTGACAGGCTAAAGCCTGTCCTACTGGACTTTGAGGAGCTCGACGAGGAAGTGAAGTTGGGCATTCGGCGGGATCGGGCCGCCGGGGGTGCCGCGGGCGCCGTAGCCGAGATTACTCGGGATCAAGAGTTCGATCATGCCGCCTTCGCCGACGAGCTGCATCCCTTCCGTCCAGCCAGGGATCACACCGTTGAGCGGAAAGTCGATCGACTCGCCACGCTGGTAGGAGCTGTCGAAGACCTTTCCATCGTCGAGCCAGCCGTGGTAGTGGACCTCGACGTTGCTCGAGGCCTTGGGGTTTGCCCCGGTGCCCTTGCGGAGCACGCGGTATTGCAGACCGGACGCGGTCTTCGTGAACGCCTTCGGCGCGTCGGCGTCGAGCTTGCCGGCGCCCTTGGGGAGCGCGGGATGGGGGACTTCTTGTGGGGCTTGTGCCACGGTGATCTCCGGGGTGAAAAGGGTGAGGCAGCAAACAGTGATGGCGGCAACGAGACGCATCGCGTGGCTCCTGGAGTGGGAAAAACAAGCCGGTAGTATAGAGAAAAGTAGGACAGGCTTCAGCCTGTCATGATTGCCGACAGGCTGAAGCCTATCCTACGAGAGCAGGGATTCGATTTCGTCGGGCTCGATCGGGACGTGGCTGCAGAGGTCGACCGGGCCGTCCGCCGTGATCAGGATGTCGTTCTCGAGCCGGATGCCGATCCCCTCGTCGGGAATGTAGATGCCCGGCTCCACCGTGATCACCCAGCCGGGCGCGAAGGGGCCGCTCATCGGCGCGAGGTCGTGCACGCCCAGGCCGAGCGAATGGCCGAGGCCGTGCATGAAGTATTTTCTGCAGGCGGGCTCGTCGGCCGAGTCGTTCGCCACCTGCTCCTTCGTGAGCAGGCCGAGCTTGAGCAACTCCTCGTTCATCTCGAGCTGCGCCGCCCGCTTCCAGTCGCGCGGGGTCGTGCCCGGCTTGGCCCGGGCGATCGAGCTTCTCAGCACGCGGAGCACGGCGTCATAGACGGCCCGCTGCCGGGGCGTGAACCGGCCGCTCACGGGATACGTCCGCGTGAGGTCGGCGTTGTAGTTGGCATAGTTGGCGCCGACGTCGATCAACACGAGATCGCCCGAGCGGCAGGGTTTGTCGTTGTCGATGTAGTGCAGAACGCAGCTGTTTTTGCCCGAGGCGACGATCGGCTCGTATCCCATCTTCGCCCGGTGCCGCGTGAACTCGGCGACGAGTTCCGCCTCGAGTTCGTATTCCATCACGCCCGGCTTCAGGGCCGCGAGCACGCGGCGGAGCCCCTTGTCGGTGATGTCGACCGCCTGGCGGATGAGCTCCACTTCGGCCGGGCTCTTCGCGGCGCGGAGCCTCCGCAGGAGCGGCGCGAGACGCTCGACGCGGTGGAGCGGATATTTGGCGATCAGCTGCCGCGCGAGCCGCAGGTCGCGGGGCTCGATGTCGATGTTCGCCCGCTCGTGTTCGTTGGCGTTGAGCACGACGACGTCGGTCTCACACATGAGCGCGTGGAGCAGGCTCGGCAGTTCGGAGAGCCAGCGGACTTTCGCGATCCCGGAGATCTCCTGCGCCCGCTCCTTCGAGAGTTTTTCCCCTTCCCACGTGGCGAGGTGCTCGTTCGGCTGCCGGATGAAGAGCAGCTCGCGGTGGGCCGGCTCGGCCGCATCCGGCGCGAGCACGAGCACGCTCTCCTCCTGCTCGATTCCGGAGAGCCAGAAGAGGTCGCTCGCCGGCTGCAATCGCAGCGTGCCATCCCCGCTCGTCGGCAGGACGTCGGCGGCATGCACGACCACGACGCAGTTTTTCGGCAGGAGCTCCCGCAACTGTCGGCGGTGGGCGACGAACAGGGCCGGGTCGATCGGGGCGTGTCGCATGCCTGGGGCGGACTCCGGAGAGGGACTTGAATGCGAGAGATCGTACACTTTCTCGCATGCCACCCGCACCCCGAGACACCGCCGCCGAGCCGATCCTCGTCGGCGGGGAATGGCGACCCGCCGCGGCGATCGACACCTACCGGGCGATCGACCCATCGACCGGGCAGCCGCGCGACGCCCTCTGGCCCACGAGCGGCTGGAGCGACGTAGACGCGGCCCTCGACATGGCGACGCGGGCCGCGGATGAACTCCGCCGGCTGCCGGCCGCCGCGCTCGGCCGGTTTCTCACTCGCTACGCCGAGCGACTCGAGGCGCGGGGGGGCGAGCTTGTGGCGCTTGCGCATGCCGAGACGGGTCTCTTGGTGAAGCCGCGGCTCGCGGAGCACGAGCTGCCGCGGATGCTCGACCAGCTCAAGCAGGCGGCTGCGGCCGCGGCCGAAGAGACCTGGCGGATGGCGACGATCGACACCGCGAAAAACATCCGTGCGGCGGCGTTCGGACTCGGACCCGTCGTCGTCTTCCCGCCCGCGAACTTTCCACTGGCCTACGGTGCTGTCACTGGCGGCGATTTCGCCGCCGCGATCGCCGGGGGCAATCCGGTGATCGCGAAAGCCCACGCCGGTCACCCGTCGGTGTCGCGGCTGGCGGCCGCCGAAGCGATCGAAGCCCTGCGCGAGACCGGCCTGCCACCGGCAACCGTGCAACTCGTGCATGGCCTCGCGCCGGCCGACGGCGAACGGCTCGTGGCCGACGTTCGAGTGGGCGGCACCGGGTTCACAGGCAGCCAGCAGGCGGGCGAAAAACTCTTCGCAGCCGCGGCGGCGACGGGCCGCGTGATCTGGGTGGAGATGGGGAGCATCAATCCGGTGGTCGTGCTGCCCGGGGCACTCGCCGAGCGGGGTGAGGAGATCGCGGAACAGTTGACGGCGAGCGTCACCGGCTCGGCGGGGCAGGTGTGCATCAAGCCGAGCATCGTGTTCTTCATCGACGGCGCGGCCGCCGAGGGATTCGTCGGTTCGCTCTGCCGCCGGTTCAGCGCGATCGGGCCGCAGGTTCTCCTCGGGCCGTCCGGACACGATCGGCTCGTTGATGCGGTGGGCCATCTCCACGCCTCGGGGGCGCGAATCCTCGTCGGCGGCGCCGCCGGGGAAGGCGCCTGCACATTTTTGCCCACGCTGCTCGAGGTGACGGCGGCCGAACTTGTTGCCAACAGGAGGGCACTGCTCGTCGAGGCCTTCGGCAACGTGACGCTGCTCGTGCGATGCGCGTCGCTCGCGGAATTACAGCGGGCGATCGAGCCGCTCGAGGGCGCGCTCGCTGGGTGTTTTCATGCGGCGCGGGATGGGAGCGACGACGAGGCGGCGCGGGGGATCGTGCCGCTCTTGGTCGCGCGGGCCGGCCGCGTCGTCGAAAACCGGATGACGACCGGCATGTCGGTGAGTCCGGCGATGCAGCATGGCGGCCCGTGGCCATCGGCGTCGCCGCCGTTTTTTTCGGCGGTCGGGATGCCTTGGTCGATCCTGCGGTTCGCGCGGCGGATCTGCTTCGACGGCTGGTCGCAGGGGCGGCTGCCAGAGTGCCTGCGCGATGAGACGCCGGCGGGACGTCCGTGGCGGTTCATCGACGGCGGATGGAGGCGGGCGTAGTGCGGTGACAGGCTGAAGGTAGTTTGGTGACAGGCTGAAGGTAGTTTGGTGACAGGCTGAAGCCCGTCCTACCGGTACTGGCTGTCGCCGTATTGCCGCATCTTCTCGGCGGCCTTGATCGCTTCGGTCGTCACCTGCTGGCCGACGGCCGCGGCGCGGTCCTTGTTGACCGTGATACTCGGCAGGCCGCCCGAGAACGAGATCGTGATCACGCCGCTGGCGATCAGGATCGGGACCAATAAGAGCAGCAGCTTCGAGCCCCACTTCGACTTGGCCACCTGCTGCACGGGCGTTGGCATGCCGATCGTGGCCAAGCCGGCGATCTGCTGCGAGTAACTCGTCTTGCTCGACTTCTTTTTCTTCGACTTTGCCATGGCCCTCTCCCAAATATGTGTGGTGTGTGTGGAGGAGAAGATCGGCCAGACGGGGCGCATGGCCTGAGCGTCAACACGGCTTCGTGCAGTTCTTCCGTGGGGGCCGCAGGCTTCGCAGGCCGCAGGGTTTGCCAACGAAGTAGGGCAGGCTTCAGCCTGTCGCGCAACCAGTAGGACAGGCTTTAGCCTGTCAGAAAGAGAGACAGGCTGAAGCCTGTCCTACTGGGGGAAGGCGAGGGCGAGGCGGCGGAGGGCTTCTTCGAGCCGGTCGGTCGGGCAGGCGAGGTTGAGCCGGATGAATCCCGGCGCCCCAAACTCGCGGCCGTCGGAGGGGCCCAGGCCGGCGGCCTCGCAGGCGGCCTGCGGGTCGCTCAGCCCGGTGCCGCGGCAGTCGATCCACAGGAGATACGTCGCGCCAGGCGGAATGCACTCGAGGCCCGTGATCTTCGCGACCGCGGCCATCGCCAGATCACGGTGCTGGCGGATCACGGCGATGAACCGCCGCCGCCAGGCGTCGCCATGCCGCCATGCCGCCTCGGCCGCCGCATAGCCGAGCGGATTGACCATCGGCACGAGGCCGCCGCCGGCCGCCCGCCAGCGGCTCTTGAGCGCGCGATCAGGAACGATCGCCGCCGCGCATCCCAGGCCGGCGAGGTTCCAGGTCTTCGATGGCGCGACGAGCGTGATCGCGCGGTGGGCCGCGGGATGATCGAGGCTCGCGAAGGGAATGTGCCCGCGATCGTCGTCGAGGAGCAGGTCGGACCAGATCTCGTCGGAGACGACCGTGAGGTGGTGCCGCTCGGCGAAGTCGGCGAGGGCGAGCAGTTCGGCGCGGCCAAATACCGTGCCCGTGGGGTTGTGCGGATGGCAGAGCCAGAAGATTTTGGCCCGCGGCGTGATCGCGGCGCTGGCGGCATCCCAGTCGATGCTCCAGGCGGCTGGCCCCCGGGCGAGCGGCACCCGCACGCACCGGCGTCCCGCAAGGCCCGGCAGCGTGAGGAATGGCGGATAGACCGGCGTGAATGTGACGATCTCGTCGTCTGGGTCGGAGAGCAAGCGGGCTGTGACCGAGAGCCCGGTGACCACGCCGGGCGTGCCGACGACTGCGTTTGGATCGATCCGCCAACCATGTCGTGCGGCGAGGTGGTCGGTGAGCGCCGGGGCGAAGCCGGGCGGTTCGTGCGTGTAGCCGAAGACGCCGTGATCGACCCGCGCACGGATGGCATCGAGCACCGCCTCGGGTGCGCGGAAATCCATGTCGGCCACCCAGAGCGGCAGGACGTCGCGGCCAGCCCAGCGATCCCACTTCTCGGAGCCCGTGCCGCGGCGGTCGGGGCTGGCCGCGAAGAGGGGATCGTGATGGGGAGATGCGGCCATAGGGTGGATCAGCTCGAGCGGGAGCAGACTACCACAGCGAAGTCGTGACAGGCTGAAGCCTGTCCTACTCGAGACACTAGGCCTGGAGGGCCGGGTTTCATGCCAGCGGGCGGAGCCCGCCAAGCAACTGGCCGAGGACGGGCCTGCGCCCGTCAGCCGGCAGGATGCCGATGTTTTGCGTGTAGTCAGTATCGATAGACCGCCGCCACGCCGCTTTCGGTCGGCATCGCGATCCGATCGAGCGCGAGGATGCCGCCGCCGTGGAGAAGGACGGTCTCGGCGACGGCGCCGAAGAGATCTTCCTGCCGCAGGGCAGGGCGGTCTCCCGAGCGTGATAGGTCTCCGGCCGCCTCGCCGTCGGTGACGATCGCGCCGGTCTGGCGGTCGAGCCGCCCCGTCTCGAAGCGATCCCTCTCGATGAGCAGCGTCGCCACTCGGCCGGCCACGGCCGCGCGGGCGATGTCGGAGAGGTCGTCCGAGCCGAGGTCGTGGTCGCGGGCCTGCTCGAAGAGATGCAATTCGCGGCCGATCCGCTTGTCGCGGGCGGCGGCGAAGATCGGCGCGACGAGCGGCGCGAGTGACTCTTCCGGCAGCAGGTGCGCGTCGCGATCGACATACGCGTCCAGCAGCAGCCGGTTCTTCGAGAGCCCGCGATACACCGCCGCCAGACGCGGCAGCGCCACGAGCACCAGCGGCAGCCCGGACTGCTTCGACACCCGCTCGTGGATCACCTCGTCGACGTGCCGGAAAAAAATCTCGGTGTCGGCATCGACGTCGTCGTGCTTCGAGCCGGCGCCGCCGTGGATCACGCTCGTAAACCCTCGTCCGCCCGGGCCCATGCCGCGCTGCACGCGGTGGGGCTGGAAAATCTCCTCGTCGATCACTGCTCCGCGATCGAGTTCGCCCTGGGCGGCCTCCGTGCCGGGGATGCCGTGGAGTGGCACGGGATCGACGCGGCCCGCCGGACCCCCCGCGGCGCGGCCCTCGGTAACCTGTCCTTCGTAAACATGCGCCGCGCGGCTCGTGAGCGTGAGCACGTTGAACCGCTCGATGGAGGCGGCGATCCGCACCAGCGGCATCGTGTGAAACCGAGAGGTGACGAGCGCGAGCGGCTTGACGGGCATCGGCAAGAGGAAGATCCGCGCTATGCCGTCGGCGGCGAGGACCGCAAGGCCGTCGCGGGTGTGCTGCCAAAACCGGACGCTGTCTTCGATGGCGTGCAACGGTTCGAGCAGCCGGTCGATCTCACGGCTCGGCTGCGACACTGAGAGCGCCATCGCAAGCACGTCGACGAGATGCCGGTAGGTGGGCTGGTCGACGAGATTGTCTGGCACCGAGCGGTGCGTCGGCATGTAGAGCGAGAGGCAGGGGGCCGGCTGCGGCTCGAGCAGCGACCGCACCGTCTCGAGCGACACCGGGGCGATCGACGCCGGATTGCCAAGGAAAATCGACGCCATCGGAGCCTCCCGCGAGGTGGGTGAGAGGCTTCCCGCTGCCGGTGCCCCGCCACGCGGCGGGACAGTCCTGATGGAAGTGTTTGCACGCGGCCGACGAAAGGCAAGCGAACTGGCCTTCACTCTGCTGGCCGTCACTCTGGAGGCAAGAGCGGTCGGCCGACTTCCTGGCCGTCCACCACGAGCAGGTTCGCCGGCGACAGTGCGGGCTCGTAGGCCTCGCGGCCGAGTGTCGCCAGGTTCGCCGCCAGCGGCAGCGACCCTTCCACGGTAAGGCGGTCGCCTGCCAGCGCTGCCGTCACCCGGCGGTCGGCAAACTCCGCGCGGAAGGCGGCGAAGGATGCGTCGTCGCAGTCTTCGCGGGCTTCGATGTCGAGCACCACGATCCCACGGCGCGTGGGGGCCTTTTCCGAGAGCGTGGCCGTGAGCCGTTGGGCTCCGAGTTGCGGCGCGTCGGCCCGCAGCGTGAACGTTCGCGGCGCCGAGCCATCGGTCGCCGCCAAGAGCGAGCGGATGCCCACGGCCACGCTCCCTTTCCGCACAAAGAAGGTGGCGTCGCCCGACAGCGCGGCGCCATCGGCCAGCCGCGCGCTGGCCGTCCATACCTCCGCATCAGCGGGCATGAGGAGATGGGCACGCAGGCAGGAGAGCTCGGCGGGATCGGCGCGAAAAAATGGCTTTGCAGGGTCGAAGAACCATGCGGCGGTGATCCGCGGGCCCCGCTGCGACGAGACGAGAAACGTCCGCAGGTGATGGGCCTTCGCCTGCCCCCCGTGGCCGACGAGCTCCTTGCGGCGGCCGTAGGGATCGTCGCGGCCGTCGATGACGAGCGTCAGGTTGGGCGTGTTGCGCACACCGGGAAGATGGATGGCAAGCGACTTGTCCTCCGGCCCGCGGCACTCGCCGGCGATGCCGATGGCCATCGATCGCCCCACGTAATTCGTGGCGCGGGCCCACGGCTCGGCGTTGAACCGCTGCACCACGAAACGCGGCGTTCGATCCGCGACCGTCGCGCGGAGATCGGCGGGTGGATTCCAGCGGCAGTCGTCGCGAAACACATCCAGGTGTTCGCGCGGCGCCTGCGGGAGCCAGCCGGCCGATTCGCTCAGCACCCAATCCGCAAGCCAGCCCGCCTCGTGCAGATGCTCGTCGAGATAGCCGCGGCCGAAGAGATAGTCGTAGTCGCGGCTGTGGGCCCCCGAGAGCCGTTCGGCCGGCGCGAACCAGTTGGCCGCGATGCCGGCCCAGAGAAACCCGAGCATCGCCTCGGCCTGCCGGCGGATGGCCTCGTTTTCGGCGTGGCGGGCGATCAGGCCAAGGCAGTCGAGATCGACGCCATGGTAGGTGGGGCTCGAGTATTCGGTGATGCCGTGGCGGCGGACGTGGCCGAGCCACTCGGCCCACAGTTCTTCCCCGCGGCGCCGGGCTTGCGAATCCCCCAGTCGCCCCAGGGCGAGATGATTCCAGATCTTCAGCAGGAAGATGTTCGTATAGCCCGGCTTTACGGGATATCGGTCGAGTGCGCCGGCTGCGTCATGGTGCATCGCGTCGAGCAGATCGCATGCGGTGGGAGAGAGGGCCTCGGCATGGGCCAGCCGAAGCAGGCTCGTGAGCTGGGTTGCGAAGGCGACGGCATTGGGATCGGTGACGGCATCGTCGCCGAGCCGCCAGCGGTAGTTGCCGAAGTGGTCGCCGCCGGGAGCGGTGTCTTGCATCGACCGCGCCAGCCGGAGTGCCTCTTCGACCTGCTCCGGCTGCCAGCGAAGACCGGCGGCCTCGAGGGCGAACCGCAGGATGCCGCGAATGCCGAGCGCGGGTGCGCGGGTGCGGAGGATCGCGGCCTGCGCCTCGAGCTCGCCGACGGCCTCGTGGCCGCAGGCGCAGGCCGCCACGGCGGCCCATACCCAGCAGACGATGCCGATCAGCCCGACGCGGCGACGGATGAAAACGGAAGACATGTTCACGGCAGAGGGGCCGGGGGTTGCCATCCCATGATACTGACGTTCCCCAGGCGCGGCTGTTACACTCGTCGGCCTCCCTTGGGGCTGTATGCATGACGGATGAAAACGCCGCGACGAAGAGCCGGCTCGGGCTCGCGCTCTTCTGGATCTACGTCCTGCTTTACGGCGGCTTCATGGGGCTCGTCCTCGTGCGGCCCGACCTGCTCTCGTGGCGGCCGTTCGGCGGCGTGAATCTGGCGATCGCCGCCGGCATGGGGCTCATCGCGGCCGCCCTCGTCCTCGCCGTCGTCTACATGGTGGCCCGGGCAGGCCGCTGACAGGAACCGCCAGCATGCTCCACGACACCTCCACGCTCGCCGTCGCCATCTTCGCCGGCTTCGTGGCCGCCGTGCTCGCGCTTTCCTTCTGGCTTGGCCGCAAGAAGCAGTCGGCCGCGGCCTACTATGCAGCCCATGGCGAGGTGCACTGGTTCGTCAACGGCATCGCCTTCGCCGGCGACTATCTTTCGGCGGCGTCGTTCCTCGGCATCTGTGGGATGATCGCCTTCTCGGGCTACGACGGCTTTCTCTACTCGATCGGCTTTCTCGCCGGCTGGATCGTGGCCCTCTTCGTGATCGCCGAGCCGATCAAGGCGCTGGGCCGGTTCACGTTTGCCGACGC
>JBIIQM010000137.1:0-4918 GCA_044342075.1 Pirellulales bacterium
GTGGCGCCGAGAACCCCTATCCCTACGCCTGGACCTACCGCGATTGGTGTGTGCAGGCGCTCAATGACGACATGCCGTTCGATCGGTTTGTGACCGCCCAACTCGCCGCGGACTTGGTCGATGTGAAGCCCGACGACAACCGCGCGCTGGCTGCCCTCGGCTTCATCACCGTTGGCCGCCGGCCCGACGCGCGGATCGATGACGACGTGATCGACGATCGGATCGACGTGATGATGCGGGGCCTGCTCGGGCTTTCGGTGAGCTGTGCCCGCTGCCACGACCACAAGCTCGAGCCGATTCCCACCGTCGACTATTACGGGCTCTATGGCGTGCTCAAGAGCTGCGTCGAGCCGGCGGTCTACCCGCCGATGAAGCCCCAGCCAACAACGCCGGAAAACGAGGCCTATGTGGCCGAGAACCGAAAAGCCCGGGAGCATTTGCTCCACGTGCTGGCGTTTGAAGCCGAGCGAGGCGTGGTGGCGGAGCGGTCGCGACTTGGCGACTACCTGTTGGCCGTCCACGACGGGAAGTCGAAGTGGGTGTATGACGACAATGCCCGTGTCCAGAAGGAAATACTGCAGCCGCGAAATCTTTCTGGGGGCATCTACACGGAGATCATCCGGAGCCACAAGTCGTGGCTCGAAGCCAATCCGTCCATTTTCCGTCCGTGGCTGGAACTCAAGGCGTTGCCTGCCGACGAGTTCGAGGCGAAGGCTCCTGCGATGATCGAAGCCTATGCCGCCAACAAGGACGGCAGCCTCGCCAAGGTGATCGCCGGTGCGTTTGCGGCAGACAAGCCGCGGACGCTCGCCGATGTCGCGGAGCTTTACAACCGACAGGCCCAGTCGCTGGAGGCGATGTGGGGCGAGCGGTTTCGCGGGGCTCTCGACAAGCTCTGCACGCTGCGGCCCGACGAGGAAGACATGTCGATCACCGACCTCGAGAATCGCGCGATTCTGCGGATCCACGAGGCCGATGCAGAGGCCCTGCGGCCCGGCACGCCGCTGGCCGGAGACTCGGCGGCGGAATTCGTGAAAGTGCTCACGGCCGAGGGATCGCCGTTCGTGTTTCGCGACAACAAGAAGGCTCCGCTCTTCAAGTCGCGGGACGTCGCCGAAGGGCTTCGCCGCAACGCCACCGTCGCCGTGACCAAGCTCGTCTCGCATCCGGGCGCACCGCTGCGACTGATGGCCCTCCAGGAAGACAAGCCCTTCGATGCCAAGGTGTTTATCCGAGGCAATCCGAAGTCGCTCGGCAGCCCGGCGCCGCGGCAATATCTCAGTGTGTTGCGGGGCGACAATGCCCAGCCGTTTCCGAAGGACTCGAGCGGTCGCAAAGAGCTGGCCGCACTCATCGCGAGCCCGCAGAATCCGCTCACAGCCCGTGTGATCGTCAATCGGGTGTGGGCTTGGCATTTCGGGCAGGGACTGGTGCGGACGGCGAGTGACTTTGGGCTGCAGGGCGAGCCGCCCTCGCATCCCGAGCTGCTCGATTGGCTGGCGAGCCGATTCATCGCCGATGGCTGGTCGCTCAAGAAGCTGCACCGGCTGATCATGCAGTCGCACGCCTACCAGCAGGCGTCGGCCGTCGCCCCTGGCGAGCCGCCGGCCGGCTCCGCGCGGGCGCTCGATCCCGACAACCGGCTGCTGTGGCGGTTTCCGTCCCGCGCCCTCGAGTTCGAGGGGATTCGCGATTCCATATTGGCGGTGGCGGGCGGGCTCGATCCCGCAGTGGGCGGGCAGCCATTTGACGTCGATGATTCCCAGGCCCGCCGACGGACTCTTTACGCATCGGTCGTCCGCGCCCAGATGGCTCCAGTCATGCGTGCCTTCGACGTGCCCGACTCCAACTTCACGTCCCCCGGCCGCTCGCGGACGGCGCTGCCGCCGCAGGCGCTGTGGCTCTTCAACAGCCCGTTTGCAGTCGAGTCGGCCAAGCGGCTGGCCGCAGCCGCCCGCACCGCGGCCGGGGCCGATGCCGTGCCGGCTGGAATCGCGACCGCATTGTGGCGGGCGGCCTTGCAGCGGAATCCCTCGGCCAGCGAATTGGCCGACGCCGAGGCGTTCATCGCTGCCTATCCCGAGGGCGACATCGTCCAACCCCAGGCCGACGACTGGAGCTACGGCTTCGCCGATTTCGACGCCGATGCCAAGACCGTGAAGGGCTTCATCTCGATCGACCGCTTTGCCGGGGCCGTCGTGCGAGGGCAGAAGACGGCCGAGTTTGACGGCGCCGCGATGGAGATGACGCCAGAGGGCGGCAAGCTCGTGCCCGGTAAGGCGGCCGTTCGTCGCTGGACGTCGCCCGAGAAGGGCACGGTGAAGATCGAAGCCGAACTCGTGCACCTCCTGCCCGCTGTCGCGAAATCAGCCGATGCCGCGGCCGACCAGGCGGCGGCAGCCCAGCCGGTCGCCGCCGCTCCAATCGTCTGCCGGATCGTGCATTCGCGACTCGGCCAGCTCGGCGAGTGGACGGCCTCGCCCGATGGTGTGATCACGAAGGTGGAATCCGTCGCGTGCGAGCCGGGCGACACGGTCGACTTCGTGGCCATCACCGATCTCGATCCAGCCCAGAGCGGGTTCATCTGGTCGCCGACGATCGTGATGGTCGACCGCGACATGCCGGCGCTGCCGGGGATGAAAATGCGGTGGGATGCCCGGCACGATTTCCTCGATCCGAAGGCGATGGCGAAGCCGCTCGGCCCCTGGGAGGAACTCGCCCAGGTGCTCCTCGTTTCGGGCGAGTTCATGCTGATCCCGTAGCCGCGAGCCGGAAAAGGTGTCAGGACTCTTTTTGTCCAAAAAGAGCCAAGATGCTTTTTCGGATCTGCCCGGGCAAAAAGAGTCCTGACACCTTTTCTGGCCCCGCCAAAAATTTTTTTGTCTGGCCGGGCGGGCTTCGGTACTTGGAAGGCGAGGCCGCAGGAGTCGACGCCGTCGACGGCTGGCCCCAAGTGCTCTCGAGGCTTTTGAGAAAGGGTGATCATCATGAAGACGATGCGTTTCCTGGTGGCGATGGCGATCCTGGTGGCCGTGGGCGCGGGTATCGCGGGCTCAGCCGGTGCCGCGGAGAAGGCCGGGCGGAAGGCCGCCGCTCCCGCGGCCGAGAAGGCCGCTCGGAAGGAAGCCGCGAAGACCAAGAGCGATACGAAACTCGAGGTCGGCAAGAAGAACGACGTCCGCAAGAATGGCGGAGCCCGCAAGAAGTCCGCCTGATCGCTGGCTCGGGGTTCCACTGTCGGCTACTGTCCGGGGGCTTCCGCCGAGGAGCCCCCGGGCAGTGTGCCCTGTCCGCCGTTGCCACGGCACGTCCTGCCCATCGTTGAACGCGTCATGAGCGATCCCGAATTGGTCCGACAACTGCTGCGACACCAAGGGGACTTCATGGCCTACCTGATGGCGATGGTCCGCGATCTCGACGCCGCCGAGGAGGTCTTTCAGAATGCCGCCGTCGTGGTGATGCAGCATGCCGGTAGCCCCGACGCGGAGCCGATCCGCGACTTTCGCGCCTGGGCCAAGGAGATCGTCCGCCGACAGGCGCTCCACTACCTGCGGGCCAAGGGGCGGGCGGCCCGCATGGCGGCGCTCGAGCCCGAGCTGCTCGTGCAGATCGACCGGGCCTTCGATGACGATGCCACCGACCCGGCCCACCGGCAGCGAGAGCTCGACGCGCTGCGCGACTGCGCCACGCGCCTGCCCGACGTGCAGCGGCGGATGGTCGCGATGCGATACGAGGGGCGGGCGTCGTTCGACGCGATCGGCGCGGCGGTGGGCCGGACCGCCGCGGCCGTGCAGCGGTCGCTCTCCCGCACCCGCAGGATGCTGCACGACTGCGTGCAGTCGAAGCTGGCCCGCCCCACCGGAGTGGCCCCATGACATCGAACCCTTCTCGGCATGACGACGATTCCCCGCCGCCGAGCCGTGAACTCGACGACCTGATCACGCGGCATCTCGACGGCGGCCTCGACGCTGCCGAGCAGCGGCGGCTGGCGGCGCTGCTCGACGCCTCGCCGGCGGCTCGCGAGACGCTCGCCCGCTACCTGCGGCTGGAGGGGGCGATCATCAGGCTCGCCTCCGCCGGCCTCGTTGGCTCACCGGCTGGTGATAGTGCAGCCGTCGTGCCGCGGCTCCGGGACCGCGCCCGAGCATCGCGGTGGCTGCGACCGGCGGCCGTTGCCCTCGCGGGCAGCGTGCTGGCGGCCACGGTAGTTGCGTTGCTGGTTCTCGGGCGGCCCGAGATCGGCCTGCCGCGGGGCGGCGACGTGGCGTTCATCGCCGACCGCTGGCTCGAACTGCGGGCGGCGGATGCGGGCGGCGAGCCTGAAGCGCAGGATCCGGAGGCAGCGGAGACGGAGGAAGACGAGCCGGATGCGATGGCGGGGTCGCCCCCTGGCTGGCTGGTGGCCGCCGTGGCTGATGAAGGGGCCGGCCTGTCGCGGCCCGACGAGGGCTGAGAATCACCGGCTGAGATTCAGAAGGAGAGAAGCGATGCAGCGGTTCGTGTCGATTGCGAGGCTGGTGTTCGTGCTCGCGGTATTCGGCCACGAGGGGTGGCCGTCCGCCGTGGCCGCCGACGAGCCGGTGGCTGCCACGGCGCAGGATGAGCGGGAGCAGCGGGTGCTGTCGTTCGTCGAGGCGCACCAGCCGGAGCTGGCCAAGGTGCTTGCAAATCTCGAGAAGCGAAAGCCGGCCGAGTATGCCCGCGCGATCGAGGAGCTCGACCGCAGCGTGCAGCCGCTCACCACGGGCAAGGCGAAGGACCCGCGGCTTCACGAGCTCGATGTGCGGGCCTGGCAGGCGCGCACACGCGTGGAGCTGCTCGGGGCCCGCGTGATGGCCGGCAAGGAGGGGAAGGGGGAGGGGAAGGGGAAGGAAAAGGATCGCGAGGAGCTCGAGCGGCAGCTCCGCGAGGCGATCGC
>JBIIQM010000022.1:0-46207 GCA_044342075.1 Pirellulales bacterium
ACGCTCGCTACGGACATCCTGTCCTTCGCTCGCTCGGATGCTGACTGCGCTTCGCCATCCTGGCTGCGCTTGTCAGCATACGCCGGCGAGCGGGGTGCGGGTCACCCGAAGCCTCCCGTTCTTGTAGGGCAGGCTTCAGCCTGCCTTGATTGATGACAGGCTGAAGCCTGTCCTACTTCTTTCAAACAGGCGGAGACGCCTGTCCTACTGGAACAGGGAGGCTCTGGGCTGCCCATGCCCCGAGAGCCGGCGTAGGTGACAAGCGCAGGCAGGATGCCGGAGCGCAGTCACCTCCGAGCGAGCGAAGGGCAGGATGCCCGAAGAGAGCGTCCGGCGATGGGGCGTGGGCAGCCCAGAGCCGGCTTGGGCTCACTTCGGTGTGAGCGTCTTCTTGCCGACCCACGCGACGAGGGCGTCGGGCACCCGCACCGAGCCGTCGGCCTGCTGGTAGTTCTCCAGGATCGCGATGATCGCGCGGCTCATCGCGATCGCCGTGCCGTTGAGCGTGTGCACGAAGTGCGTTCCCTTCTCGCCGGGCTTCTTGTAGCGCACGGCGAGCCGGCGGGCCTGGTAGTCGGTGCAGTTCGACGTGCTCGTCACCTCGCCCCACTCTCCCTTTTCGCCGCGGCCCGGCATCCAGGCCTCGAGGTCGAATTTCCGGTAGGCCGGGCCGCCGAGGTCGCCCGAGGCGGTGTCGATCACGCGGTAGGGGATGCCGAGGCCATCGAAGAGCCGGCATTCGAGGTCGAGGAGCAGGTCGTGCATCGCCTCGCTCTGCTCGGGCGTGGTGAAGGCAAACATTTCCACCTTCGTGAACTGGTGCACGCGGTAGAGGCCACGGGTGGCGCGGCCGTGCGCGCCGGCTTCGGTGCGGAAGCAGTGGCTGATGCCGCAGAGCTTGAGCGGTAGTTCCTCGGCCTCGAAGATCCGTTCGTGCATCGCGCCGCCGAGCGTGATCTCGGCCGTGGCCACGAGCGAAAGGTCGCTTCCCGTGATCGAGTAGATCTGCGTCTCGGGGCCGCGCGGCATGAAGCCCGTGCCCTCGAGGATCGTGTCGCGGGCGAGGTCCGGCGTGGTCATGACGGTGAAGCCCTCGCCCAAGAGCAGGTCGACCGCGTATTTCTGCAGGGCGAGCTCAAGGAGCACGGCGTCGTTCTGGAGGAAATAGAAGCCGTGGCCGGCCACCTTCGCGCCGGCGTCGAAATCGAAGAGGCCAAGCCGGCCGCCGAGTTCGACGTGATCGATCGGCTTGAATGCGAACGTGGGCAGCGGCGTCGCGCCGCGGCGGATCTCGACGGCCGCGTCCTCGCCCCCGACCGGGGCCGCGGGGTGCGTGAGATTGGGCATCTGTCGGAGGATCTCGTCGGCCTCGCCGGTGATCTCGGCCAGGCGTCCCTCGAACGCCGACACCTCCTCGCGGAGCCGGCGACCCTCGCCCTTGCGGGCCTCGCGTTCGGCCGCGTCGGCCGCCTTGGCGATCGACTTGCTCACCTGGCCGGCCTCGTGGTTGAGCCGGTCGATGTCGGCCTGGATCTGCCGCCGCAGCCGGTCGAGGTCGGCGAACCGGGCCACGTCGGCCGAGGAGCCGCGGTTGCGGCAGTTATTGGTGACGAGGTCGACGTTATCGGCGACGAAGCGGCGGTCGAGCACGAACGGTTCTCCTGGAGGGATGGGCACTATACTACAGAGCCTCCGCAGGGCCGAAACCATGAGTGATTCCGCCTCCGCCGCCGTCGCCGAACCCGCCGTCGAGACCCCGGCGGCCGTGCCCGTGGCCGCGAAGAAGCCTGCCTCCGCCGAGAAGCCGAAGCGGCAGCCGCGGCACCATGTCGTGCTCTGGAACGACGACGACCACACGTATCAATATGTGATCGCCATGCTGCAGCAGCTCTTCGGCCACCCGCCGGAGAAGGGCTTCCAGCTCGCGAAGGAGGTCGACGTCAAGGGCCGCGCGATCGTGCTCACGACCACGAAGGAGCACGCGGAGCTCAAACGCGACCAGATCCACGCCTTCGGCGCTGATCGCATGATCGCCCGGTCGAAAGGCTCGATGTCTGCGTCGATCGAGCCGGAGTAATCCACCCGCATTGGTCGCCGGAACGGCAGAAGTCGCGTCGCGGTGGCCCTCGCGGACTCGGTCCAAATGCTCCGCGAGCTTCCGCCGATTCCGGCTCCTCAGCATCGGAAGTAGGGCAGGCTGAAGCCTGTCAATGTAGGACAGGCTTTAGCCTGTCTGAGACAGGCACGGAGGCCTGTCCTACTTTGGCTTTGACAGGCTGAAGCCTGTCCTACTTGGAGTCTGCGGGCTGGCCGCGTTCGTCGAAGTGCTCGACTGTGCCCTCGCGGCTCTCGGGCCGGGTGCCGATGGCGATCGTGTCGATGCCGTCGGCGTCCTTGATCTCGATGCGGCCGCCGCCTTTCCCCACCACGCGGCCCATGTGGATGAGCACCGTGCCGTCATCGGCCTCGACGACGATTTCCCGGCAGACGAGCCGCGTCACCTCGAGGCTGTCTACCTTGGCGGCCTCGAATCGCTCCGGTGGCACGGCCGCCGCACGGATCGCCAGTCCGATCGCCAGGAAGAGGAGGGGATAGACTGTCCAGCGTTCGCGGCTGCTCATCGGGGCAAAGATCTCCGAGGGGATGCGCGAGGGCTCAGTCGCCGTGCAGTTGCCGCAGCCGGCCGGAGAGCCGCAGGATGAGCTGCGCCCGCTCGAACTGGTCGAGCCAGTCGGTCACGACCGCCGCGATGGCGTCGGCCGGCGGCGGCACCGCGCCGCTCGAGCAGCTTTCGCCGAGCTGGGAAGCGGCAGCCGCCCGGTAGGCGGAGAGCGTGCGGTCGCCGTAGAAGACGATCGGCGTGAAGTCTTCCGAGAGAAACATCGCCACCGGCACCCGCTGCCCGCCGCAGACCTTCAAATGCGCGGCGATGTCGGGCCGCGCATCGCGGTCGAGGAACCGCACGTCGATCGCAGGCGCGGCGGCCTGAAAGTGGTCGAAGATCGGGCACTGGTTGACGCAGTCGCCGCACCAGGCTCCGGCGAGCACGAGCACCGGCATCCGGCGGGTGAATCCGCCGAGCAGTTTCTTCTGGTCGGCCGTGAGCGACACGCGCTGATGAAAGGCGTCCCAGCGGCCGCGCTGGTCGGGGTTCGCGTGCCGGTCGAGAAACTGCCGGTAGGGCAGGGCGGACTCGAAGGCGGCCTGCCAGGCTTCGGGGGTCGGAGGCGTGCCGGCGCCGGCAATCGGCGTGGCTGGGGAGGCGATCGTGACGGGCGCGGCCATGCGTGGGGCTCCTGATGAGGTTTCGCTGGGCGAGCATAGCGTCTTTGGTGAATTTGGAGAGGGAATCCGGACGTTTTTTCCGCTCGAAAAGCGGCCTTGACCCCAGAAAAACAGGCCCCTAATGTCCCCCCGCCTGAAGGCTGACGGGGCAGAGGAAAGGCCCCACTCGAAACGGGTGGCTGCACGGAAGCTCGCCGCCCGGATCGAGCACAACGCTTCACCACAATTCGTGTTCGTCCAATCGCTCCCGGAAACGGTTCAGTTTCTCCGCCCCCCTGGGAACTGGACCGTTCCGGGGGCCTTTTTTTTCAAAGGCCCCTTCCGAGCCCGGTGCACCCGACACGCCTGGTGCGCCCGACACGCCTGGTGCGCTATAACGGTGGCATGAGCCAACCACCCTCCCCGCCCCCCGGTGCCGAACGCCTGCTCCGCTGGATCATGGCTGGCATCGTCGTTTGGGGTGTCTTCCACGCGATCGGCGCCTGGACGCTCAATCACGACGCCCGCCGGCCGCTCGTCGTCCTCGCCTGCGTGGCGGCCTTCCTTGGCTTCTGGCTCGTCATGCTTTCCACGCTGCGGCGCAAGTAGGGCGGCCTTCAGGCTGCCGGCACCGATTCGCGCTACAATACACGTGGAGGTTCCCATGCCAATCAACCTACGATCGGGGCTCGATACCGGCATCTCCGTTTCCGGCGATGGCCATGCCGCCAAGGCTCGTCCAGCGGTCGACACCGAGCAGAGCGTCACCGGCCTCTCGATCGGGCAGTACCTGATCCGAAGGCTTTCCGATTACGGCATCCGCCACGTCTTCGGCCTGCCCGGCGACTACGTGCTCTCCTTTTACAGCATGCTCGAGCACAGCCCGCTCGACCTCGTGAACTGCACCCGCGAAGACTGCGCCGGCTTCGCGGCCGATGCCTATGCCCGCGTGAACGGCATGGGCGCGGTCTGCGTGACCTATGGCGTGGGAGGCTTGAGCCTCGCGAATTCGATCGCCGGGGCCTATGCGGAGAAGAGCCCGGTGATCCTGATCTCGGGCGCCCCCGGCATCCGTGAGCGGATCAACAATCCGCTCCTGCACCATCGCGTCCGCGAGTGGCACACGCAACTAGACGTCTTCGAGAAGATCTGCGCCGCCAGCCGCGAGATCGTCGATCCTGCGACCGCCTTCCGCGACATCGACCAGCTCCTCGACACCGCCGACCGCCTCAAGCGGCCGGTCTACATCGAGCTGCCGCGCGACATGGTCTCCGTCGTGCCCGACCAGATCCGGCCCTACCACGCGCCGCGTCTCGAGAGCGACAAGAGCGCCCTGGCCGAGGCGGTGAAGGAAGCCGTGGCGCGGATCGAGCAGGCGAAGCGGCCCGTGATCATCGCCGGCGTCGAATTGCACCGCTGGGGATTGCAGGCCGACGTCGTCGCCCTGGCGGAGGCCTCCGGCATCGCCATCGCCTCGACGCTGCTCGCCAAGAGCGTGGTGAGCGAGACGCATCCGCTCTACATCGGGCTCTATGAGGGCGCGCTCGGCCGCGAGGAGGTGACGAAGTTCGTCGAGGAGAGCGACTGCGTGATCCTGCTCGGCACGCTGCTCACCGACCTCGATCTCGGCATCTTCACGGCGAAGCTCGACGCCACGAAGAGCATCTACGCCACGAGCGACGAGCTCCGCATCAGCCACCATCACTTCCATAATGTGCTCCTCGCCGACTTCCTCAAGGCGCTCGTGGCCGCCAAGCCGAAGGCGGCGAAACGCACACTCCCGCCGGGGCCGGCCGCCGCGCAGGGGCCCTTCAAGCTCGATGCCTCCAAGCCGATCACGACCACGCGGCTCGTCCGCCGGCTCGACGAGTCGCTCGACGAGAAGACGATCGTGGTCGCCGACGTGGGGGATGCGCTCTTCGCCTCCAGCGAGCTCGTCATCCATGGCCACACGGAGTTTCTCTCGCCGGCGTATTACACCTCGATGGGGTTCGCCGTGCCGGCGGCCCTGGGCGCGAAGGTGGCCCGGCCCGACCTCAAGGTGGTGGCGCTCGTCGGCGACGGTGCCTTTCAGATGACCGGCATGGAACTCTCGACGATCGTCCGCCGCGGCCTGGCGATCACCGTCATCGTGCTCGACAACAAGGGCTACGGCACGGAGCGGGTGATCCACGAGGGGAGTTTCAACGACATCAATCCGTGGCAGTATCAAATGCTCCCGCAGGTGCTCGGCGGTGGCACGGGCTACGAGGTGCGCACGGAGGGCGAATTCGACGCCGCGATCGCGAAGGCGCTCGCCGACACCAGCGGCCTGAGCCTGATCCGCGTCCACATCGGCCTCGACGATCGTTCGATCACGCTCGACCGGATCGGCAAGGGCCTCGCCCGCCGTTTGGGAAAGTAGGACAGGCTTCAGCCTGTCTGTGACGGTCTAGCGCGCGAGGTTCGGCACACCCACGGCTTTGCCGTAGGCCTTGAGCAGGTCATCGAGCGACGCGCGGAATGATTTTTTCAGGCTCTGCTCGACCGACAGGCCCTCCTTCACGCCCTGCACGAAGGCGGCAAATTGCTTCCGGTCGCGTGCGACCATGAATTTCACGAGCCCCGAGGCTATTCCATATTGCAGCGGGTTGATGTGGGAATCGGGGCCGTCCTCGAAGAAGCCCGGACCCACGCTGCCGCCAGCCTTCATGAATTCCACCGCCCGCGCCTCCTTGAGCGGCACTTGGCGACAGGCCGGCACCACCTGTGTGCCCACCCACTCGGCGATCCCCTCGTTGAGCCAGTTCGGCAGGCGCGCCGGGGAGAGCCAGCGGTGGTTGAATCCGTGGCTCGTCTCGTGGACGAGCATGTGCGCGAAAGCGCTTGCATCGTCGCCTCGATGGCAGGCCATCACCACGCGGCCGTCGCTCCGTTGGTGGCAGAGGCCGTGCACGCCCTGCGGCGCGAGGCCCATGAAGCGGCCCTCGAAGGCGAGGAAGTCGTCCTCCTTCAGGAAGGCGACGACGAGGCACTTGCCCAGCCAGACCGGCTCGCCGCGGGGGATGCCGTAGAGATCGCAGAGGAAGTCGTGCATCGCGTCGAGGCTGGCGAGGTAGGGGGCCATCTGCGCCGCCGGGATGTCGGTGGCCACGATGAATTCGTGCGTGTTCGAAACCTCGAGCGCCGGGAATGCCTCGTGGGCCTCGGCGACGAATGCCTCGATCTCCTTGACCTGCGCGGCGTGCTCCGCGGCGGAAAGCCGCGGCCAGGGGCTGACACCGTTTTTCTCCATGCGTTCCGCCGCCGCCTGCATCTCCTGCTCGCGGTTCTCCCGGGCCTTTCGGCCGCGGAGTTGTGCGGCGCTGTTTCCATTGCCCGCCGATTCGTGGATCGTCTCCCGGCCGGCGATGATCTTCGCGATTCCCGCCAGGGGTACGTTCACCGTCTTCGTGGCCCCTTCGGGAGTCAGCCGCAGGGCGGTCGCCTTGCCGCCGCGCTCCGTCACGCCGTCGAGCGTCGGACGCACGAGCCGCTTGCCGGTGCCGAGTTCGACGAGGTCGATCGTTTGGCCGACGTGGGGCTCGAGCGCGTCGGCCAGTGCGTCGGCCCGCGCGGCCGACGCACAGCAGGCCAGCAGGGCCGATGCCAGGTAACAGATCAACCCGGCTCGCATGCCAGTTGCTCCCGGCGCAGGGCCGTGCTCGAGATGTCGATCCGAAACTCCCGTTGCGAGACGAAGTAGGCGATGCGGCGGAGCGGCTCGGGGGCGGGCAGCGTCGACGGCTCCTCGAAGACGCCGTCGTGGGCGCGGCCGAAGACGATGAGCCCGCGGGCGTTTTCCGCGATCATGCGGACGGCTCGGTCGGCCGCCTCCTGCGAGCCGCCGTAATACTTCGGCTCCGCCAGCCGCACGAACGTGTCGGCCCCCATCACGAACGTGCTGCTGGGGAAGATCGCGAGCTTCTCGACGAAGGTCGCCGCCCGCGTGAGCCAGAGCGGCTGGCCGCGGAACTGCGATGCCCGCGACGCGATTTCCTGATAGTCGAGCGGCGGCTTGTCGACATTCGCGATCGAGAGCTCGTAGGCCAGTGGCCGTTCGGCGATTTCCTCTGCGATCCGCGCCATGAGCCGATGGCCGTCGTGGAGCGGGTCGAACGAGCCGGGGAAGATGAGCTGGTCGCCGGTGAACGCGGCCTCCGTGCCGGCGGCGAGAATGGCACTTCGCGAGCCGGCCAGGAGCGTCTGCCAAAGCTCCGGCGCCGCGGTCCGCTCGACCGAGACTTTTTCGCCCGGCCGCAGCCGGCCCTGCAGCAGTGCAGCAGGCGCAGAGCCTTGCGACACGCTCGCGAGGCATTCGAGCAGGAGCGCGGCCGCCAGTTCTTCTTCCTCGCCGCGGCTGCGGGCTTCCTTCTCGAGCACGACCGACGTCACCATCGTCGCCCGCAGCGTCTGCAGGGCGACGAACACGCGGTGCTCGCCGCGTTTCGGCTGCCGCGTCCGCAGGCTCGCGGCAACGGCGATGCCCACGGCCTGCTCCGGCGCTGCGCCGAGCGCCCGCGCTCGCTGCCAGGCAGCCATCGCGAGCCGACGGGCCGCCCGCGACGAGCAGTAGGTTTCCTGAGGGCCGCCAAGCAGCCGATCGACCGCCTCGCGTGCATAGGGAATCGCGGCCTCGAGCACGACGCCGCTCGCGCCTGGCGTGGACAATACATGCGAGATCGCCGCCGAGCCGCCGCCGGTCGAGACGATCACGATCCGCGAGTCCGCGCGCTCGAGCGACTCGATCAGGCCGACCGGATCGGGCAGGTGCATGGTTGTGAGGGGAGGGGGTTCCGGCAGACTCTTCCGGCAAGGACCGCATGGGGCCAAACCGGCTTGGCGTTGCCCGTCTCTCCGAGCCTGCGCCGTTTGCCATCGTCGTTTCCGTCGCCGCAAAGCCCGCTTCAGCGCGGCTTCGCCGACAGCCGATTGGGTCCGGGGAGGGCAATGGAATGATACCGCGTCGCTGGTCCGAAATCGCCTGTGTTCTGGTAGTGCTTCAGCTTCCGTCGTCGGCCCTGGGCGTCGAGCCCGAGCCGGCGGAACTGCACGAGCCGCTGCAACGCGTGCCCCGCATGATCCGGCTGGTCGGCACCGATACGCCCGGCGACCCTGGCTTCACGCCCCCTTCCGCCGCCGATTCGCCCGCGGAGTCGTCGGGGCCGTTCGACGCGACGCGCGGCGACATCGGAGAAGACGACGACATTGCAGCCACAAACGCGAAGCGGCGGCGGCTTCCCGCGGAACGGCAGAAGGCCGCTGAAGCGATCCCCGATCCGCTCCGCGGCACGCCCCTGATCAAGCCCGAGGTGACGGGCCGCGACGCGCTGGCCGTGTTGTCGAAGTTGCTGCCTGGTCGCAGCGATTCTCCCTATGATTGGTATGCGCCGGTGGAGCCGCTCCATGTCGGGTGCGAGCCTTACGCGCTGCCGCCGTGCGTGCCGCCGCCGCCGTGCCATCCGAGCGAACCGCCGCAGCCCTACGATCTCGTCGGCATGCGCGGAGTGCCGAGCGGCGGGCCGATCTACCGCGGCCCCTGCGAGCCGCGGACCGGCACTCACGACCACTGCCACTTCCCCTGGTATCACCGGCTCCACGATCGCTTCGTGGACCACTTCTACCGCTGGAAGTAGTCTGATCGCTCCCAGACCCAGAGGAGCGATCAATCATGCGGGCGGCCATCATCGGCATCGGCGGCATCGCGCGGCTTCACGCGAAGGCCTTGGCCGACATTCCGGGCATCGAACTCGTCGCGGCCTGCTGCCGGACGGAGGCGAAGGGCAAAGCCTTCGCCACGGAATTCGGCTGCACGTGGCATGCCGACGCCGCGAAGATGCTCCGCCGCGAGAAGCCCGACTTCGTCACGGTGGCCACGCCGTCGGGCGCCCATCTCGAAGCGGTGATGGCCGCTGTCCGCCGCGGCGTCCATGTGATCTGCGAGAAGCCGCTCGAGATCACGCTCAAACGGATCGACCGGATGATCGCCGCGGCCGCGAAGGCGGGCATCACGCTCGGCGCGATCTTTCCGCAGCGGTTCAATCCGGTGGTGCGCACGGTGCACGACGCCGCGGCCGCCGGCCGCTTCGGCCCGCTTGCCATCGCGGCCAGCTACGTGCCCTGGTGGCGCGACGACGCCTATTACGGCGCCGGCCGCTGGCAGGGCACGAAGGCGCTCGACGGCGGCGGGGCGCTCATGAACCAGTCGATCCACGGCGTCGACGCGCTGCAGTGGATCGTCGGCGCCACGATGCCGGGGCTCCCCGCTGGTGAAAACCCGGTCGAGAGCGTGATGGCGCTCACGGCCATTCGGGCGCACGATGCCGAGCGGCTCGAGGTGGAAGACACCTGTGTCGCGGTGCTGCGATTCAAGAACGGCGCGCTGGGCCAGCTGCTCGCCGCGACGAGCCTCTATCCCGGCCAGCTGCGACGGTTTCTCTTCGGTGGCCGTGACGGCACCGCGGAGATCCAGGAAGAGCAGCTCGTCACCTGGCGGTTTCGCGGCGAGGCCGCGGGCGACGAGTCCACTCGCGCCGCCTTCGGCGGGGCGAGCAGCACCAGCGGCGGCGCCGCCGATCCGATGGCGATCAACTATTCCTGCCACACGCGAAACTTCGAAGACTTCATCGCGGCGCTCAATGCAGGCCGCCCGCCCGCCCTCGACGGCCTCGAGGGCCGCAAGGCCGTGGCCATCGTCGAGGCCTGCTATAGGTCGGCCCGCACGGGCCGGGTGGCGAAGGTTGATTGACAGCCGCCCGCGCGGCATCGACCATGCCTGCGTCTCGCGGTTCCGGATTCACTAGCCCCACGGACGTTTTGTCATGGCCGACCTGCCGCGCTCGAATTCCGCCCCCGCATCCTCCGCTGATGGCCCCTGGTATCGCGAGCTGACGCCCTATCACTGGTTCGTGTTCGTCGTGGCGTCGTTGGCGTGGCTGTTCGACTGTCTCGACCAGCAGCTCTTCCTGCTGGCACGGGGCTCGGCGATGAAGGCGCTCCTGCCCGCCGGCATGGATCCGATCACCTACGGCGGCTACGCGACGAGCATCTTCGTGGCCGGCTGGGCGACCGGCGGCCTGATCTTTGGCTCGCTCGGCGATCGCTACGGCCGCGCGAAGATGCTGACGCTCACGGTGCTGATCTACTCGGTCTGCACCGGTCTCTCTGCCTTCTCGAAGGGCTGGATCGATTTCGCGCTGTTTCGGTTTTTGACGGGGCTGGGGGTCGGCGGCGTCTTCGGGCTGGCCGTCGCCTTGGTGGCCGACACGCTGCCCGACCGCGCCCGCGCCGGTGCGCTCGGTCTCCTGCAGGCGCTCTCGGCGGTCGGCAACGTGATGGCCGGCATGGTCAGCATGTATCTCGGCCACCTCGAGGGCATCAAGGCGATCGAGCCGGGCACGGCGTGGAAATACATGTTTCTCGTCGGGGCGATCCCGGCGTTTCTCTGTGTGTTCATCCAGATGCGGCTCAAGGAGCCGGAGAAGTGGGTGAAGGCGAGGGAGGCGGGGCGGGCCGTCGGCGTGAAGTTCGGCTCGTATGCCTCGCTGCTCGGTGATCCTCGGTGGCGCAAGCCGGCGCTGTTGGGCATGGTGCTCTGCGTGGCGGGCGTGATCGGGCTCTGGGGCATCGGGTTCTTCAGCCCCGAGCTCGTCGGCGACGTGATGGCGCGATCGCTCGAGGCCGAGGGGGTGCCGGCCGACCAGATCACCGGCCGCAAGACGTTCTGGATCGGCGTCAATTCGATCGTGCAAAACATCGGCGCCTTCATCGGCATGCTCCTCTTCACGTCGCTGGCGCAACGCATGGGCCGCAAACCGGCCTTTGCGATCGCCTTCATCGCCGCCATGGTCGCCACGATCGGCTACTTCCAGTTTTTCAACGGCCGCAACGACATCTGGATGAGCGCCGTCATGGGCGGGTGCCAGTTGGCGCTCTTCGCCGGATTCGCGATCTACCTGCCGGAGCTCTTTCCCACCAGTCTCCGCAGCACCGGCACGAGCTTCTGCTACAACGTCGGCCGGTTCATCGCCGCCAGCGGCCCCTTCACGCTCGGCGCCCTGCAGGCCGCCCTCAAGGCGGGCGCGACCACGCCGGAGGCGAAGCTGATGGCGTTTCGCAACGCCTGCTCCTACATGAGCGTGATCTTCCTGCTCGGCCTCGTGGTGCTGGCGTTTCTGCCGGAAACGAAGGGCCGCCCGTTGCCCGAAGACTGATCAGCGCGGCAGGCGTTCGCACCGCCCCCGGGGCAGGTGCTACATTGCCCAGGTCGTTTTTTGCCCCGTCGTTTCACCCGTCGTTTCACCCGTTGTTTTCCGGAGAAGAAAAGTCTCATGCGTTGGGAAGGCCGCCGTCAGAGTAAAAATGTCGAGGATCGCCGCAGCCAGGGGGCCGCGCCCATGTTCGTGGGGGGCGGCTTGCTCACCATCCTGCTGATGCTCTTTCTGATGTTCATGGGCATGGATCCGATGCAGGTGGCGCAGATGGCGCCCGAGATCACGGCTCCGGCGCCGCAACGGGCGCCCTCCAAGCCGCTCAACGACGAGATGTCGCAGTTCGTCCGCGTCGTGCTCGCCGACAACGAAGATGTCTGGTCGAAGCTCTTTCCGCAGATGTTCGGCGGCCGGTATTCCCCGCCCACGCTCGTGCTCTTCACGGGACGGGTCAACAGCGCCTGCGGCATGGCGAGCGCCGCCGCCGGCCCCTTCTATTGCCCGCTCGACGGAAAGGTCTACATCGACCTCGCCTTCTACGACGAGCTGAAGCGGCGGTTCGGCGCGCCGGGCGATTTCGCCCAGGCCTACGTGATCGCCCACGAGATCGGCCACCACGTGCAAAACCAGCTCGGCATCTCGGAGAAGGTGCAGTCGATGCGGGCCCGGATGTCGGAGCGCGACTACAACAAGCTCTCGGTCCGCATGGAATTGCAGGCCGACTTCCTCGCCGGCGTCTGGGCGCACCACGTGGCCCGTTTCGCCGGCACGGTGGACGAGGACGACATCCGCGAGGCGGTCAACGCCGCCGCGGCGATTGGCGACGACCGGATCCAGCGGCAGTCGCAGGGCTACATCGTGCCCGACGCCTTCACGCACGGCTCGAGCGAGCAGCGGGTGCGGTGGTTTCTCTACGGCCTGAAGACCGGCGACCCGCGGCTCATGGATCGCGCCTTCGAGGTCGACAACCCGTAGCGCTGCATGCACATCCTCCTCACCGGCGCGACGGGCTACGTGGGCGGCGTGCTGCTCGCGGAGCTCGAGCGCCGTGGGCATCGGGTGCGGTGCCTCGCGCGGCGGCCGCACAAGCTCGCCGGCAAGACGGGGCCCACAACGGAGGTGATGGCCGGCGATGCCTCCGACCCCGCCGATCTCGCGCGGGCCTGCGCCGGCGTCGAGACCGCCTATTGGCTCGTCCATTCGATGGAGAGCGGCGTCGATTTCGAGCGGGCTGACCGGCTCGCGGCGGAACGCTTCGCCACGGCGGCGAAGGCGGCGGGCGTCAAGCGGATCGTCTATCTGGGCGGCCTCGGCGCCGACGATGACACGCTCTCGGCGCATCTCCGCAGCCGCCACGAGGTGGGGGCGATCCTGCGGGCCAGTGGACTCGACGTGATCGAGTTTCGGGCGTCGATCATCGTTGGGGCGGGAAGTTTTTCGTTCGACCTGGTCCGCACGCTCGTGGAGCGGCTGCCGGTGATGATCTGCCCGGCCTGGCTCGCCACGCCCACCCAGCCGATCGCGATCGCCGACGTCGTGGCCTATCTGGCGGCCGCCGTGGACCTGCCTTCCGGGGGGGCGCGGATTTTCGAGATCGGCGGGCCGGACAAGGTCTCCTACGGCGCTATCATGCACGAGTACGCCCGGCAGCGGGGCCTCAAGCGGCTCATGATCCCGGTGCCCGTGCTCACGCCGCGGCTCTCGAGCCTCTGGCTGAAACTGGTGACGCCCGAATATTCGAAGGTGGGACGGAAGTTGATCGACGGCCTGAAGAATCCGACCGTGGTCACGAGTGATGCAGCGCTCCGCGAACTGCCCGTGCGGCCGCGCGGCCTCGAGAAGGCCGTTCGCGAGGCGATGCTCCAGGAAGACACCGAGTTTGCGGGCAAGCGCTGGGCCGACTTCGCCGACATCGAAGACCTGCCGCATCGATACGGCGGCCGGCCGGAGGGCACGCGGCTCGTCGATCACCGGCACCTCGTCGTGGCCGTCGAGCCGGCCCGTGCCTTCGCCGCGATCGAGCGGATCGGGGGGAAAAACGGCTGGTATGCGGCCAACTGGCTCTGGGCGCTCCGCGGCTGGCTGGATCGCCTGATCGGCGGGCCTGGCATGTCGCGTGGCCGCCGCGATTCGGAGAAGCTCGTCACCGGCGACGTGCTCGATTGCTGGCGGGTGGAGGTCTGCGAGCCGCCGCGGCGGCTGCGGCTGGCGGCCGAGATGAAGATGCCGGGGCGAGGCTGGCTCGAATTCGAGGTGGTGCCGCGCGATGGCGACGTCACGATCCACCAGACAGCCGTCTTCGATCCGAAGGGGCTCGGCGGTCTCGCCTATTGGTACGCGATCTGGCCGCTGCACGAGCTCGTCTTCAAGAACATGCTCGCCGGCATCGCCCGCCACGCGGTGCGCCAGTAGGGCAGGCTTCAGCCTGCCACCCGTAGGACAGGCTTTAGCCTGTCTTGTGTGGGGCAGGCTTCCAGCCTGTCTTACTTTTGGCAGGCTGAAGCCTGTCCTACCGGCGACAGGCTGAAGCCTGTCCTACTCGTTCGATCTGGATCGTGGTGAGGTCGATCCGGAAGCGGTCGTGGAGGAGCGTCTTCGCCGCGGCGAGTGCGGCCTCGTGGAGCGTGGCGTCGGGAATGACGAGGTGCACCGTGAGCGAGGTCTCCGACGTGCTCGCCCCCCAGACATGCAGGTCGTGCACCGCGCTCACGCCCACGATCTCACCGAGCGCCTTCGTGATCGCGCCCGTCTCGATGCCGCGGGGCACCGCGTCGAGCGCGAGGTCCACGCTCTCCCGGAAGAGCCCCCACGTGCCCGCCACGATCGCCAGCGTGATCGCGATACTCACGAGCGGGTCGATCCAGGAGATGCCGGTGAGCAGGATCAGGATGCCGGCCACCACCACTCCGGCCGAGATCGCGGCGTCGGCGGCCATGTGGAGAAACGCGCCGCGCACGTTCGCATCCCGCTGCCCGCGCATGAAGAGCAGGGCCGTGATCGTGTTGATGACGACGCCGATCGCGGCGACGGCGATCACCGTCGGCCCCGCGACCTGCTCCGGCGCCTGCAGGCGATGGATCGCCTCCCAGAGGATCGCGCCGCAGGCCGTGAGCAAGAGCACCGCATTGGCGAGGGCGGCGTAGATCGTCGAGCGGCGGAAGCCCCAGGTGTAGCGTTCGCTGGGCGGGAGCCGCGCGAGCCAGTTGGCGCCCCAGGCGAGCAAGAGCCCCAGCACGTCTCCGGCATTGTGGCCGGCGTCGGCCAGCAGCGCGAGCGACCCGGCGTAAAATCCCGCCATCAGTTCGGCGACGACGAAGGCTGCGTTGAGCCCGACACCGATCGCCATCGCCCGGTCGAGCCGGCCGCCGGTCAGCACGTGGGCGTGGCCATGCGCATGCCCGTGCCCGCAGGTATGTTCGCGATGCAGTTGGTCTGGATGGGCGTCGGGCATGCGATAGGATCATACCCATGACCACGTTCTCCGCCGCCATCCTGCTTTTTTTCGTGATGGACCCGATCGGCAACATCCCGCTCTTCCTGTCGGCTCTCAAGCCGGTGGACCCGGATCGGCGGCTCCGGGTCGTCGGCCGCGAGCTCCTCATCGCCTATGGGCTGCTCGTGGCGTTTCTCTTCGCGGGCCGGCCGCTGCTCTCGACGCTCGCGATCTCGGAGCCCGCCCTGACGATCGCCGGAGGCATCGTGCTCTTCCTGATCGCCCTGCGGATGGTCTTTCCGGCGGAGCACGGCCCGCTCGGCGAGCACGTCGACGGCGAGCCGTTCATCGTGCCGCTGGCCATCCCCTACATCGCCGGCCCGTCGGCGCTGGCGACCGTCTTGCTCATGACGAGCCGCGACCCGGCCCGCCACACCGACTGGTTCCTGGCAATCTCGGTGGCCTGGCTCGCGTCGGCGGTGATCCTGCTCTTCGGCTCGAAGCTCGCCGAATTCCTCGGCGCGAAGGGGATCACGGCGATCGAGCGACTGATGGGCATGGTGCTCGTCGCCTCGGCCGTGCAGATGTTTTTGGACGGCTGGGCGAAAGTCATAAAGTAGGACAGGCTTCAGCCTGTCAAAAAGTACCGCACGCTTCAGCCTGTCAAAGGAGCACGCCATGAACGCCTTCCGTGTTGCCGCCATCGGTCGCACCGGCCGCGGCGATTGGGGCCACGCGATCGACGAACTCTGGGCCGGTGTCGAGGGCACGCAGCTCGTCGCGCTGGCCGACGAATCGGAGGCGGGGCTCGCGAAGGCCATCGCCCGCCACAAGCTCGATGCCGCGCAGGGCTTTCGCGACTGGCGGAAGATGCTCGCCGACGTGAAGCCCGACATCGTCGCCATCTGCATGCGGCATGTCGATTGCCACGCCGAGATGGCGATCGCCGCCGCCGAGGCGGGGGCGAAGGGCATCTTCATGGAGAAGCCCTTCGTGCCGACCAAGGCCGCGGCCGATGCGGTGGTGGCCGCCTGCCAGAAGGCGGGCACGAAGCTCGGCCTCGCGTTCGTCAATCGCCATTCGCCGGCCTATCTCGCCGCCCGCGATCTCATCGAGGCGGGCCGCATCGGCAAGGTGCTCGAGATCCGCTGCCGCGGCAAGGAAGACAAGCGTGGCGGCGGTGAGGATCTCTGTGTGCTCGGCTGCCACCTGCTCGATCTCATGACCGATCTCGGTGGCGGCCCGCAGTGGTGCGAGGCTGCGATCTCGATCGGCGGTCGTCCGATCACGAAGGCCGATGCCGTGGATGGCCCGGAGGGGATCGGGCCGATTGCCGGCGATAATATCGCTGCGATGTTCGGCCTCGCCGACGGTCCGATCGGCTATTTCGCGAGCGTCCGCGAGGCGGGCCTCAAGCAGCCGAACTTCGGCGTCACGGTCGTCGGCACCGCGGGCGCCATCCACGTGCGGCTCGATCACGTCCCACATGCCTACCTGCGCGAGGCGCCGCTCTGGCGGGTCGACAAGGATTTTCCCTGGAAGCCGATCGGTCCCGAGGGGCTCGATTCGCCGCCGCCGCCGGCGAGCGACGCCGACCGCGCGGCGGAACGGGCCGCCTGGGGCCGCCGCGCCGCGGCCGATCTCGTCGACGCGATCATCGAGGATCGCGAGCCCGAAACGGGCATGTATGCCGGTCGCCGCACCGTCGAGATGACGCAGGCAATCTTCGCATCCGCGTTCTCGGGCCAGCGGATCGCCTGGCCGCTTCCCGGCCAGTAGGACAGGCTTCAGCCTGTCTGACGTGCTGACAGGCTGAAGCCTGTCCTACTGGGCTCGGCAGCGCGTTACAATGCCCTGCTCACCCAGCGAGCACACGGATGAGCGCGCAGCACTTCGCCCACCTCCACTGCCACAGCCACTACAGCCTGCTCGACGGGGCGAGCTCGATCGACCGGCTCGTCGAGCGGACGGTCGAGCTTGGCATGAACGCCCTGGCGATCACCGACCACGGCAACCTCCACGGCGCGCTCGAGTTTTATCAGGCGGCGAAGGGGGCGGGCATCAATCCCGTCATCGGCTACGAGGCCTACATCGCCCCCGGCAGCCGCTTTCAAAAAGACGCCGGCAACCAGAAGGATTCGAGCTACCACCTCACGCTCCTGGCCCGCGACAAGACGGGCTTTGCCAACCTGCTGCAGCTGGCGACGAAGGCCTATCTCGAAGGCTTCTATTTCAAGCCGCGGATCGACCGCGAGATCCTCGAGGCCCACAGCGAGGGGATCATCTGCCTCTCGGGCTGCCTGTCGAGCGAGTTCAACCGCTCGCTGATCGGCTCGTCGCGAGAGCAGCGGGAATCGCTCCGGCAGGCGAAGGAGATCGCCGGCTGGTTTCAAAAGCTCTTCGGCGATCGCTACTTCATCGAGATCCAGGACAACGGCCTCGCCGTGCAGCGGCAGGTGACGGAGGTGGCGCTCGAGATCTCGCGCGAGCTCGGCATCCCGCCGGTGGCCACGTGCGACTGCCATTACGTCAACCGGGAAGACGCCGAGGCGCAGGACATCCTGCTCTGCGTGAACACCGGTCGGTTTCGCAGCGATGCGAGCCGGATGAAGATGGATTCGAGCGAGTTTTATCTCAAGAGCCCGCAGGAGATGCATGCGGCATTCGACGGGCTCGATCGCGCGCTCGTGACGGAGGCGGTCACCCGCAGCCAGCAGATCGCCGATTCGGTGGCGATCGAGCTCGATCTCGGCAAGCGGCATTTTCCGGGATTCGACGTGCCCGCGGGCCGCACCGCCTCCGAGGAGCTGCGGCGGCTCTGCCTCGAGGGTCTCGCGGAGCGGTATGCCCACGTGCCGAAGCGGTGGAGCGAGGAGCCGGGGCCCGACGGCGGCCGGCAACTGCACCCGGTGGTGATGGAGCGGCTCGACCGCGAACTCGGCGTGATCGACACGCTCGGCTTCGCGAGCTACTTCCTCATCGTCTGGGACTTCGTGCGGTATGCCCGCGAGCACGACATCCCGGCGGCGGCGAGAGGCTCGGGCGTGGGCGCGCTCGTGGCCTATTCGCTCTATCTCTCGCACGTCTGCCCGCTCGAATACGACCTGCTCTTCGAGCGGTTCCTCGACATCAATCGCCGCGAGGCGCCCGATATCGACATCGATTTCTGCAAGGAGCGGCGCGGCGAGGTCATCGACTACGTCAAGCAGAAGTATGGCGCGGCGAATGTCGCCCAGATCGGCACGTTCGGCACGCTCGCGGCGCGGGCGGCGATCCGCGACGTTGGCCGGGCGCTGGGCATGCCGATCCCGCGGGTCGACCAGATCGTGGCCCTCGTGCCCGACCAGCTCGGCATCTCGCTCGCCGAGGCCTCGGCGCCGGGCACACAGCTGGCGGGGGCCTGCGAGGCTGATGGTGAGATCCGCGAACTCGTCGATCTCGCCGGCCGGATCGAGGGCCTCGCCCGCAACGTGGGCACCCATGCGGCGGCCGTGGTGATCGCCGACCGGCCGCTCGTGGAATACGTGCCGCTGCAGCGGGTGACGGGCAAGGAGGAAGTGATCACGCAATGGGCCATGGGCGACGTCGAGCGCGCCGGGCTCATGAAGATGGATTTTCTCGGGCTCCGCTACCTGACGGTCGTGGCCAAGACACTCGAGATCATCAAGGACACCACGGGTGAAAAGCCCGATCCGCTCGCCTTCCCGCTCGACGATGCCGCCACGTTCGCCACGCTCTGCCGGGGCGAGACGAAGGGCATCTTCCAGCTCGAGAGCGGCGGCATCCGCGATTTGCTCCAGCGGATGAAGCCCGACCACTTCCTCGACATCGTGGCCGTCAACGCACTCTACCGGCCCGGCCCGCTCGAGGGCGGCATGGTCGACGAATACGTGAACGTGAAGCACGGCCGCAAGCGGGCCGAGTTCCTGCATCCCGTCATGAAAGACGTGCTCGGCGAGACGCACGGCGTGATGGTCTACCAGGAACAGGTGATGCGGATCCTGGAGCGGCTCGGCGGCATCGAGCTCTCGAGCGCGTATACCTGCATCAAGGCGATCAGCAAGAAGAAGCTCGAGATCATCGCCGCCTTCCGCGAGCAGTTCGTGAAGGGAGCACAGGCCCAGGGGCTTTCGAAGCAGCAGGCGGAGGAGGTCTTCGCGCTGATCGAGAAGTTCGCCGGCTACGGCTTCAACAAGAGCCATTCGACGGCGTATGCGCTCCTCGCCTGGCAGACGGCCCATCTCAAGACGCACTGGCCGATGGAGTTCATGGCGGCGCTCCTCT
Organism: Pirellulales bacterium; assembly: GCA_044342075.1. Taxonomy (GTDB): domain Bacteria; phylum Planctomycetota; class Planctomycetia; order Pirellulales; family UBA1268; genus RGVT01. The sequence goes on from JBIIQM010000022.1 coordinate 19,210, forward strand.
CGGGCGACATCACGGGCCGCAACTTCAAGAAGAAAGACGCCCTCGTCGAGCACATCGAGGATTGCCGCCGGATGGGGATCGAGGTGGCGCCGCCGGACGTGAATGCGTCGGGGGTGGACTTCACGGTATCGGGCGGAAAGATCCTCTTCGGGCTCTCGGCGATCAAAGGCTGCGGTCAGCAGGCCTCCGAGGCGATCTGCGCCGAGCGCGAGCGGGGCGGTCCGTTTCGCGATCTCGATGATCTCTGCGGCCGCGTCGATCCGTCGGTCGTCAACAAGACGGCGGTCGAGAGCCTCGCAAAGGCTGGCGCCCTCGACTCGCTCGGCGGCCACCGCGGCGCGATCCTCGCCGGCATCGAGCGGGCGCTCGCTGCGGGGGCCTCACGGATGGCCGACCGCAAGAGCGGCCAGAAGAATCTCTTCGATGCCTTCGACGAGCCCGCGCAGGCTGCCACGGCGCCGGTTCCCTCGGGCCTGCCCGACGTGCCGCCGCTCTCCGACCTCGAGATGCGGTCGAACGAGAAAGAGGTGCTCGGGTATTACGTCCACAGCCATCCGCTGGCGGAGTTCAGCGGCATCCTCGGCGCGGTCTGCACGCATGGCACCGGCGGCCTCGGCGCGGCGAAGGCGAAGAGCGAGGTCGTGATCGGCGGCCTCGTGGCGGCACTCAAGCTCTCGAACGTGAAGCAGCCGCGGCCTGGCTCCACGCACACCCGCTATGGGATGTTTGATCTCGAAGACATGGACGGCCTCGTCCGCACGATCTGCTGGCCCGAGGACTATGCCCGGCTCGGTGAATTCATCCAGCCCGACGCGGTCGTGGTGGTGAGCGGGTCGATCGACCGCCGCGCCGGCAGCGAGGAAACGAATCTGATCGTCAACGAGCTCGTGCCGGTCGCCGAAATCTGGGCGAAGCCAGTGCGGAGCGTGACGGTGAAGGTGACGGAGCCGGAGCACGACACGGCCACGCTCGACCGGCTGGCGGAGATCGTCCGGCGGCATCCGGGGCAGACCCCGCTGCGGCTCGTGCTCGACCTGGCCGACGGCCGCCGCGTGCTCATGGAGGCCGACCGCGACAAGGTGGCCTGGTCGCAGCAATTCCTCGCCGAGCTCACGGATCTGCTCGGGACTGGAGCGGTCAGGGCGGCCGTGACGATTGGGCAAAAACGCCGCGAGGAGCCGGCCCGCCGCGGCCCTCCGGGTCGGGCGAATTTCCAGCCCGCCTAACGGCGGCCCGTTTTTGCCGGTGGAGACCGGGGGGCTGGGGAGACGATACTAGAAGCGGCTGTTTGGGCTGCTCCTGGAAACCCCCAATGAAGATCTCGCCCCGTTTCGTCGTCTGCGTCTGTGTCGCCATCGTGGCTGCCGTGATGGCCTGCGCTCCGTCTTTTGCCCAAGCGCCGGGTGGCGGCATGGGCGGCGGTGGCATGGGCGGCGGTGGCATGGGCGGCGGCATTGGCGGATTGGGCGCGGCCGCCGGCGTGATGATCGATGCCGATGGCGTCCTGCGCACGCAGGTCGTGGTCGACCGCGAACTCGCCGCCCGTCGCAAGGCGGCCGTGGCGCAGCTCGAGGGCGACCTCCAGAAGAGCTCGAAGCTGCGGATGGTTGCGATCTCGCGGCTCGAGGCCGAGGTCGCAAAGGCGGCCGCGACGGGCCGCGGCATCCCCGAGGAATATGCGAAGCTCGCCGGCCTCACCCGCGTGCAATACGTCTTCGTCTATCCGGGTGAGGGCTCCGAGCGCGGCGAGATCGTGATCGCCGGCCCGGCCGAGCCCTGGATGACCGATGCCAGCGGCCGCGTCATCGGCGCCGAGACGGGCAGCCCGATCGTCTTGCTCGAGGATCTCGCGGCCGCCCTTCGCGCGTTTCCGCCGGGGCAGCCCGCCGATCGCGCGATCGCCTGCTCGATCGATCCGAAGCAGGAGGGCCTCGCCGCGATGCAGGCCTACCTCAAGAAGGTCGGGCGGATCAATCCCAAGGCGGGCAGCGCCGAGGAGATGGTCACCGGCATGCGGCAGGCGCTCGGCACGCAGGTGGTGCGGATCGACGGCGTCTCGCCGGCCACCCATTTCGCGCAGGTGCTGGTCGAGGCCGACTACCGCATGAAGCTGATCGGCATCGGCCTCGAGCCGCCGCCGGTCAAGATGAGCACCTGGATCGAGCTGGCGAGTGCCGGCAGTGTGGCGGCCAACGCCCTGCAGCGGTGGTACTTCGTGCCCGACTACCAGTGCGTGCGGATCGCCGAGGACGACCTCGCCATCGAACTCGTGGGCCGGGGCGTGAAGCTCGTCGGGGCCGACGAGGTGGTGCTCTCCGACGGTCGGCGGATGTCGGCCAGTCGCGCCGACCGGGCGAGCAAGCTCTTCACGGAAACGTTCACGAAGAAGTATCCCGACATCGCCGCCCGCAATCCCGTCTATGCCCAACTCCGTAACATGATCGACCTCGCCGTCGTGGCCGCCTACCTGCAGGAGCACGACGCCTACGGCCGCACGCAGTTCGGCGCCGAAAAGCTCCGCGACGAGGCGGCCTACCCGATCGAGCGGCATCCCGTGCCCACGGAGGTGGAGACGGCGATCAATGCCGTCTGGCGCCAGAACCGCCTGCTCACGCCGATCGGCGGCGGCGTGACGCTCCAGCCGCGGATCGCGCTCGACTCGCCGAACCTGCTGATGGACGAGCAGGGCACGGTGTCGCAGGCCCGCGGCGAGAAGCTCGCCGCCCCCGCCGGCCGCTGGTGGTGGGAGTAGCGCGGAAAAAGGTGTCAGGACTCTTTTCCGGTCTTAATGGGACCGCTCGCTGAAAAATCGTTGGCCGGAAAAGAGTCCTGACACCTTTTTCCGTGCGTGCAGGCTTCAGCCTGTCCTACTTTTGCACGCGTTCGAGGTATTCGCCCGTACGCGTGTCGATCTTGATGAAGTCGCCCTGCTCGATGAAGGCGGGCACGACCACCTCGGCGCCGGTCTCGAGCTTCACCGGCTTCGTCAGGTTCGTCGCGGTGTTGCCGCGGACCGACGGCTCGGCGTATTCGATCTGGAGCACCATGTGGTTGGGCGGCTCCATCGAGATCGGGTTGCCGTTGTAGAGCAGCATCGAGCAGACCGTGCCTTCCTTGATCCACTTCCAGGCGTCGTCGACCTGCTCCTTCGAGAGTTCGTATTGCTCGTAGCTGTCGTTGTCCATGAAGACGAACTGCTCCCCCTGCTTGTAGAGGAACTGGGCGTCGATGGTGGAGATGTCGGCCGCGTCGAGCGAATCGCCGCTCTTGTAGGTCCGGTCGAGCACGGTGCCGCGGAGGAGATTTCGCAGCTTGCACTTGTAAAGCGCCTGGCCCTTGCCCGGCTTCACGAAGTTGCACTCGATCATGATGTAGGGATCGCCGTCGATCTGGACCTTGAGACCCTTCTTGAATTCGCTCGTGTTGTAGCCTGCCACCAGAGCCTCCCGTATCCTGAATGCGTCGGCCGGCCGCAGCCGGCCGGGCCCACAAGCGTGGTCGCCCACCGGCAAACTGTCAACGTCCGCGGCTGCCGCTCCGGCACCGCATCGAGAGAGACTCCGTGCCATCTCCCGCCATCACGGCCGCAGGCCATCGCGAGCGAGCCGCCGGCTGGCAGGCCGAGCTCGCCGACGCGGTGCGCGATCCCGACGAACTGTGCCGGCTCCTCGATCTCCATCCCACGGTGGCTGAGGCTGCCCGGGGAGGCGCCGCCGCGTTTTCGCTGCTCGTGCCGCGGGCCTTCGTCGCGAGGATGCGAAAGGGCGATCCGCACGACCCGCTCCTGCGGCAGGTGCTGCCGACGGGCGACGAGCTTCGCGCCGTGGAGGGCTTTGGCGCCGATCCGCTCGAGGAGATGACGGCGCTCGCCGCGCCGGGGCTCGTGAAGAAATACGCCGGTCGGGCGCTTTTGCTCGCGACCGGTGCCTGCGCCGTCAATTGCCGCTACTGTTTCCGCCGCGAGTTTCCCTATGCCGAGAGCGGCGCCACGCGGGCCGGCGTCGAGGCGGGGGTCGAGGCGATCGCGGCCGACGACTCGATCCACGAGGTGATCCTCTCGGGGGGCGACCCGCTCCTGCTCGACGACGATCGACTCGGCCGGCTCGTGGCGCGGCTCGAGGAGATTCCCCACGTGCGCCGGCTGCGGATCCATTCGCGGCTGCCGATCGTGCTGCCATCGCGGGTGACCGACGGCCTCGCGGCGATCCTCGCAGCCACGCGGCTGGCATGCGTCGTCGTGGTTCACGCCAACCATCCCGCCGAACTCGACGCGTCGGTCGCCGCGGCCGTGGCTCGGCTTGCCGGATCGCGGGCGATCCTCCTCAATCAGGCTGTCTTGCTCGCGGGCGTGAACGATTCGGCCGACGTGCTCGCGCAACTGTCGGAAAGGCTCATCGAGATCGGCGTGGTGCCCTACTATCTCCACCTGCTCGACCGCGTGCGGGGCACGGCCCACTTCGAGGTGCCGGAAGAACGGGCGCGGCAGCTGCATGAGGCGCTGCGGGCGCGGCTGCCGGGCTACGCCGTGCCGCGGCTGGCCCGCGAGGTGCCCGGCGAGCCCGCGAAGGTATGGCTGTAACGCGTAGCCAAGTGAAGGCGGTATGATGGTTGGCCCCCTCCCCCTGGAGCCCACCATGAAAATTCTCATCGCCGTCGATGGTTCCCCTTCGTCGCTCGATGCCGTGTCGCTTGTCGGCCGGCTCATCCATCCGGCCACCGATGAGGTGGCGATCTTCTTCTCGCCGCTCGAGGTGGAGAAGAAGCTCACGGGTCGATCCACGGCGCTCGTGGAAGGGGCCGCGGCCGCGGTCATCGAAGAGGCGGTGAAACGGCTGCCCGCTGGGATGGCGAAGAAGCCCGATCCCATCACGAGCTCACAGCCGCCGGCTGTCGGCATCCTGGCGTCGGCCGAGACTTGGAAGGCCGATCTGATCGTCGTCGGCGCCCGCGGCATGAGCACGGTCGAGCGTCTCCTGCTCGGCAGCGTTTCGAGGGCGGTGATCCATGGTGCCCATCTGCCGGTGCTCGTCGTGCGTTCCGCGCCGCCCGCCGACGGGATGCGGGTGCTCGCCTGCCACCACGAGGCGAGTGCGGCGGCCGTGGCTGCCGTCGTCGGCAAACTGCACTGGCCGGCATCGACGACCGGCCGCGTGATCGCCGTGGCGGAGTCGCTACTCGCCGGTCCGCTACCCACATGGCTCGAGAACCGCGTCCGCGATCCCGACACCGCCGCGATCGCCAAGGCGTGGGAGCAGGAGCATGAAGTCGAGGTCGGCCAGATCTCGAATCGGCTCGACGGTTTTCAGAAGTCGCTCCCGAAGGCGTTTCATGGCACGAAGCCGATCGTGCTCGAGGGCAACCCGGGCGACCGGATCATCGCCACCGCGAAGTCGGATCACGACGACCTGATCGTGGTCGGCCGCACGCCGACCGACGCCCTCACTCGCTGGCTGCTCGGAAGCACGTCGGAGGCGGTGCTGATGCACGCCCACGCGAATGTGCTGCTCGTGCCGGTGTCGCGGTAGTAGGGTAGGCTTTAGCCTGCCACTTTAGCCTCTCTGACGTGACAGGCTGAAGCCTGCCCTACTGGCATCGCGCCACGAAGGCGGCGTAGTCCTTCGGCGTGTCGATGCCGCGGGCGGCGTGGTCGATCGCGCCGGCCACGATCGGAATGCCGGCCTCGATCACCCGCAATTGCTCGAGGCTTTCGAGCGTGGCCAGCCTTGAGTCGGGAAGTTCGTTCCACTCCACGAGCACGCTCCGCCGGTAGGCATAGAGCCCCACGTGCTGCCAGTAGAACGGCGGCTCGGCCGTGAGGAGCGAGTCATTCCAATCGCGGGCGGCGGGCACGGCCGCGCGGCTGAAGTAGATCGCCCGCCAGGCGTCGGGCACCGACAGGCCCACCGCCTCGTCCGCCGTCGGCTCACCGCGCCAGGGGGTGAGCACCGCCTTCACGGCAGCCGGGTCATGCAGGTCTTCCGTGCGCCGCAGCGGCGTCACGAGCGTCGCCACGCCGGCCTCCGGGCAGCGGTCGAGCAGGTCGATCGCCCGGTCGATGGCTGCGGCCGCCAGTTCGGGCTCGTCCCCCTGCACGTTCACGATCACCGACGCCTCGGGCAGCATCGGCAGCGCCTCGACGATCCGCGCCGTGCCGCTGGGGGCCGAGGGGGAGGTCATCACGGCCTCGCCGCCAAAGGCCCGCACGGCGGCCGCGATCTCGTCGCTGTCGGTGGCCACCACCACCCGTCCGGCCCGCCGGGCCCCACTGGCGGCCCGCCAGGTGTGCTCGATGAGTGTTTTGCCGGTCTCGGCCAGGAGCATCTTGCGGGGAAGCCGCTGGCTGGAGAGCCGGGCGGGGATCACAATGAGCGCAGATTGGGATGGGGTCATGGCGGCGGTTGTGGCTAGACTCGGATGGTGTGATTGAGTGTCGGTTTCCGGAGGAATTCTCGCCATGTGCGGCATCGTGGGCTACGTCGGTTTTCGTCGTGCGGCCGACCTGATCGTCGAGGGACTCCGGCGGCTGGAATACCGCGGCTACGATTCCTCCGGCCTTGCCGTGCTGGATGACGAAGGCCGGATCGAGGTCCGCAAGGCTGCCGGCCGCCTTTCACGGCTCGAGAGCCTCTTGCGCGAGGACGTGCCCGACAGTTCGATCGGCATCGGACACACCCGCTGGGCCACCCACGGGGCCCCGACCGACGGCAACGCCCATCCCCACCTCGGTGGCGTCTGCGGCGGCGGTGCCTGCCCCTCGCTTGCCGTGGTTCACAACGGCGTGATCGAGAATTTTCGCACGCTGAAGACCCGGCTCGAGGCGGAGGGCTATGTCTTCCGCTCGGAGACCGATTCGGAGGTGATCGCCCACCTCATCGACAGTTGCCTCAAGCGGGCGCTCGCCACCGGCCCGCGGATGACCGACGAACTGGCCGATTCACCGCGCGTGATGGCCGTCCGCGAGGCGATCTCGCAGCTCCGCGGCACCTACGGCCTGCTCGTGATCTTCCAAGGGGAGCCCGACCTGCTCGTGGCCGCCCGCCTCGGCAGCCCGCTCGTCGTGGGCGTCGGCGATGGCGAGCACTTCATTGCCAGCGACGCGAGCCCGCTCGCCGGCCATGCCGACCGGATCGTCTACCTCGCCGACCACGAAGTCGCCGTGGTCACCGCCCACTCGCTCCGCGTGCTCCATCGGGATTCCGGCCACATCGAGCATTCCGTGCTGCCCCTGGAGCTGTCGGTGGCCGACGTCGGCATGGGGGGCTATTCCCACTACATGCTCAAGGAGATCCACGAGCAGCCCGAGACGATCCGCTCGGCGATGCGTGGCCGGCTTTCCCGCGACGACGCCACGGCCGTCTTCGGCGGCTTGAACCTCACCCCCGCGCAACTGCAGCGCATCAATCGGATCGTGCTCACCGGCTGCGGCACCAGCTGGCATGCGGCGCTCGTGGGGGAATACCTGATCGAGGAATTCGCGCGATTGCCCGTCGAGGTGGAATATGCCAGCGAGCTGCGATACCGCAATCCGCCGATCGACGAGGGCACGCTGCTCTTCGCGATCACGCAGTCGGGCGAGACGGCCGACACGCTCGCCGCCCTCCGCGAGCTGAAGCGAAAGGGGCACCCCACGCTCGCGATCTGCAACGTCGTGGGCAGCACGATCGCCAATGAGGCCGACGGCGGCATCTATCTGCACGCCGGGCCGGAGATCGGCGTGGCGAGCACGAAGGCATTTACGAGCCAGTGCGTTGTGCTCGCGCTCCTCGCGCTCTACTTCGGCCGGCTGCGGCACATGAGCTACGAGAAGGGGCTCGAGTTCATCGAGGCCCTCGAGCGGCTGCCCGACCTCGTCGCCGAGGCGCTGCAGGCCGATGCATCGATCCGCGCGATCGCGGAGAAGTATCGCAACGCCAGCACGTTCCTCTATCTGGGCCGGCAATACAACTTCCCGGTGGCGCTCGAAGGCGCGCTCAAGCTCAAGGAGATCAGCTACATCCACGCCGAGGGCTATCCCGCCGCGGAGATGAAGCACGGCCCGATCGCACTGGTCGATCCGCTCACGCCGAGCGTCTTCCTGATCCCGCAGGGCGCGGTCTACGACAAGGTGATCCTCAACCTCGAGGAGATCAAGGCCCGCAAGGGACCGGTGATCGCGATCGCGAGCCCCGGCGACGAACGGGTGCGGGAGCTGGCAGACGACGTGATCGAGGTGCCCGACGCGCCCGATTTTCTACAGCCGATCGTGGAGGCGATTCCGCTGCAGCTGCTCGCCTACCACATCGCCGTCCTCCGCGGCTGCGATGTCGACAAGCCGCGCAACCTCGCCAAGAGCGTGACGGTGGAGTAGGACAGGCTTCAGCCTGTCTCGTTTAGTAGGACAGGCTTCAGCCTGTCTCCTTTTTGGCAGGCTGGAAGCCTGCCCCACCGGAGACAGGCTAAAGCCTGTCCTACTTTCGTTTGGGCAGACCGGCTGCTAGGATTTCTCGTCCTCACTCGCCCGAGTGGCGGAATTGGCAGACGCGCAAGATTCAGGTTCTTGTCCAGGTAACTGGGTGGAGGTTCAAGTCCTCTCTCGGGCATTTCACCAGCCGCGCATTCGGCGCGGTTGCTCCGGCTCGCAGTCCCGGTAGGATGGTTTCGGGACTGTAGCTCAGTTGGTTAGAGCATCGGACTTTTAATCCGTTGGTCCTGGGTTCGAGTCCCAGCAGTCCCACTTCTGCCGGCATCCATCCTGCGGCTCCCGACCCCCATGCGCTCGGCCACAAGCCCGTCGTCTCGTGGGTTTTCGTTCGTCGAGGTGCTGGCGCTCTTGGCGGTCGCGGGCGTGCTCGTGGCGGTGCTCTTACCGGCGATCCAGCGGGCCCGTGAATCGTCGCGGCGTTCGCAATGCGCCGACAACTGCCGGCGGTTCGGTCTCGCCCTCCGCGGCTACGAGGATGCGAAGCGGGAGTTTCCGCCCGGCAGCGACGCCTTCACGCTCGACCGCAAGAACGAGCCGCCGCGGCTGCATGCCTGGTCGTCGTTCGTCCTGCCCTTCCTTGCCGAGCGGCCCGCGTCGCTCGAGATCGATTATGCGAAGCCGTGGAACGATCCCGGTGGCAACCTCGCCGCGTCCCGCGCCGACCTCGCGGTCTACGTCTGCCCCAGCGGCGTGCAATCGTTTCCGGGGAAGCAGGATTACGGCGGCGTGATGGGCACGGCGATGAAGAGGTCCGGCGACGAAAATCTCGTCGCCGATTGGGCTCATGCCGGCGTGCTCTATGCCACCGACGACGAGCCGCACCGGCAGCCGTGCCGGCGCGAGGCGATCACCGACGGCCTCGCGCAAACGCTGCTCGTGGCCGAGGCATCCGATCGGGGCACGGTCACGGAAGAGGGCCGGCCGACCGACGAGGATCTCGCAGCCTCGTCCCTCTGGGCCCATGGCACGAACTGCGTCCTGCTCTCCTCCCGCGTCGTCAACGATCCGGCGGTCGACTCCTTCTGGAGCACCCATCCGGGGGGCGTGCAGGCCCTCTTCGCCGACGGACGCGTCATGTTTCTCACCGATTCCGTCGATGCCGACGTGCTTGTCGCGATCTGCACGAAGAGCGGCGGGGAAGAAGTGCCGGACGGGTTTTGAGAAACGCGTTATCGTGTGGCCGCGGAAGCCCGACGCGCAAGCGAGGATGACTCGGGCGGCTGGGCCAACTCTCCTCGCTCGCGCTTCGGGTGTTCGTAGGATGCGTTTCAACCGTGCATCGGGCAGCCTCGCCGTCATCGTGCTCGCGGTGGCCGCGTATCTTCTCGGCCTCTCGTCGCTCCGCATGCCCACCAATGGCGACGAGATGATCTACGCGCAGGTCACGCGGGCCACCGCGGCGAGCGGCCATTGGCTGCCGCTTAAGTCGGAGATGCCCGACATGGTCAACACGAAGCCGCCGCTGCTCTTCTGGCAGGGCATCCTCACGACGGATTGGGCGCGGCAGTGGTCGCTCGTGGCCCTGCGCTGGCCGAGCGTTGCCTGGACGTTCGCAACGGCCTTGCTCGCGGGGCTTGTCGCCTGGCGGGCGACGGGGGGCGACGTGGCAAAGGGAGTGCTGGCCGCTGTGATCTATCTCGCCTATCTGAGCACCTACCGCTACGGCCGGCCGTTTCTCACCAATCCGCCCGAGACGTTTTGGGTGTTTCTCTGTTTCTTCCTGATGCTCTGGTGTCGGCCGCGGTCGTTTGAATCGCGGTTCGTGGTTCCCACGCTCGTCGGCCTCGTCGTCGGCATGGCCCTGCTGACGAAATCGTTCGCGCAGCTCGTGCCGATCGGCGCCGGCCTCGCTGCGTGGCATCTCCACGAGTGCCGCTTGGATTGGCGGCGGTTTGTAACGCGGTCGCTGCCCGGGCTCGCCTGGATGGCGGCGCTCTCGCTTTCGATCTTCGCCCTTTGGTTTCTGCTCGATCCCGATCCGCGGGCGATCTGGCAGGAGTTTGTGGTGCACGAGAACCTCGGCAAGATGAAGGCCGGGCGGCCGAGCTATCTGGGCGCGCTCCTCTGGGGCAAGACGAGCCTCTGGGTCTATTCGCTCACGTGGTTTGCCAATGCGGGCCTGCTGGCGCTGCCGCTCTTGGGCACGGTGATCCGCGGCTGGCAGCATCGCCGCGAGGCGGGTGCCGTGGAGCGGCTGCTCTGGCTCTTGGTTGGCTGTTACTTCGTCGTCTTCCTGCTGCCCACGCAGCGGTCGGGGCGGTATCTGCTCGAGGTGATGCCGGCGCTGGCCGTGCTCATGGCCCTCCATTGGCACAGGCTTCTGCCGTCGGCTTTGGCCACGACGGCGATCGGGGCTGGCGTCGTCGTGGGGCTCATTGCGTGGCTCTCGTGGATGCTCGTCCGCGAGCTGGGCGGCGGCTTTGGCTGGGACCATTGGGCGATCCTGGCCGGGGCCGCGGCGGTGGCCGTCGCACCGCTTGTGAATCGCCGCTGGCTGTCGGCACTGGCGGTGCCGGCGGCGCTGGCCTCGCTCCTGGCCCTCGGAAGTTTTCTGCGGGTGTTCGACCCGCCGCTCGGGGCGTTTTCGGCGGAGGCCGTGGAGGCGGCTCGCGGCCGCACCGTCTGGGCGCCGGAAAACTTTCGGGCCGGCGAGGAGATCTATCGCTTTGTCTTGCCTGGAGCGACGATCCGTGGCTATCCGCTCAGCGCGGGCGGGCCGACGCCGGCGAAGCTCTCCGGCGACGATCTCGCGGTCGTGGTGCGCGATCTCGACGCTTCGGCGCCGCCCGGGGCCATTGGCAGTCGCATCGACCTGAAGGGACGGCATACCGTCGAGCAGGTGCTGGCGATGCTCCGCGGCAACGTGCGGGAAAATCTCTTCAGCCGCGAGTGGCTCGTGCCGGCGGGCAAGTAGGACAGGCTTCAGCCTGTCTTCAGTGACAGGCTGAAGCCTGTCCTACTGCTGGCAGCCTGAAGGCTACCCTACTTCAGTGCGGTCGAGCCAGAACGCGAGGCCGAGCAGCAGGCGGATCGGGCCCCCCTCATTGATCGCGTTGCGAAAGGTCGGCTGCGTATTCGGGCCGGGCAGCAGACGGTCCACTTCCCGGGCGTCGAGCAGTTCGTACAACCGCTCGCGGAGCGGCTCGGCCTTGCGCCGCGTCGCCACCCAGCTTGGATGGCGGATGTCGAACACCCGCTGATAGCGACGGGGATCGCGGCCCCGCACCCGTTGCCAATACCAGCGCTGCGCCGTCCGCCCCAACTTCGCCCAGGCGCGTTGCAGGAGCGAAGGGTCTTTCGTCCCGAGCGGGCTGAACTGGAAGGAGTTGCGATCCAGCGGCAGCGATGCGAGTTCCGGGCGTCGCGCCCTCAGGATGCAAGTCTCCAGACGGCGGTCTTCGTAGACGCTCACGGGCAGCCCCATCATGGCCGCGAGCAGCCGCCGGTCGGCGGCCGGCATGAGCGGCCACGAGTGGAATGTCGTCTGATGCAGCACGGTTGCGAGATGGTTCCGCACCCGCTGATCCCAACGAACCATGGCCGACTGCATGGCGGGCTTGGCCGGCCCCTGTCGGCAGGCCTTGTGCAACCCGTCGAGAGCCGTGGCCACGAGCGCCGGCCCGTCGTTGCCCAAGAGCGACGGGAGCTGCCCGCGGGGCACGCCCCAGTTGTTCATGAAGTCAACGAGCGTCTCGAATCGCCACTCGCCGGTGTGGCGGTCGCGGCCGTTGTTGATGCCGACCGGCTCGAACACCCAGTCGAGAAGCATGCCCGACCAGAAAAATGTTCTGGTGGAGCGGGCGAGCGCCAGGCCGTGGGCGAATCCGTCGAGGCTTGGGGCGGAGTTCAAGTGGCTGAATCGCACAGCTCTCCGCACGCGCGCGCTTGCATCATCGGGGTTCGTCTCGGTCGAAAGCACTTCGGCCGGCATGCCGAGCCTGGCCGCCACGGCCGTGCCAGCCTGCACCTCGAAATCGCCCGGCTCGCCGAGCACGATCGCCCGCGTGGAGATCCCTTCGTCGGCGAGGACGCCGGCCACGAGCCGCGAATCCATCCCGCCGGAAAGCAGCATCGCGGTGTCATCCCCCGGTGGTCGGTGCCGTCGGATGGCGGTCACGAGTTCATGGTCAAGCCGGCGCGATGCATCCGCGAATGACTCGCCGGTGGGAGCGGGCTCGGCCGACAGTCGCCAGGCCTCCACTTCCCGCGGGCCAGCTCCGCCGCCGCCGCCCGGTTTCCATTCCAGCCGATGGCCGGTGCTGAGCCTTTTGATGCCCGCAAGCAGCGGGCGATCGTCGAGTGTGCCGTGCACGAGGAGAATGCCGCACAGTCCCAGCCGATCGATCCGCGGAGCAAACAGCGGATGCGCACAGATCGCTTCCGGCGTCGAGCTCACGACGACCGCGCCGTCTTCGCCCGCGCCGCCGCCCACCGAGGCGTGATAGAGCGGAAACAGGCAGAAGGGGTCGACCGCGGCCGTGAGGCCCTGGGACGGGTCGAACGTGACAGCCGCGTGATAGCCGTCGCAGGCTCCCGCGGCCGGGGCGAGCCGCCGGTCGTGGGGGTCGCGGGCCGTCAGCCATGCGCCGGCATCGTCGATCGCATATCCCAGCAGGAGTGCAAATGCATCACGCTCCTGAAAGACGCTCACCGGCGCCCGGGGGCCGACAGCCCAGAGGCTGGTCATGTCTCCGGCGTGGGCTGTGTTTGTCGTCGTGTCGGGCAGATCGGCGAACAGAGTGCGCACCCGCGCGGCAAACGCCTCGCGGCGTGGCCGGTTGCCATCAATGGCAATCGCAAAGTGGGCCATGGCGATTTCTCAGGCAACGCGGCGCGAGGCCGCGAGTGCCTGGCGGGCGTCGTCGGCGAACCGGCAGCCCAGGCGGGCGAGCCAGGTCTCGTGCATCGAGCGGTTTTTGTGATAGGCGTTTGCCACGAGTGTGACATCGCGGCCGGCATGGAGCCCCGCGACGGCAAAGTGGAGACGGTCGGTCACGATTCGGCGGTGATCGGCGGCGAGCGCGAGGTAGGCGGCCGGCGTTGTGCAGAGCCGCACCGGATCGCGGGCGAGGAGCGGCTTGCGGCCCACCCGCTCCCGGTCGCGCCTGAGAAAAACGCCCAGCTCGCGGGTGGGCCGCGGCGGCTCGGGCCAGCGGAGGCTGAGCGCGAGGTCGGGAGCAAGGATGCCCGTCGGATGCATCTTCAGGCTCTCGCGTTCGCGGACATAGACCCTCGCGAAGCCGCGATCTTCGGGCGTGGAAAACGACTGCGGCAGGATCACCAGCGGCAGCCCCGAGGCCAGCGCCTCGCCGCGGAGCGAGTGGTTGTTCATGTAACGCGTGCCCATGTTGCCGCCACCGCCAAAGACGAGCACGTCATGCGTGGCGGAGCCGTTCGGCTGCCAGAGCGACCAGCGGAGGCCGAATTCGGCGAAGAGCTGCATCATCGACAACTCGATGAGATCGTCGCCCACGTTGCCGATCGGCCGCACGTATCCCACCCTCCGGCCGACGAGTGGGTCGAAGACGTGCGCGAATGCATCCGCCTGGAGGAGGCGTCGCCGCGGGGTGGGCGAACGCGGCTTGCGGATGGCAGGAGCTTTGGCAGTGGAAAACGTTGAGCGACTGCGATCGAGGAGCCGTCGCGCGGCCCCTGCGACCGGGCCTGAAAGACCTTGGCGGAGCGACTCCTCGTAGAAGGGAACGAGGAGTTCCTCGATGGCGGGCAGGCCGTCGATCGCGGCCAGGAGCCCTCGGCCATGGGCGAATCCTGCAAAGCGACCGAGGGCTCCGCAGGCATCGAGTTCGACCATCGTGCGGACGCATTTCTCGCAGCGGCCACAGTTGAGGCTCTTGCCAACGTTCTTCCAGCACACCCGCAGGTGCCGCTGCACGAGCGGCTCGGCTGCGATCGCGCCGATTTTTTCCAGCCGTGTCACGCTGCCGGCGACGTGCTCGATCGCCATCTGGCGGGAGCCGTGGAGAGGATCAGTATCGGGCCGCGAGCCGACCTCCGGGTGTGCATGCCCGAGGCCGTCGGAGGACGTGAGCAAGCGGCCGGCCTCAGCGCCGAGCAGATGACCGATAGCCGCAAGCGCGCCGCCGAAGGTGCGTAGCCATGGCGTGGACTTGTGGAGTGGGTGTCGGCGCAGATCGGTGGTGATGATGGCCGAACGTATTCCGAGCGAGGAGGCGACGTCGCGGACGAGGTGCGCGACGGCCTCGGCTCGCTGCCGCTCCCGCAGCTTCACGTCGTAGCCGACGACGTAGACGAGCCTGTGCACGGGCACACCGCCTTGCAGCAGCGTGTGGAAGGCATCTACGCCACCACTGAAGCAGAGCGCCGTCGATGTCGAGCCGGCGCCGGCATGGGCGATCGGCGTCACGAGCGGGGGCGGCGCATCGGCGTACCAAAGACCGGCGAATGCCGCGGTGAGTGGTGCGAGATGGCCCGCCCAGATGTCGCACACCGGTGCCTGCAGCCGCAGCGATCGGCCAGCGTGCATCGCCGAAACCAGGAAGGCCGAGCCAAAAGCCTCGGGGGACGCCGCGAGATCGATGTCGCGCGATGCGAAGGAGACCGGGCGGCCGTCGATCCGCGCCGTCACGCGGTGCCCATCGCGCCGCGGCGGCTCGACTTCGATGGTCGGGATCGTCGCACGGGTTCGGATGAAGGGCCACATGGGATCAGGCTGCCCGTTGCCGACGACGTTGCGGTTTGGCATTCCGCCTCGGCGGCAGCGTTATCACGGCGCCGTCGTCATCGCCCTTGACGAGTCCGCTTCGACAGAACGTCGGGCGATCGCCGTGGAGGAAGTACTCGAGGTTGGCCGTGCTCTCTCCATTGCGGGCAAAGCTCGGTGCGGGGGGATGCCAGAGGTGAATCGGGGCCGTCCAGTGAAGCACCGAATGCACCCGCACACCGATCTGCTCCAGCCGCTCCTGCAGATCGCGGTCTTCGAGCCCCCATCCCACGAACTGTTCGTCGAAGCCGTTGACCCGTTCGAGGTCGCTTCGCCAGATGCCGATGTTGTTGCCCGAGAGCCGGGGCCGCATCGGCACCCGCAGCCACTCGTAGGCCCGAGCCCGCCGCGCCTTCCACCGGATCCGACTCCGCTCTTCGGAAGCGATGCGGGGCATGTATGAGCCGTGCGTGATGGCCGCGAGATCGATGCCCTGCGATGTGTCTGCATCGAGTCGCAGGCAGTCGCCCCCCGTGATCCAGCCGGGGCGGCGTTCCTCGAGGTGAATCCGCACGTGGTCGCGGGGCAGCAGGCAGTCGCCGTCGGTGAAGAGCAGGTAGGGGGCGGTCGAGGCGGCCGTTCCCTCGTTGCGGCAACGGGCGAGCTGGAAGCCGCGGTGCTCGTGCGTGGTGAAGGTCAGCGGAAAGGCCGCCCGCCGCGCGGTGGCGGCGACGAGCGCGAGCGTCTCGTCGCGCGAGCCGTCGTCGGTGACGACCACCTCGAAGCGGTTGTCCACTCCCTGTTGGACGGCGATCGACTCCAGGCAACGTGCCAGGTGCTGAGGGCGCTCGTAAGTCGAGATGATGATCGCGATATCGGTCGCCAAAAATCCCCCCTCGACTCGGCCGCAAGTCCGCCTCGTTGCATGGGATGGATCGACATGCGGGAGACTGGTCCTCAAGCCCAATCGCGAGACGGAAGCTAGGCAGTCTGGGTGGACGGGGCTTGGGCGGAGCGGGGGAAGTAGGACAGGCTTCAGCCTGTCTTCAGTGACAGGCTGAAGCCTGTCCTACTGCTGACAGCCTGAAGGCTGTCCTACGAGAGCAGGTCGGTGGGGGATCGGCCGGCGGCGCGGAGGTCGCGGATCGCGAGGCCGCCGGTGCGCTTGGCGAGGCGGCGGCCTTCGGCGTCGCAGACGAGCGGGGCGTGGCACCAGGCGGGGGGCTCCCAGCCGAGCGCCTCGTAGAGCAGGATCTGCCGCGCGGTGCTCGTGAGCAGATCCTCGCCGCGGACCACCTCCTCGATCTCCATCGCGTGGTCGTCAGCCACGACGGCCAGTTCGTAGGCGGCGAGGTCGTCGCGCCGCCAGACCACGAAGTCGCCGAAGTCGATTCCCGCGGTGCGCCGTACCGTGCCGTGGACCGCGTCCTGAAACTCGATAACGCGTCCGTCGGGCACGCGAAACCGCCAGGCCACGCCAGCGGGCGCCGTCGCACGGTCCCAGCGCGCGGGCCGCAGCGAGGCGGGAAAGATCGGCTCCGAATCGCGGTCATGCGGGGCCTGGCCGGCTTCTTCGACGTCTTTCCGCGAGTGGGGGCTCGGGTAGATCGCGCGGGCGGCCTCGAGCCGCCGCCAGACGTCGAGATACCAGTCGCCCCGCTGGCTCTGGAGATAGGGCGCGTGCGGGCCGCCGATGTCGGGGCCTTCGGTCCATTCGAGGCCGAGCCAGCGGAGGTCTTCGAGGGCGGCCGCCACGAATTCGTCGCGGCATCGGGCCCGGTCGAGATCCTCGATCCGCATCACGAGGCCGGCGCCGGCGGCGCGGGCGGCGGCGAGCGCGAACGTCTTCGCGTGCCCCACGTGGAGGAAGCCGGTCGGCGTCGGGGCGAGGCGTCCGCGTTTCACACGAGCCACCAGTTGCCCGTCGCCAAGACGTAGGCCCCGAGCGCGAGGTTCGTGCCGGCGTGGGCGAGGATCGTGTCGATCGGCCGCCGGGTGGCGGCGGCGATCCCGCTGACCACCGCAAACCAGGAGAGCGCCGCAATCGCTTCGGCCGGGTGCGTTGCGACGGCATAGAAGAGGCAGGCGGCGGTCGAGGCCAGCGTGAGTTTGCCGAAAGGCACCCGCCAGAATTCCTCGTTGATCACGTAGCGCATGAGGAAGCCGCGGAGGAAAAGCTCCTCGATGATCGGCACCACGACCACGAGCCCGAGCGCCCGTACGGCGAGAAAAGCCCAGGCCACCGTCGCCCCATCGCCCCACTGAGCGAATGGGTTAAAGCTGCTGCGCTCGGCCATGCCGGCCCAGCCGAGTTCACGCTGCAGGGCCGCGAGGATGATCCAAGGTACGACGAGCACGAGACCGAGCAGAAACGGCCAGCCGGTCGTCCACCCGATCCAGCGTCGGACCGGGCCCCACGACCAGATGAGCACGGCGAGCGTCGCGGCCAGGCGGACCGTGTAGATCAGCGGGTAGGCCGCGTAGGGGATGCCCAGGGCCCCGGCGAGGCCGCCGCCGCTCGCGGTGGGCTCGAGTGCCCCGGCCACCAGGAAGACGACGAACGGCAGGACGCAGGTCCACCATGGCCGTTCCGGCCCAAAATTCTCGCCAGTGATGGAATTCATGGCTGAAAAAGGCTCGTCTTGCGCGTTTTTCCTCGGGGGAGTATATTCCATTCCGTGCCGCTCGCCTGTAGTTCCCCCCTCGGCGGCGCTCCCCGTCCGTTTCCCTCCGTAGGTGATCTGTTTCCATGGACCTGTCCAAGCTTCGCAACATGGGCATCTCGGCCCACATCGACTCCGGCAAGACCACGCTTTCGGAGCGGATTCTGTACTACGCCGGCCGTATCCACCGCATCCAAGAGGTGAAGGGCGGCGGCGACGGCGCGACGATGGACTACATGGACCTCGAGCGCGAGCGCGGCATCACGATCACGTCTGCCGCCACGAGCGTGAAGTGGCATGATTGCGACATCAACCTGATCGACACCCCCGGCCACGTGGATTTCACGGTCGAGGTGGAGCGCAGCCTCCGCGTGCTCGACGGCGCCATCCTCGTGCTCTGCGCCGTGGGCGGCGTGCAGAGCCAGTCGATGACGGTCGATCGTCAGATGAAGCGCTACAAGGTGCCGCGGCTGGCGTTCGTCAACAAGATGGACCGCACCGGTGCGAATTTCCAGCGTGTGGTGAAGCAACTCCGCGAGAAGCTGGGCACCGACGCGATTCCGATGCAGATTCCGATCGGCGCGGAAGACAAGCTCGAGGGCGTGATCGACCTGGTCACGATGAAGGGCTACTACTTCGATGGCGACAACGGCGAGAACGTCCGCGAGGAGGCAATCCCCGCCGCCTACGAGAAGGCCGCCGCCGAGGCCCGCCACGCGATGCTCGAAGGGCTCGCGATGTATTCCGATTCGCTCATGGAAAAGCTCCTCTCCGAGCAGCAGCCGAGCGAAGACGAGATCCACGCCGTCGTGAAGGCGGCGGTGCAAAACCAGAGCATCACCCCCGTCTTCTGCGGAAGCGCCTACAAGAATAAGGGCGTGCAGAAGCTGCTCGATGCGGTGGTGCGGTATCTGCCGAGCCCGCTCGAGCGGAAGGTCATCGCCAAGAAGTGGGACAAGCCCGACGAGGCGTTCGATCTCGCCCCCGACACCGCCAAGCCGCTCGTGGCGATGGCCTTCAAGATCGTCGACGATCCCTACGGCCAGCTCACGTTCATGCGGATCTATCAGGGCAAGATCGCCAAGGGTGAGGCCTACATCAACCAGCGCACGAGCCAGAAGCAGCGGTTCAGCCGCATCGTGAAGATGCACGCCGACAAGCGCGAGGAGATCGATTGCGGCGAGGCCGGCGACATCGTGGCGGTGATGGGCGTCGACGCAGCCAGCGGCGATACCTACGCCTCGGAAAACAAGTATTGCACGCTCGAGAGCATGTTCGTGCCGGAGCCGGTGATCAAGATGTCGATCACGCCGACCAACCGCGACGGCCTCGACAAGCTCAGCAAGGCGCTGCAGCGGTTCACCCGCGAGGATCCAACGTTCCGCGTCGCCACCGACGACGAGACGGGCGAGACGCTGATCGCCGGCATGGGCGAGCTTCATCTCGACATCTACGTCGAGCGGATCAAGCGTGAGTTCAAGGTGGACGTCGAGGTGGGCGCGCCGAAGGTGAGCTACCGCGAGGCTCCGACCCGGGCCACGGAATACGAATACAAGCACAAGAAGCAGACGGGTGGCTCGGGCCAGTTTGCCCACATCGTCGGTCGGCTCGACCCGCTGCCCGACGATGCCCCCGAAACGTTCGAGTTCGAGGATGCCGTCGTGGGCGGCCGCGTGCCGCGTGAATACATCCCGTCGGTCGAGAAGGGCTTCCGGGCGAGCCTGTCGAAGGGGCCGATCGCCGGCTTCCCGATCGTGGGCGTGAAGGCGACGCTTTCCGACGGCTCGTATCACGACGTCGATTCGAGCGACATGGCCTTCCAGATCTGCGCCCGGGCGGGCTTCCGCGAGGCCTTCCTCAACACGAAGCCGGTCTTGCTCGAGCCGATCATGAAGATCGAGGTCGAGGTGCCGGCCGACTTCCAGGGCCCGGTGACGGGTGAGCTCAACAAGCGTCGTGGCCTGATCGTCTCGACCGAGACCGTCGGCAACACGTCGACGATCATCGCCGAGGTGCCGCTGGCCGAGACGTTTGGCTATTCGACCGACCTCCGCAGCATGACGCAGGGTCAGGGCGTCTTCACGATGGAATTCAGCAAGTACCGGCCGACGCCGGGCAACGTGCAGAAGGAAATCGTGGAGGAGCGCAAGAAGGCCGAACTCGCCGCCGCCAAGTAGGGTAGGCTTCAGCCTGCCGAAAAGTAGGACAGGCTTCAGCCTGTCAAAATCACGACAGGCTAAAGCCTGTCCTATTTGGCGATCGCTACTTGGCGATCGCGTCCCAAAGCGCGATCCGCGCCTCGATGCATTCCCGCGCGGTCTGCGAGGCCTCGGCCCACTTTTGGGCATCGTCGCCGCAGAGCCCCGCGACGATCCGGCGGCAGACCGGGGCGTGCTTCGCGTCGTCGTGGGCGATGTGCCGCTCGAGGTAGTAGCGGAAGCGGCCCCAAGTGGCCGGGTCCTGTTCGGCCAGCGAGACGACGAGGTGGCGAAACATGTCGGGGATCACGTCCTCGCGGCCGTACGTGAAGGCGGCCACGATCCGATGCGTCGAGCCGCTTTCGATCACGGCGAACGACCGGCGCACGAATTCCGCCGCCGGGGCCGGCACGCCCGCGCCGGCGAGTGCCTGGGGCAGCGGAGCGCCCGCCCGCAGAAGGTCGAGCAGCCGCTCGATGGGCCGCGTGTCGGCGCCGGCGGCCTGCATGCTCTCGAGATAGAGCTCGAAGTGGGAGGCGGAGCCCCCCTCGGGCAGTTCGTCCGATTCCTCGTCGAGCACGATCTCGTTGACAAGCCGGCGGGCCTCGCGGTCGGGCGTGGGCAGCCAGGGGATCGAGGTGCAGGTGAGCCGCTGCTGCATCGCCTTGAGCAGGCTCTGGAAATCCCAGACGGCGTAGACGTGCATCTCCATGAACCGCCGCAGCCGCTCGGGCGAATTCACGAGGGCATAGAGTCGGTGGTTGACGAGCCGCTCGCGGGCATCGCCGAGATCGATGGCGAGCGGTGCCGGGCAGGGGGGGGCGCAGGTGGTGGTCATGCCAATGTTCTAGCCCCGCGGCCGCATTTGGGGAGTAGGACAGGCTTTAGCCTGTCTCGGTGGGGCAGGCTTCCAGCCTGCCGTGTGACAGGCTGAAGCCTGTCCTACTTGATCAGGAGTGCGAGCCCTATCAGGCTGCCGAGGGCGATAGCTGCTGCGATCGCCGCTGAGAGGATGGTCATTGGCAGGCCGGCGTCTTTGGGATATTGCGCGACTGGCGGAAAAGTTGGGCGGAGTTCCAGTGGTTCGTCGAACTGCGGCTCCTTCTCGGAGTCGAGCCAGAGGGCGGCGAGGTCTTTCGCGATCGTCATCGGGGCGCGGCAGTTGGGGCAGCGGCCGCGTTCGCCGGCGGCCGACTCCGGCAGCCGCAGGAGCCGCGCGCATTTGGGGCAGAGAAACCGAACGATGCCCGGGGTGCCTTCGAGCGACGGCACCTCCTTGAGCGCCGCATGGGCGAAGTCGGCGCAGGTGGTAAAGCGATCCTCGGGCCGCTTGGAAAGCGCGCGGTCGATCGCCTCGCAGAGGCTCGCCGGCAGTTCAGGCCGCATGGCGGCAAGCGACGGCACGGGGGCATTCGCATGCTCCTTGAGGATCGGCGCCGTCTTCCCGAGAAAGGGCTTCCGTCCGGCAAGCAATTCGTAGACTGTCACGGCGAGTGAATACTGGTCGGACCGGCCATCGAACCGGCCGCCGATCACGCAGCGCTCGGGCGCCATGTATGACTTCGTGCCCACGGCGGTGCCAGCACTGGCGAGCGTGGCGTCGTCGCCATCCATGGCCGATTCCTCGAGGATCTTCACCAAGCCGAAATCGCCGAGGTAGGCGATGCTCTGGGCGTCGAAGAAGATGTTGCCCGGCTTCACGTCGCGGTGAACGATGCCGCGAGAGTGGGAATAGTCGAGGGCCGCGGCGATGCCCGGCAGGAAGCACCGTAGAAATGCCGGCGCCACCGGGGTGCTCGTGCCGTCCTCCCCCTTCGGAATCCGGTTGGCAAGCGAGCCGCCGGGCAGAAACCGCATGACGAGAAAGGGTTCCCCCTTGTCGGCGCCGTAGTCGACGAGAGGCACCACATGGGGATGCACGAGCGCGGCCGACGCCCTGATCTCCCGGTCGAAGCGGTCGAGGAAGCCGGGAGAGTCGAAGTATTGACGCATCGGCATTTTCACGACGACGGGCACGCCCATCGGCTTGTCCCACGCGCGATAGGTCACGCCCATGCCGCCCTTGGCGAGCTTGGAGATGATGCGGTAGCGGCCCTTCAGGATGCGGGAGGGCATGGATTGTGGATCGCGCATTTGGCAGGCTGAAGCTGATACAGTGACAGGCTGAAGCCCGTCCTACTTCCAGCGGCCGGTGAAGCCGGGGCTGAATTCGCGCGGCCTCTGGAAGCCCTTCACGAATTCGAGAAACCGCTCCGTGGCGGCGAGCTCGCCGATCCTCGGGTTCTCGACGAGCTCGTCCGCCGAGGCCTTGGAGACCACGATGTCGGGCACATCGCCATTCCGGAAGCGGTAGTCGAAGAAGAAGTAGCGGTCGCCGCGGCCTGCCATGCGGACGGCGCCGGATCGTTCACGCAGCCTGCGCCGATACTGCTCGGAATTCCTGGCGAACCCCGTGATGGCGGCGTCGGCAGGCTTCTGCGGCAGGCCGCACTTCAGCCACGCCTGCTTCCACGCCAGGAGGAGCACCTCGAGCTGCGGCAGGTAGGAGTCGCGGGAATCGACGTGGGCCCCGGGTGGACTCGCGGTGATGAGCGATGCCGCCATCAGCAGACGGTAGGCATTGAGTTGGCTGATCAGCGCCTCGGTGAGCTGCTCACGGCTTCCGTCCGCTTCGCCGCGAACCGATCCGAGATTCACCGCCTTGATGCGTTCCAGGAGCTGCTCTGCGCCGGCCACGAAGGCGGTGCGGGCAAGCTCCGACCGCCCCTCCTCGAGCCAGTGGGCGGCGAGAAGCAGATGCCCGGAGCCGTCGGCGATCCCGGCCGCCGCCTGCTTGCCGGCGCACCATTCGGCCGTGGCGTCGAGTCGCTGCTTGTCGCGGAGAATCGTCCATAATTCGGGCGAGGAAAACTCCTTCTTGTCACGGTCGTAGACCGCGGGGCATGCCGCAGCGAGGAGCTCCGCGTGGGCCCCGACTGCCTCCATCAATTCGGCTATGCTGCGGGGCGCAGTTTTCAGGGCGGCCTTCGTGCGGAAAGAATCGTCGCGTTCACTCGGCCGCGTCGCCCGCAGCGCATCGGCATGCGCGCCGAGGCGGCGGCGGGTTTCCTGCAGCTGGTCAGGCGGCCGAAATGCGTAGCTCTCGCCGCGGGCGACGGCCAGATCGATGAGCGGAAGCGTCACTAGGTCGAATTGAGTGAGCAGTTTCTCACGCGTGAAATCGGCCGCGGCGGTCAGACCACCGGCATGCAAAACGGACGCGTGCTCACCGTAGAGGAGAAAGTTTTCCTCCTGCAGGCGCACATAACGGTCGAGCTGCCGCGCAAAATCCTGCAGCCGCTTTGCGTCCGGCACCTCCGTAAAAAACCGCCGCAGGCTCGCGATCGAAGCGGTGATGTCCTCCGATTGTCCGTCGTTCATCTCGGTGAGCGCATCGGAGAGCAGCACATGGGCCCGGTGGAGGTTGCCATCGTCGGCATCTTTCATCGCCTGCAAGACATAGATGGCAAGCAGGATCTCACGGGCCTGCGGAGCCGGCAGTTTCTGTGCGAGATCGCTCGCGCACTTGAGCACCGTGGCGGGATCGATGCCGGTTCGCTCGCACTTCTTGCGGATGACATTCGTGAGCGGCGGCGTGTTGGCGGCGGCCTCCTCGGCAGCCTTGGCCGCAGAGGGCGGTAGGCCGCCCTGCGTGGCATTTCCCGCTGCCCATCGGTCCGGCGACATGAGCATGGCCGGATTGAAGCCGCGCTCATAAAGCACGAGAAACAATGGCCCCATGCGACCGGCAACTTCCGCTTCGGTGAGGGGCGGAGGAGGAGGCGGCGGTGGGGGCGCGGCAGGCGGTGGCGGCGGCGGTGGAGGCTCCTTCTTGCAGCCGGCCGACATGGCGCCGGCTGCAAGCACGATCGCGCAGAGCGATGCTGTGAACAGGGCGTGCGTGTGGTGGCGGTTGATGACTGGCGGCATGTGGCGCTATTGCACGGGTGGTTGGGCGTTGGGATCGGTCGCCGGCTCTGGGGCGAGCGAGAACACCCGCCGGGCAACGGTCCATTTCCATTCGTTGCGCGGCGAGGGACGCATGTACTCGTGGCGGTAAAGCCGCCAGGCGGGCAGCGACGGGGCCAGCAGCATAACGTCGGGCAGGAATGAGTTGACGATGTTGCGGTCGAGGTCGATCCAGTCCTGGATGACGTAATTCACGGAGCGGTCGGTCAGCGATTCGCCCGACGGTGAGCGGATGTCGTAGTAGTGCGCCCTGGTCGGAGAAAGCTCTCCCGACCTGTCGAGCGTGATTGTGTTGCCGCGTCGATCCTTTAGAAACCGCCTGGCATCGAAGGTGTCGGGCGAAGCGCCGAGGGGTGAGTGGCCGTCCGCCCCGGCGAATCGTACCACCATGGCGGGCTCCGCATCGGCTTTCGTTGCAAACGACAATTTCACGCGGCCGCCGTTGTCGTCGAGCCAGAGATACCCTCCTTCCTGGCCCTCCACGAGCGCCGGCGCGAAGTCCTGTCCGGCGTCTTGATCCACATCGAGCAGGATTGCCGTCCACGGGTCGGCGATGCCGCGCGGCACCCGCAGCATCGGCTGGTTGCTGCCATTCTCGACAAGCCGATTGCGGGCCACGGTGGTGCAGCCGGCGAGCAACGGAAGCCGGGCGTCCGTCGGCAGACCCTCCTCTCCGGCGTCTTTCACGAGTCGGTCGAAGTCGGCGAGGCTGAAGGCCAGTCGCGGGCAGGCGTTGAGCATGCCGGCGAGCCGGTCTTGCGGGGTGTCGGCGGGGAAGTCGTAGACCTGCCACGTCGCGCGGCCCACCTTCCAACTGCGGTCCAGGTTTTCGGCCGTGCAGAAGCGGACCATGTCTTCTTCGAGGGTCACCGTGCGGGCTACGTCGTCGAGCGTGCGGACGAAGCGGTCGAAAAAATCGGCGCGTGCAGGTTCGGCATTGGTCCCGCGCAGCACAGCGCTGATCTCACGGAGCGCCGCGGCGGTTTGCCGCAGCGTGTCGAGCGTGATGACCAGCGGCCGTGCCGGCGCGTCTTGTCCGTTGCGCGAAGGCTGGTTGCCCGCGGCTTTTGCGAGGGTGGCGTCGTATTGCTTGAGGGCCTGGGTCAGCCGTTCGGCCGGCGAAGGTCCC
Source organism: Pirellulales bacterium (assembly GCA_044342075.1). Classification (GTDB taxonomy): domain Bacteria; phylum Planctomycetota; class Planctomycetia; order Pirellulales; family UBA1268; genus RGVT01. The sequence continues at coordinate 44,351 of JBIIQM010000022.1, forward strand.
TGTTCGTCGTTTAGCGCGGGTGAAGTGTTTTGCACGGGCTGGGACTTCGTCAGCGTCGCCTCGAGTGCGGGGCGATGGACACTGTTCATCAACTGAAAGAGCGCCAGCGTGTCGTAGTGTTCCTTCTGCTGGGAGAGCCGGGATCGCAGTTCGCGGGCATCCAGCCGCAATGCGTTTGCCTCCGCGGCGTCGCCTGCATCCGGCTTTTCCGACTCGTCGACCTGGATGACGTCGGCTGCTTCGGTGGCTTCATCCTCTTCCTTGGCGACCAGCGAGAGAAAATTCGCCAGGGCTGTCGCCGCAGTGGCGGCATCGATGTTGGCGTTGGTCCCACCGACCGAGGCCAAGACGGCATCGCTTACCTGACGAAACTCTTCCCATTGCTTGCCTGCATCGAGCACCTTGTTGTAGGCCGTCTCTGCATCGTCCCGCTCCTCCGGGAAGCGCTTGGCGTAGTTCACGTAGCCCTGCGCCACCATCTGGATCGCCTCGTCAAATGTGGGCGGTTTCTGCCCCTTGGGCGGCTCCGTCATCCAGCCAAGAATCTTGCGGATGTGGGCCTTGGCCTTGGTGGCGGCTTTGAGGCCGTCGGCTGAGATGGCCAGGCGATTGCGGAGCACCCGCTGCCGTTCACGGACGGCATCTTCAACGGCCGCGCGGATGTCGGCGTTGAGCCGAGTCTCGTCGATCCGCCACGCCTGCGGCTTGAAGGAGGGTGGCTCCACTCGGAGGATTCGCGGCCGCATTCGGAGCCAGCGGCCCTGTTTCGCCGCGTAATCGGCGACGATGGGCCGCTTGAGGCCGTCTGGATCCCGGTGCGTGATCAACAGCGAACCGCCCATCACGATGGTGAATGGTTCGTCGTAGCCATCGCGGCCGTGCAGATGGCGACGCGGCCCGAGAAATCGCTCACCGTATCCAAGGTCACCGAGCACGAAACTACTGCTCTGGGCCTTGAGGTATTCGGTGGGCGCGTGCCAGGGCAGAGCGCGTTCGTCGCGATTGGCATCGTATGAAATGTCGAGCAGCAATTGATTGCGGGCCTTGAGAGACGGGCGGAGTTCCGCGCGTTCGAATGCCTCGTCGGGATCAGGGGTGGTGAGAAAGGCGTCGGCGGCCTTCGCCTCAACGGCACATGGGTCGGCATCGGCGGCCAGTTGCACCGCTTTCTGCAGCACGTCGGCATCGACGGCGTTGAATGCCGGATAGACGGCGAGCGCCGCCTGTGTGGCCTCGAAGAGTTTCATGGCCACGTCGCCGAAGACGGGCTCGCCGCGGGCCGATTTCATAAACGGCTGCCATGCCTGTTGGAGCAGCTTGCAGGCCTGCTCGTATTGCATGGCCTTGATGAGCGAGTCGGCCTCGGCGATCGCCTTCGCCCCGGCCACCCAGGGCGACTTGGCAGCGGCTTTGTCGTCGCCGGCAGCGGCAGTCGCGAGCAGGGCGAGCCGTTCGAGGCGAAGATCTTCGACCTTGGCGAATTCCCGCTTTTCGCGGGCCATGCGGGCATTGTCATGCAACGCTGCGAGCTGCGCGTCGAGGCCTGCCGGGGGATTGTCCGGCTCGGCCATGGCCGTCGGCATCGCTACCAAGAAGGCGAACAAGGCAGGGAGCAAAAGGCGGCACATAACCACAAAATCTAGGGAATCTCGGTCGGACCCGTCAATTCGCGGGGAACGCATGGCGGACCGTGATCTGGCGGATCTGGCGGCTCGAGGGCTCGTAGCACCGCACGCGCACCTCGAGGCCGCGGAGCGGCCCGGGATAGGGCGGGCTCGTCTCGCGCTCGCCGGCATCGTCGGCCAGATCGTCGCCGTTGTCGTCGAAGCCGTCGGCGCCTTCGTCGATCTTGCCGTC